>PMHH01000122.1 GCA_003156595.1 Acidimicrobiaceae bacterium
CCGCCGGCGCCGCCATTGGCGCCCTTGCCGCCCTGGCCGCCGCCGGCTCCGGAGCCGCCGACGGACCCCTGCCCACCGTCGCCGCCGCTCTCGCCCGCTGAAGTCGCCGGGCTGCCGCTGACGCCGGCGCCGCCCTCGCCACCATCTCCGCCCGCGCCGCCGGCGGCTCCGTTGTCGTCGCCGCCGAGACCACCGTTGCCTCCCCGGGTTGAGCCGTCGATCATGCCGCCGTCGATCGTCAGCGTGCCGGCGTTGTCGATCGCACCCCCGTACGCGGCCCCGCCTGCCCCACCGTTCGACGCCGCCGTGCCCGGCGTCCCCGCCAAGCCGGAACCACCCGGCGAGCCGGGATTCCCGACCGTGCCGGTGCTGCCGTCAGACCCCGCAGTGCCCGGCGTGCCCGCCCCACCATCGCCGCCGACGCCGCCCTGAGCGGCGTCCTGGAAGAAGAAGTCGTCGTTGAGCGTCACGGTCCCCGAGCTGATCAGCAGCGCCCCGCCCTCGGCGCGGCCGCCCGCCTGGCCCGCCGCCGGCGCGGTCCCATCTGCGCCCGAGCTCCCGTTCACCTGCCCGTGTTCGAAGTGCACCCCGCCGATCGTCACGTTACCGCCGCTGATCAACATGATCCGCAGCGTGCTCCCGCCATCGAGCGTCACCGGGAACCCGTTCGCCTCCAGATCGAGATCGAGATTCTTCAGCACCAGCGTCGAGCTCAGGACGAGGTCGCAGTTCAACTCGAAATCCACCGTCCCGCCCCGGTCGATCGCCGCCCGCACCGCCGACTCCGTGCAACTCGTGATCATCGTCGGCCCGCTCATGATCATCGTCGGCCCGCTCGCGAACGCCGGCACCGCTGAACCGGTCGCCCCCGCTGCCACGACCAACCCCGCCACCCAGTGCCGCGATCGCGGCATCAGACCAAGTCCCATGATCGTCCCCCGGTCCTGATTCTTGCAGTTCAATCTAGATGAGCGGAGGCGCCGAGCAGATGATCGAGGCGCCGAACGCCAGCAAGATACCTATAGGCTCAGTCAGCGAGCGGGCCGAGCGTACGACGTCGTGATCGTCGACGCACAGGCCAGCGGCGGAGCCGGGGTGCTGCGTGCGCCCAGTTTTTCGCTTGTCAAATCGGGCCGTGCCCCCGGCAGGACTCGAACCTGCGACCCGCTGCTTAGAAGGCAGCCGCTCTATCCGGCTGAGCTACGGAGGCTGGAAATAGGGCTTCTACCAGGACTTTTATCGGTTAGACGCTCGGATTAGGTCGCTGCACAAGGCTCGTACAGAGGATGACATTATGGCCAGTGAGCGGCGATTGAGACGCTCCCTGGCGCGGTGGCCGGCCGACAGCCACGGAACTGGAAGAGAGATGGTTGTCCGCAACACGACCGCAAGCGTAGGTGACCTGGCCGGCCTTATCCCCGACTTCGAACGGTCCCTCCGGGCCGCCAACAAAAGCCCGACGACGTTGAAGGTTTACGGCGACGCAGCCCGCTCGTTGCTCGAGTTCCTTGTCGCCCACGGCCTGCCGACCAACGCAGCCAAGGTGCGCCGCGAGCACATCGAGACCTTCATCGAGGACCAGCTAGCCAAGTGGCGGCCGGCTACCGCCAACCAGCGGTATCGCTCGCTTGTCCAGTTCTGGAAATACCTCGAGGAGGAGGGCGAGATCCGCGCCTCCCCGATGTCGCGGATGAAGCCGCCACGGGTTCCCGAGGAGCGCGTGCCCGTGATCGGGGAAGAGGATCCCAGGAAGCTGCTCGGGGCGTGGGGCCCGGCTGGCCGGGCCGGTTGGCGAGGAGGATCCCGCCGAGCGGGTCCGGCTGGTCCGGCAGTTGGTGCTCAACGCCAGAGATGAGCCCGCCGACGCCGCCATCGACCGGCTGTCGGCGGTGATGGCTCGACTGCCGACACCGCTGATCACGAGATTCATGCTCAGTACCGAACGATTCGGGGCGCCCGACTGGGTTGCGGCTGGCCGGAGCGAGACAGATCATTCGGTAGCGTGGCCGCTCCGGGCAGAGATATCGTGCGGGCAGAGGTGGTGGCCGTGGACTTCGACGAGGATCGCTACCGCGAGAGGTTGAGGCGTTGGGCTCAGGAGGAGCTTCCCCGCTATGAGATTGACGGGTGGAAAGGCCCTCGTCGGGATGGCAGCGGGGGTGGCCTGATTGCTCGGGGCGATGAGCATGAGGTTCACCTGGCCACCTCGGCTGGCGTTCTGCACCAGCGGGCCGACGGTGCGCGGGTGGAGGTCACCTCGCATCGCCACGACCCCGATGGAGTCCGTGGCCGGACTCAGCATTGGGCGATCAACGTAATCTCGCGTGCGTTCAGAGAGCCTGGTGCGTCAGTCGGCCGCCAGGCTCAACTGGAGCAGGAGAGAGCCGCGCTCCAGGATAAAGCCTGGCGCGGTGAGCTCGACTGCCGCAGCAAAGTGATCAGCGTCGATGGTTCCTCGACCGTCTTTGAGGTGTTCGAGGTCAACGACGACTTGTGGGCGGCGTTCGGGCGTGGGCCCGGAGTGAATATCACTTTGGAGAGCCGAGGTGTCCTGCTTGGAGACATCGCTCTGGTACGTGCGATGGGCCCCCCGCCGCCTCCCCGCCGGCCGATCAGGCCACCAGCGCGGACTCGAGCTTTCCCCGACGAGATGATCTCGCTTCCATCAGGTGACCTCCCGCCGCCACAGGTCGTGGAACTTATCTACCGTGACGACCACCTCTCCGGCACAGTCGGCGCTGACGTCTTTTCGCTGACGCTGCCGCGCTTGAAATGGGCGAAACAGGCGTCGCTGACCGGCGAAATCGCTGGGCAGCCGATGGTGGGCGAATGGAGCATGGTTCACCGCCCGAGCGCCACCGGCAGCGACAGTTACTCAGCCGAGGTCGAAGGCCGATACGGAACCCAGCCACTCCGACTCCAAGCCGAACTGCACTTCCACGACGGTCATCCGTTCGATCACGCCACCGTCACCGGAGTCATCGCTGGCGAAGCCGTCCAGGCCCGAATCGAGCCGGTAAACGGCGGCCTACCTCGATCCGACTCCATCGCGGTCGACGGCTCGCTCGGAGCGTCGGAGCTATCGATCTACCTGTCCGTGAATCACGTGCCCAACCAAGCGATCGTCCGCGGCCACGTCTCCAACATCCCCATCTATATCAACGCCGTGCTCAGGCACTCCGGGGGAAGGCACGTCACCCTCGCCGGCAGCTACCAAGGCTCCCCGCACATACTCGTTCTCGCTCTGGGCAGCATCGTCCAGTTCCTGCGCTGAGATCCACGAACACCCCCAGCACTCGAATGATCGGCGCCCGAACACCTGGAATCCGACCGAACGACGAAGTCTCCCGAGCCCCGATTGTGTATCGGCTCGTCCGAGGAGGTCAGATCTTGATGAGCGCGCGTTCGGTGCCCTGACATAGCGTCGCAGTCGTGATCGTGATCGGCCCTCGGCGCGACACGCTCCTCAAGACACAGCTCGAGCTGTCACACGACGAGGAGGTCACCTACCCGGAGGTCGGCCTCACGCGATCGTCCACTCTGCCGTTGGGCTACCGGCACGACAGGCTCAGCCTGCATATCGGTCCGGCTTCGACCTCGTGGGACTGGGCAAGGACGCCATCCGGCTCTGGAAGGCTCATGCTTACGCCAGAACCACGATCACACCGCCCGACCCCCCCGGTCCAAGGCGCCACGGTCCTGGCGAGCCGGACCGTCGGACCCATCACGATTCTCGCTCCCTGTCGTGTCGTCTACATAACCGACCAGCCGACCAGATTCGGGGTCGTCTACGGCACTCTGCCCGGCCACCCCGAGCAAGGAGAAGAAGCCTTTCACGTTGTGCTGGGTGATGACGGTTCGGTCACCGCCGAGATCGTTGCCTTCTCCAAGCCAGATGACCTCTCAACCAAGCTCGCTGGCCCCATGGCCCGAAAGATCGGGCTGCTCTACGCGTTGCCGAAGTTGGTTGCGCCAGGACCGAACGTATAGATTCCTCCGCCGCTGTCGACCAGGTAGTAACCGTTGTCGGCTGGTGCAGGGGAGAGATCGACGACGGAGGTCGTCGGCGGGTCGTCGCCAAGTGATCCGTAGAAGGGTGCGTCGCCAAAAGTGAACACGCCGCCGTCCGAACCGACGAGGGTGTAGCCGCGACCGTTGGGTGTGCCGCTCATACCAATGATCGGCTTGTTGAGGCGGGTGTCCCCCAGCGAGCCGTAGAACCCGTCAGGGGTGAAGGTAAAGACACCGCCATCGCTGGCGATGAGCCAGTATCCGTCGCCACCGGGGGCGACAGCGATGCCATCGACTGGTTTGTTGAGCTTGACGTTTCCGGTGGACCCGTGGAATGTGGCGTCGCCATACGTAAACACGCCGCCGTCTTTGGCGATGATCCAGTAGCCGCGGTTGTCCGTGGTGACAGCCATACCGACCACCGGAGCGTTGAGTTTGATATTCGCGGTTGAACCGTAGAACGAGGCGTCACCGAAGGTAAACACCCCGCCGTCGGCGCCGAGTAGCCAGTACCCCATGCCGTCGGGTGTGGCGGTTATGGAGATGACCGGAGCGTTGAGGCGGACTCCCGAAACGTCACCGTGCCACGCTGCCGACCCGAACGCCGACACCTTCCCGGCGTTGTCAACGACGAAGTAGCCGGGACATCCTCGGATCGTCACCGCGGCAACACCGACGGCGCTGCCCAGATCGACTCCTGTCGTGGTGGGGCATCCGGGCGGCGGGGAGAAGTAGGTGTAGGTGTCAGCTGCGCTGGACGGCGAGGTCCCCGCGCTCGTGGCCACGGTCACGTTCACGGTCCCTGTGAGCCCAGGGGGGCTCACCGCGGTCAGCTGGGTGGAGCTGTTCACGGTGACACTGGTGGCGAGTTTGGAGCCAAACTGGACGGTGGCTCCATCGAGAAAGTTGGTACCCGTCACGGTGACCGTGGTGCCGCCTGACTCAATACCCGATCTCGGCGAAACACTCGAGACCGTTGGCCCGGCGAAAGCAGTGGAGGTGGAAACGATCGGTACCGAGCCGCCGGCGTTCGTCCCTCCACCGACGGCGGTGCAGGTGGTGTCGCACGCCACTCCGCTGAGCGCAGCATTGGTGACGCCTGCCGGCGTGGGCGGTGTCGTAGGCGTCCAAGCGCTGCCTATAAGCGTCTCGGCCAGCGGACGAACGGTGTCGGACGCGTCGTAGTAGTCGCCGACCGCGGTGCAGAAGGACCGTGTGCATGAGACGCCGCTCAGTGCCGGATTGGTGGCGCCCGAGGGTAATGCGGGCGTTGTCGGGACACAACTCCCATCAGCCAAGGTATCGGCGAACACATGGGTGTCGCCCGACGAGTCGGAATAATCGACCACCGCGACACACCTGCCGACCGCGGCGCAAGACACGCCGGCTGGGACTGGAAGGTCCGCGCCGGGAGGCGCCGTCAGCGCCGTTGACGTCCACTTGCCGCCGGCCAGGGTGTCGACGAACGGGAAGTAGTCGCCCGATACGTCGTAGTAGACACCCACCGCCACGCACGTGGTGGTGGACGGGCACGACACACCTGTCAAAAGGGCGCCCACCCCGCCCGGGTAGGTTGGCGTCGCAGTCGTCCACGTGTCCCCGCTGAGGGTGGCTGCCAATGGCAGGAAGTCGCCCTGCTGCTGGTTGCCGTAAACGCCGACGGCCAAGCAGGTCGCCGGGCCACTGCACGACACGCCGAGCAATAACCCAGTGTTGCCGCCTCCTGGCAGGTTCGGATTGCCAAAGATCCAGGAGCCATCCTCGAGGGTCTCGGTCATCGGCAGGGAGTCGGATGTGCCAATCACGTACGCACCGACAGCCGCGCACGCGCTGGTCGTCGCACACGAGACGTCGTACAGAGTCGGGTTGCTGTTCTGAGCTGTTGGCGTGCCAGCCGTCCAGCCGCCCGAGCCAAGGGTCTCGACGAGGGGCTCGGTTCCGTCCGAAGTGGTCTCGTAGCTGCCGACGGCAACGCAGGCGGTATTCGACGTGCACGCGACGCCACTCAGCCCGGAGTTCGTCCCGGCAGTGGACGGGCCGCCTGGGCTGGACGGGCTGGAAGCCGTCCAGGTGCTGCCTGCCAGGTTCTCTACGAGGGGGTTGTCGTTGCCGCTAACAACGTCGAGTCCCACCGCGGTACACGACGCCGCCGCGTAGCAGGCGACGCCATCGAGCAGCGTATTGCTGGAGTCGTCCGGTGACGGCGGCATGGTTTCCGACCAGTCACCATCAGCAAGGGTCTCGGCGGTGGGCGCGGAGTCACCCTCGCTAGGGTCGTTTCCGACCGCCAGGCACCTCGAAGAGGCACAGGAAATCCCGGTGAGAGCGAGGACGGAGGCGGAGGGCGTGGATGGTGCCCATGCGCCCGCGGTGAGAGTCTCCGCCAGCGGCTGGGCCACACCCGACGCGTCGGTGTAGGAGCCCACAGCGACGCAAGTGCTCCCGCATGACACCGCGTCCAGGGCCGAGTTCGACTCTGCCCCTGCGGGCAGCGGCGCGCTGGCATCCGTCCAGGTCCCGTCGCTGAGAGTCTCGAACAGCGCCTCCTGGTTGTCGACTAAATAGACACCGCCGCCATAACACGTGCCGCGGTGGGGCACGACACACCATTGAGCCAGCCCGTCTCTCCGGAGGGCGTGGACGGATCACTCGCCCTCCATTCCCCGCGCTGAGGTTTTCGACGAGAGGACCGGTCGAGTCACCGTTGCTCTCCTGGGCCATGCCGACCGCTACGCAGCTGGCGTCTGTCGGACAAGAGACCGCACTGAGAATCCCGGACTCGGTTGGGCCCGGTGGTGGAGCGACCGCCGTCCAGGTCCCGTCACTGAGGGTTTCAACCAGAGGCTGGTCGCCATCGCCATCGGGCTGGTAGGAGCCGACGGCGACGCAACTGGTCTCGGTGACGCATGACACGCCGCTCAATGATGCCGTGTTGATGGTCCCGGGAGGGTTGGGCGCGATGCTGCCCGTCCATGCCCCATTGGAAAGAGTCTCGATCAGCGCGAACGGGTTCTCGCCCGGGATCTGGTCGTTGCCAACCGCCACACACTCGCCGTTGGCCGGGCAGGAGATCGCCGACAGCGAGGATCCAGGTGAAGGAGGCGGATAGTCCCCTGGCAGAGCCTGGCTCGACCAGGTCGGAGGCGTCGGCCCGGCGGCCCCCTGTGCAGTGGCCGCGGACGCGCCAGCGCCGGCGACCAGCGTCACTACTGCCACTGCGGTCAAGCGATGCACTTCCCCACCGCCAGCGCACGTGCGTCGCGTGTGTTGCGGCGTGTGCTAGCTCAACGGTAGCAGTTCGCGTCGCACCGCGGCCTGGAACGGCTGATATGCCGCTCGTCGAACTCGATAGCCGGGCCGCGGCCGTCGGGGCGCGGCCCTAACGCTGATCGAGGTCAGACCGACGAGAAGGCAGTCTCGACCGTGGCTCCCGCCTGGGCGGCGCTGCATTCGAGCCATATGGCGAGCACCGGTATCGAGGCGGCATCGGGGAGGGATCGGACGGGCACGAAGAAGGTCGTGGGGGCACCGGTAGCTGGTGCAATCCGGATCCTCAGCCCCTGAGGCGCCCTGTCCTCGATCCATACCTGTGAACCGCACCAAGCCAGCATGCCGTACCCGCCGATCACCAGGCCGTCGTCGGTGATTCCGAGCGAGACAACCGACTCGGGGGGCAAGCCTGCAACGTCAACCATGACGTCCTCGAAGGTAGCGAGCGCCACTGTGGGCCTCCTTTTATCACTCCGGATATCGGCGTCCTCAGCAGGCCCCTTTACCTTCGTTCGCTCCTTTTCGGAAAGGGAGTGGCGTCCGGTCTCAAGTCAGCTGGCGCGAGCGATTGGTCGCGGCTTCGTAGAGTTCACGGTCGACCGCGGTCCGTTCGTCGATGCGCCGGCGGATTCGCGCGTCGATGTCGCGTGCCTCGCTCGATGGTGACGCGTTCAAGCGAGGCATCTGCTCGGCCTTGACTCCGAAAAGCCCGGCGATAGCGGTCCCGACGGTGTCCAGGTGCTCGGTTACACCGACGTAGTCGATCTGGGCGAGGTTCTCCGTCGCCCTTCGCAGCAATTCGTTGTCGTCGAATCCGATGGAAACGGAGTCGAAGAGAGACTGCAGCGGATACAGGTGCAGCGGTTCGCCGCCTCGGGCCCGGTAGAGGTCTTCGGGCGAATAGGAGCGCCAGGCTTCGACGATGTCGATGTCGTGGGCGAGTTGGCGGGCCTGATAGTTACCCGAGGGCACGTCGAACTCGTCGCTGGACACGAACTCGTCGAGGGTTAGGTCGCGGTACTGGTCCCGGGCTCTGCGCAAGAGCGTGAAATGCGAGACGGTGCGCGCGTAAGGGTCGCGCAGTACGCACAGGGTGGAGTATGGGCCCGGGATGAGCGGGAGCGCCGCGTAGGGGATATGGCCGGCGAGGACACGTAGCTGCGCCAGAATCGGGGGCGGTGTCAGGACCAGGTCGTCCATGTAGACGTGGACCCTCGAACGATCCGGCTCGACCCACCGCTGCAAAGAATCGCTCAGCGACGTGCCACCCACCCTCATGATGTGAAGGAAGACCAAACGACCAGCTGTCGGGCTTCCGTCGGCTTGGGCAAACTGGCGCCGCAGCCTCGCACGGAAGGCCGGTCCGCTGCGAGCCATGAGTAGATCCGCGCCGTCGTCCGAGGTCACCAGGTCCGCCAGCAGCTCGTCGAAACCGACACCGTGCGACGCCCGGCTGCGCATGGTCGCCAGTTCCTCCGGGCTGGCCGGACGCCCCAGCAGCGAGCGGTACATGGTGTCCACCACCAACGCAGACTCGTGCCGGCGCGTCAGGGCCCGCTCCAGTACCGCGTTCGGGTTGCCCCTACCCGACCGGAGCAGGCGCGACCCGAATCGAGAATGGAGCAACGTCTGGTGTGACGCCGTCCGCAGAGCCGCCATGACACTCGGTCCCCCATTTGGGCTGGTCGGGGTCCGGTCCGGAGGACGCGGCTCCTGTGGCATTCGATCATTCTGCCCGATGACGCTGAGAAACCACTAAGGCAGCGGCGACCGAACGCTACATCAGCGTTGCTCAGGTAAGCCCTGTCAGGAGGCCAGCAGGTCGCGAGCTTCGACGGCGGATCGAGGCTGGCGAAGCTTCGCCAGGGCGCTTCGCTCGATCTGCCGGATCCGCTCCCGGGTGAGGTTGAGTTCGGCGCCGACCTCCTCCAGGGTCCGCGGCTCGCCGCGGTCGAGACCGAACCGAAGACGCAGGATGTCACGCTCCCGCTCACCCAGTGCGGACAGCAGCCGCTCGATCTCGGGACCGAGCATGGCCTCGGCTACCAGGTCGAACGGGCTGGGAGCGTTGGCGTCCGCCACGATGTCGGCCAGCTCGGTGTCACCCTCAGATCCCACGGGTGTCGCCAGGCTTACCGGCTCGACGACGTACCGCAGCAGCGTCTTGACCTCCGCCTCGGCCATCTGCAGGTGGGCAGCCAACTCGGCGGGCGTCGGAGCCTGACCGGACCGACCCTCCAACTGCGCCCGGACCCGGATCACCCGACGCACCTGGTCACCGGCGTGCACCGGCAGCCGGACGGTCCGAGAGGTGTTATCAATACCCCTGCCGATGGCTTGGCGGATCCACCAGGTGGCATAGGTCGAAAACTTGAACCCCCGCCGCCAGTCGAACTTCTCCACCGCGTGCATGAGCCCGAGGTTGCCCTCCTGGATCAAGTCCAGGATCGGCAGGTCTGACGACTGATACTTCTTGGCGATCGACACCACCAGACGAAGGTTGGCGTTGATGAACTGCTCCGACGCCGCCTCTCCGGCCCGCTGCGCCCGGCGTAGCTCCCGCTCACGAGTCGGGGAAAGGGTCCCCCCGCCTTCCAGTTCAGCCGCTGCAGCCCGTCCGGCCTCTGCGGTCTGGGCCAGACGGGTCTCTTCATCCTTGTTCAGTAATGGGTACCGCCCGATGCCATCGAGGTAGAGGCGCACCAAGTCCTGGTCGTACGCTGCTGGCCTCCCTTTCGCCACGCACTGATCAACCCCGGACCGCACGCGGATATGCCCGCTAGAGCCGGCAGGCGCGTTGTGGCACACTGGATGGTTCGCGGTGGCCGTAGCTCAGATGGTTAGAGCGCCAGGTTGTGGCCCTGGAGGTCGGGGGTTCAAGTCCCCTCGGTCACCCCACTGTGTCCTCCCCACGACCCGTCCGGGTAGGGTGACTGCTCCAAAGGCGCCTCTAGCTCAACGGCAGAGCAACGGACTCTTAATCCGCAGGTTCCGGGTTCGAATCCCGGGGGGCGCACCACATAAGGGCAGGTCAGAGGCTATAAGCAGCGGAAAATAAAGGGTATCAGCCACCGCCACATATCGCGCGCCTTGTCCGGCGACGCCGTAACCGCCGTAACCGCCGTAACCGCCTGTGCCGTAACCGCCCCAAACCTCGGAGGTGGTGACGAGTCGAGAGGGGACGGCCCCTAGTCCATGGAGACAACCCCTCACCCCAAAGGGGCATGGCGATTGGTTCCATTCCGATCAGCAGCGCGCCCCTTCAACACACTGTCGAGAGGTTCTGCAGTGTTACCCTTTCGCCCAGTAGTTAGTCTCTGCTAACATATGCGGTCTTCCGTACGGGCGTCCTATCACGCTCGCTACGGGCTCCGTCACTTCCGAGCTCAGGATGGAAATCAATGACCTCTGTGGCTGATCACCAGGCACGCAACACGGGCACGAACACCGCAGCCCCACAGGCCACGGAGATCGTCGCCGAGCTGCGAACCACGTTCGCAACGGGACGGACAAAACCTCTAGGCTGGCGTCTCCGCCAGCTCGAGGGAATCGCCCGCCTTGTCACCGAGCGGGAATCGGACATCGCGGCCGCGTTGGCCTCCGACTTGGGACGCAATGCCCACGACAGCTGGTTCGGTGACATCGCGTCGACCAAGGGTGAGGCCGACTACGCCATTAGGCACCTCAAGAAATGGATGCGCCCGAAGCGTGTCGGTGTCCCCCTTGCGTTGATGCCGGGGAGAGCGTCATACCGCTATGAGGCTCTTGGGGTCGTGATGGTGATCGGCCCATGGAATTACCCGTTCTACTTGTGCCTCGGTCCGATGATCGGTGCGCTTGCTGCCGGCAATTGCGTGGTACTCAAGCCTTCTGAACACGCTCTGGCATCCTCTGCGGCGATGGCGGAGCTGATCCCCCAATATCTCGATGGTGAGGCAGTCAAAGTCGTCGAGGGCGAAGCCCAGATCACCCAAGACCTCATCGACGCCCGCCTCGATCACATCTTCTTCACTGGCGGCACCGAGATCGGCCGCAAGGTCATGGAGGCCGCGGCCCCGCACCTCACGCCGGTCACCCTCGAGCTCGGCGGCAAGAGCCCGGTGATAGTCACCAAGGACGCCGACATAGAGGTGGCGGCGCGGCGCATCGTCTGGGGCAAGCTCATCAACTCCGGCCAGACCTGCCTAGCCCCTGACTACGTCCTCGTCGAGGACTTGGTGAAGGACCAGCTGGTCACCAGACTGAAGTCCGAGCTGGCTGAGATGCGCGTCGGTGAGGACCCAGGGCAGAAGATCGTCAACGAGCGCCAGTTCGGTCGGCTCAAGGGTCTGCTCGACGAGAAGCCGGGCCAGGTGGTTGTCGGCGGCCAGAGCGACGCGACGTCGATCGAACCAACGATCATCGTCGATGCAGACCCTCAGTCCGCCCTCATGAACGCCGAGATATTCGGGCCGATCTTGCCCGTGCTCGGGGTGAACTCTCTGAGTGACGCTATCGCCTTCATCAACTCTCGAGAGAAGCCACTTGCGGCCTACATTTTCAGCAATAGCAAGGCCGACCAGCGCCGCGTGTTCGAAGAGGTGCCCTCTGGGGGTGTCACCGCCAACCATACCCTCATGCATGTTCTGGCGCCGCAGCTGCCCTTCGGTGGCGTTGGTGACAGCGGCATAGGCGCCTACCACGGCAAGTGGGGCTTCGAGTGCTTCAGCCATCGTAAGTCGACCCTGGTGATGCGCGCCCGGCCCGATCTGCGGATGATATATCCGCCCTATTCTGATCGGGACAAGAAGCTCCTGCGCCGCCTTGCCTAGTCGCCAGAACCCACAGCAGCCTTGTTCCTCCTTTACCTTCTGTAGCGCCCCTAATTGGTCGGTCAGGTCCAAGGGCTGCACTCGCGACTAAGGCCGTCCGCAATAGCGCTCCCAGGGTTGTTCGGGCAATCTCTCGTGTTGCTCCTAGCCAGGCGGCTGGTCGCTCGTACTCGGCTGACTATCTGCGGTCGAACGGTTCACTCGCTTCGGGCCGCATCGATGACTTCGAGCCAGATGGCGGGGTCGCTGGTATAGGTGGCGTACAAAGTAATGCGCGACGCGACCGAATCCCACCGGCCTCGTAGCCCCTTCCCGACCTGGCTCGGATCGCCGACAGCGGCGAAGGCGTGCAGGATCTCGTCGTCGATAGCGGCCCCCATCTCCGACCAGCGCCCGTCTCGGCTCATCTTGGTGAGCTCAGGTTGCAGCTCCCCCCACCCGTGGAGATCGAGCACGGGGCGATAGGCGGGAGTCGAAGCGTAAAAGGCGATCCGCTCCTTGGTCGCCTTCATGGCGGCGACCAGCTCAGCGTCGTCGCGGCCAACGCAGGCGAACGCCGGACCGGCGAGGGTGAAACCGTCGAGTCCCTCAACACCGGCCTTTGATCTCCCCCGCAGTAATGCGGGCAGGGTCACCTCGCGCAGGTAGCGGTCGGTAGTAAAGGCGTGGAAGAAGAACCCGTCACACACTTCGCCGGCGACCTCCGTCATCCGGCTTCCGACGCCTGCGAGATAGACGGGCGGCGGCCCCCACTCGAGGCGCGTCGGCGTGAAGAACGGGCTCATCAACGTGTGGGTATAGAATTCGCCCTCGAAATCGAGCTTCTCCCCGTGTTGCCAGCACGCCCAAATCGCCCGCATTGCGAGCACGAACTCCCGCATGCGGGCTGCCGGCTTCGACCACGGCATCGAAAACCGTCGTTCGACATGCGGCTTCACTTGAGAACCGAGCCCGAGAATGAACCGCCCTCGGGCGTACTCGGCCAGATCCCATCCGGCACCGGCCAAGGTCATCGGGGTACGGGCGAACGCGATGGCCACGGCCGAGCCGACGCTTATCCGTTCGGTGGCCTCTGCAGCTTGGAGCAACTGCAGAAAAGGCTCGTGCTTGGTCTCGCCCGCCCACAACCCGTCATAGCCCGCCTGTTCAGCAGACCGAGCCGCCTCCTTGGTGGCAGCTATATCCATGGGCAAAGTGGAATCGATCTTCACATGCTCTCCTTCGTAAAGGCCGAATCCGACTCAGCCAGAACCCTGGACGTTGAGCGCCGAACAGATTCTCCAAGCCGGTCAGAACTTCTCTAGCTGCTGGCCAGCTGGCTGGCAGTCAACTCGAATATGACGCCTGCACCACCGCACACGCTGGGAGTCAACGCAGCGGCGTGAGGGAGGAGCTGCTCGCAGTAAAAGCGCGCGGTGGTCACCTTGGCGGCGAGGCGCTCGTCGTTGCCGGCGCCTGCGACGGCGGCGAGAGCTTGGCGGGCTAACACCCAGCCGCCGATCACGATCCCGCACTGGCGCAGGTATGGCGTCGCGCCCGCCAATGTCTGGGATGGGTCAAGCCGGCTTTGCTCAACCAGCCAGTGGGTGGCCTCGCGCAACTCGGCAACGGCTTTGGTCAGATTCGATCGGATCGAAGCGAGCGGTTGTCCAGCCTCAGCGAGCTGACCGTCGGTTGAGTCAAGTTGGCAAAGGAGCGCTTCTATCGCCTGTCCGCCGCGCAGACCGAGTTTGCGAGAGACGAGGTCGATGGCCTGGATACCGTTGGTGCCCTCGTAGATGCTCGCGATGCGCACGTCGCGGGAGCGCTGCGCGATGCCGGTCTCCTCGATGTAGCCCACGCCGCCGTGCACCTGCAGCGCTAGAGACGCGACCTCGGCTCCCACCTCCGTACACCAGGCCTTCGAGATGGGGGTGAGCACCTCCGCCAGTTCCTGGTTCTCGGCCCGCTCTTCCTGGCTGTCGGCGTGGTGCGCGAGGTCGATGGCGTACGCGTTGAGGTAGATGAGGCCGCGCATGGCCTCGTTGAGTGACCGCATCGTCAGTAGTGTCCGCCTGATATCAGCGTGGTCCACAATCGCTCCGCTTGCGCCGGATGGCGATCCAACCGGTCGACCCTGCAGGCGCTCGGTCGCGTACCGCCAAGCTTGCTGATAGGAGGCCTCGCCGACCGCTAAGCCTTGTAGGCCTACGGACAGACGGGCGTTGTTCATCATCGTGAACATGTATCGCATGCCGGCGTTAGCTTCGCCGACGAGATAGCCGACCGCTCCGTCGAAATCGAGCACGCAAGTGGGTGAAGCGTGGATGCCCAGTTTGTGTTCGAGTGACAGGCACCGCACGGCGTTGCGTTCGCCGGACGATCCGTCCGCGTTAAGGACGTTCTTCGGAACGAGGAAGCACGAGATGCCCTTCGATCCGGCCGGCGCCCCTGGCACGCGCGCCAGAACCAGATGGACGATGTTATCGGTGAGGTCGTGCTCGCCATAAGTGATAAAGATCTTCTGGCCGGTGATCTGCCAGGACCCGTCTTGCGCCGGGACTGCCTTCGATGTCAGAGCGCCGACGTCTGAGCCGGCTTGAGACTCGGTTAGGTTCATGGTTGCGGTCCATTCGCCCGAGACCATCTTCCTCAGGTATCGCTCCTGCTGCTCGGGGGAACCGTGGTGGACCAGCATGTCGATCGCGCCTTGGGTAAGCATCGGACACAGCGCAAAGGCCATGTTTGCCGACGTCAACATCTCCTGCATCGCGATCGCTACCAGCCACGGGAACCCGCCCCCACCGTGCTCGGCCGGGAAGGGTACGGACCCCCAACCGGCCTCGACGTACTTGCCGTACGCACTGCACCAACCCGGCGGCGTGGTCACCTGGCCAGTCGAGGGATGGAATCGCGAGCCTGCGAGATCGCCGATCCGGTCGAGCGGCACCAGGACCTCGGTCACGAAGCGCCCGAACTCCCCCAATACTCCTTGCACCGTCTCAGGGTCCGCGTGACCAAATGACGACAGCTTTGACAAACCAGGCAGGTTGACCAGGTGCTCGAGAACGAATTGGATGTCGGCAATCGGCGGGGAGTAGCCAGCCGGGTGCGCTCTTGCCGAACTCAACCGAATCATCCGGTCCTGAATCATTGCACAGAAGGTTAGCAATAACTAACATTGCTGTCCAGGAGGTAGGCAGTGGAAGCAGCAGAGCGAATCGCGAGCATCTGGTGGCTTCGAGGTCTCCGACACCTTGAAGGCACGATCAGGGTCGAAGGGCGACGTATGGGTCGAGCAAAGTTCAGCTCGCGGTCAGCCGGGTGCGACCTTGGTGAGCTTGGTTTTAGACCTCTTGATCGCCGCCTTTGCGGGCCCCCCAGAAGGGGTCGTCCGGCGGGCTCCGTTCGCGTGAGTGCCGCCAGAAGACGTATCTGGCCAATCGACGGCGCCGCACATAAGGGCCTGAGTGGCCATCTGAGCCAGGAGCGAGGCAAGGTCCTTGCGAGCAAGCGGGCTGTGATACTCCGTGGGAGACTGAATCAATGCTATGGCGGCATCGCACATCGCTTTGACCCGGTTATCGTCGAGTTCGGGACGAAGCTTCCGGACTGTCCGCACCCATTCCTCGGTGTACAATCGCTGCAGGTAACGCAATCTGTGCCTGTCGGCGTCGGGCAAGCTCCGGAACTCGGTCCGCCAGGTGACGATTTGCTCGGACTGGTCGAAGACGAAGTCGATGTGATCTTGAATGATGGCGTCGAGAGTCTCCCGAGTGTCGGTGATCGACGACACGATGTTACGCACCTCCTCCAAGTGGGAAGTGATGGTCTCATTGAGGACGGCCACCAGAAGCGCCTCTTTGCTCGGATAGTGCCGGTAGATCGCGGGCCCCGACAGACCGAGTTCAGCACTGATTTCGTTGATGCCTACGGAGTGATAACCCCGCTCCGAGAACAGCCGAGCCGCCACGGCAATGAACTGCTGCTGTCTCAGAGTCTGTCCGTCTTGCAAAGGTGCCCGCTTCAATGCTGCCTCACAGGAGAAGAAGTTGCGGTTATCGTGGAAGTTTACCGCGCACGGGCGACATGTTTGGCGACGCTAACTCGCGGACCGGTCACTGGTGGCCGTTCGTGACGCGCTTCACGGCTTTCGATGAGTTCGCGGCCGCCCGCGAACAGCTGATCGGCCAACGGCTCCCTCTGCCCGCCGAGCAGTTGGCCGAACTGGCCCGTTTGCCTGACTCCTCGGTTCCCTCACTGGCGGCGCTGGCGCATGAGGTTCGCCTGGCCTGGTGCGGTGACACCGTCGAGATCGAGGGGATCCTCTCCGCCAAGACCGGTGGCTGTCCCGAGGACTGTCACTTCTGCGCCCAGTCATCGCGCTTCGACACGCCGGTACTCGCGACTCCCTTCCTCGACGCCGACGAGGTACTGACCGCGGCCCGCGAGACCGCGGCGCTGGGAGCGAGCGAGTTCTGCATTGTTCTTGCCGTTCGCGGACCGGACGAGCGGACCTTGCTGAGGCTTCTCGACCTCGTTCCGAAGGTCCAGTTGGCGACGGGGCTCAATGTGGCAGTCTCAGCTGGAATCCTCAACTCATCCCAGGCCGCTCGGCTGGCCGCGGGTGGAGTCCACCGCTACAACCACAACCTTGAGACGTCCCGGTCCTTTTTCCCCGAGATCGTCTCGACCCATACCTGGCAAGAACGCTATGACACCTGTCGTCTGGTCATGGCCGCCGGAATGGAACTGTGCTGCGGGGTGCTGCTCGGCATGGGCGAAACGGCCGCACAGCGCCTCGAGCTCATCGGACAGTTGGCCGAACTCGGGCCCGCCGAGGTCCCCGTCAACTTCTTGGACCCCCGGCCCGGAACCCCTCTCATGATTCGAAGGCCTGTCCAGCCGCTCGACGCCATCCGTTGGATCGCCCTGTTCCGCCTCGGGCTCCCAGGCGTCATCCTGCGATACGCTGGCGGCCGAGAAGTAACCCTCGGCGAACTCCAGACGATGGGCATGACCGCCGGGATCAATGCCTTGATCGTCGGCAACTACCTCACCACACTTGGACGAGCGCCCGACCAAGACCTCACCATGCTCCAGGATCTTCGTATGCCAATCGGAGCGATTACCAAAGTGCTATGAGTCATCCTGGGTAACACGCCTGTGCGGCTCAGTCGTTGAGCTGCTCCGGCGCGAGCAGGACCTCGCCGATATAGGTGCGGGACTGGTCACTGTTGAGCGGCTGGAACATTGATGCCGCGGAGTCCCGGTAGAGCCGCTCGAATATGGTGCCCCTGCGGAAGGACGACCCACCGACCATGCTCATCGCGTGTCGGGTCATGTTCATAACGTTCTCGGCGATGAAGGTCTTGGCCAGGCCGATGTATGGGAAGCGCAGCTCCAGCGGCCACTCGTCGTCCTTGCCGTCGATCAGGTCCTGGCAAGTCTGGTACAGCACTCGGCGGGAAAGCTCGACGCGTGACGCCATATCACCGATGCCATCGATGATGTGCCCGACAGTGGCGACCTTGGTGTCCTGGGCCACAATGGCACCAAAGGTCGCACCCAGGGTCTTCTTCGACAGGACGGCGCGGGACTCCTCCAGCACCCGGTACTGCATCCCGAGGTAGATGCTCGCAAACATGAGAGACGCCCATTCGAGCACACCAAAGGCGCCCGACCGCCACTCACAGATGAAGCCATCCTCCGGGACAAAGAGCCCGTCGAAGTGGATCACATGGGTGCCAGTGGAGTGCATGCCGAGGGCGTCCCAGGTCTTCTCGATACGGATGCCGTCACCTTGGCCGTCCTCATCGACATTGAAGTCAGCGATGAAGAACGACTCGGCGTTGACGCGCTCCTGGAAGTCCTCCGGAAGGTTGCCATCGGCGTCGGTGATCGTCGCGTTGGTGGTGATGATGTCCGCCGCCTCGCACAACGTGCCCCACGTCTTCTTCCCGTAGAGCCTCCAACCGCCCTCGGACTGTGGGACAGCCTTCATGTCAGCCAGGCCACTGAAGCCGGCGCGCTGCTCGGAGAACGGGCCGAACATGATCTCCCCGTCCGCCACACGACCCAGCCAGTACTTGTTCTGGGTCTCGCTCATCAAGCCCATCGTGATCCCGACCATGATGAAGTGCATGTTGTAGGCAAGGGTGATGGCGGAGTCACCCTTTGACAGCTCGCTGATGATCTTGGAGGTGTGCAGGATGCTGCCCCCCGGCCCCCCGAACTCCTTGGGCACAGGCAGAGCGCCGAGGCCGCTGTCCTTGAAGGCTTTGATCGACGGGTAGGCGAAGGTATTGTCCACGTCGTACTTCGGGCCGATCTCACGGAAGAACAATGAAAGCTCGCGGGCCTTCGCCAGGTATACCTCGAACTCGGCTTCGGTCATCTGAACCTCGGGCATATCAACTCCGTCTTATGGTCGTGGGGTAGGACATGTCAGACGAGCAGGTCGTCGCGGCCGGCGTCCCTGAGGACCTGCTTGTAAGTGTCAAACAGTGGCTGGGTGAGGGGAAGCAGTTTGAGCGCCACCGAGCGTTTGCCGTCGAGCTTTACCTTGCGCTGAGCCATGGCGAGGGTGAAATTGAGATGACCCTGCCAGAACTTGTTGCTGTTATCCGAAGACATCCTGAGCTGTACCGTCGGAGTCGCGTTCGCGGCTGCGTCACCCACGAGGACCTTCTGTCCCGGAAAGTCGACCAGCATCGTGGCGTCAGGGTCGGTCTGCGTGACCAGAACGACCAAACCCGTGTTCTTGGTGGCCTCTATGAACGATGGCTCCTGGACTGCCTTCTCGAACATCCCTCCGATGAAGGCGTAGACCTCTTCGGCATCTTTGAAAACGCTCATGGATTCTTCCCTCCCAACTGCGTTAATCAGTGATAACATAATTTGACCCCCTCACGCAAGACCCCAAATTTGCTCAGGTCCTGGTTTTCCTCAGCCGACGATGGACTCAGGCGTTAGCAGCGGAGAACTCCAACGGGAGGGGCGATCGGACGGTTGACCGCATCAGATGACGGTAACGCTGTCCAAGAACCGCTCCGCAACATCCTGCTCGCCTTCGATCTTGAGCTCGGACTCTCGCCACGGCTGCCTCTTGGTCGCCCACAGGGGGAACCCATCGGCGGACCCCGAGATCCGCACCTGCGGAGCTATCGTCGGCCCCTGGTCCACTACTACCGAGTTCGCGGAGCTAGGGCTAACCGTCCAGGCGCCGGCGCCGGCGCCCTCCAGCACGATCTCTACCGGCACTTTCAGCCAGTAGAGGTCGGTTCCCGTCATGTTCGGCAACCCGGCCATCATCCACTCGAGTAGGACGGCCATCCGGTTGGCGTCTGCATCGGCAACGGTTCGGCCCAGCGCGGTGGCCAAGTCGTAGCGGAGGTGGACGTAGTGGTCGAAGGCCAACGCACTCGCCAGAAGGCGGGCCGGGTAGGTGCCCATCTCACCGAGACGGATCGGTACCGAGCCCCCCGGTCGATGCTGCAGCGCCGGCTGTATGGCAAGAAACCGCTTGCTCCACCTCACGTACTCGTCGAAGACCTTCGGGGCGGGCCAGTGTCGTCGCCGTTCGGCGTCGGCGTCGTTACCCTTCTCCAGCGCATCCGTCCTCATGAGTTTGATCACCCAAGGGGTGAAGGTGCCGTGGAAAGCGGCGCCCATATGGGCGACCACGTCCTGGACGCTCCAGCCCGCGCACCGGCTCGGTTCTGACCACTCATCGGGAGACAGGGCTCGGCAGAAGTCGACGACTTCGTTGCGCTCGGCCCTGAGGGCGGCAATTCGGTCTAAAGGCATTGCGACTAAGGTTACTCATCGCTAACATCCAAGTCAATCTTCTCGGTCCAGCCGGGGGCTGGCCAGTTCCACGCCGGAGGTCTACCTAATGACAACGACCCCGCATCTCCGAATCGACGCGGCCGCGGATCTGGTCACACAGCCGGAGATTCCTGGCAGCCAACCGGGGACTCAGGCGGGACCTCCTGCGAAGCTCCGGCTGCTCGACGGTCGCAAGTGGCTGCTCGGGGCCTTCGGCGTCTTCGCCGCGATCATGGTGCTCCTGCTTTCGATCGGTCAGACCGGGCCTGGCTCCCTGCGAGCCCGGGTGCCGCTCGGCGTCAAAACCTATATGGTCAATGGACATCCCCAGGGAGTCAAGCCCTACCTGGGCTGGACCGGCTGGATCTATCTCTGGCAGGCAGTCGGCTTCGGCGGAGGGGCGATTCTGCTCGGCGTCTTCGGCTACAAGTCGTGGAAGCAGCGGAAGATGCACACCGTCCTGGGAGTCACCTTCGCGGCGGGCGGGATGTTCGCGTTCGATCCCTTCTACAACTGGCTCGGATACTTCCCGACCAACCCGGCGTTCCTGCACATCCCGCACAACGCCTCGCCGTGGTCGAATCTCGCCCCCACCTTCGAGCCGGTGTTCTTCTTTCCCTTGTACATGGTCTGGCTGGTAGTTCCCGCACTCATAACCAACTGGATCTGGGGAAAGCTGCACGCCCGGGGCGTGACCAGACGGGGCACCAACTCATGGAGTGACCGCCATCCGATCATCAGCCGACTCCTCGTTTCCAAGTTCGTCTGTTTCCCGATCGATCTCGGCGGTTTCCGGATCGGATGCCTGACCCTGGCCTTCATGTTCTCCCAAGCCCCTGGGCCG
This sequence comes from Acidimicrobiaceae bacterium, assembly GCA_003156595.1. GTDB lineage: Bacteria > Actinomycetota > Acidimicrobiia > Acidimicrobiales > Palsa-688 > PALSA-693. The sequence continues at coordinate 20,746 of PMHH01000122.1, forward strand.
ATGATCGGGAAAGGACAAGCCACCCAATCCCAGCTGCTCTGGGAACCGCTGCTGTTCGAACTGACGATGATGGCCACCTCCCTGCTGCTGTATCAGGACCGCCACGGAATGACGATCCAGGGTCGGATCGGCCGCCGGATCAAGGGCTTCGTTCGATTCCCGAGGCTCTCCGAGGTTCTCGCCGGATGGTCGATACTCGCGGTGGCCTACGTCGCCTGCCTCTCCGGGATGGCCGGTCTCCGCTTCACGGGAACCAACGATCATCTGGCGCAGCCCTGGCCCTACACCAACACTGTGGCCTACGACCCCGACGGCCTGTACAAGGCGGCGTGCGCACCCAACGTCACCCGGCGCGGCTCCGGTGACTTTGACCTGCTCAGGCCATCCGCAACTGGACCGTGCGCCACATCCATCAAGGCGTCCAAGTAGCTGCCGATGGACCCAAACAGATATATCGGGGTTGCATCGACGTCGCCACCCTGATAGGTTAGTGGTGACAAACATCGCGCTATCCGGGGACTCGGCCCAGACGGTCCTGCACAGCTCCGGGCCACCGATCCGCTCAGAACTAGGGAGAGAACCGTGCATTACAACTTCGCCGTAAAGTGGCTGAAGGCCTTTCGCGAGAGCCCAGAGTCCGTCTGCAAGCTGTACGACGACGCAGGCTTCGTGTTCGAGGACGTGATGTTGGATCAGCACAACATCGACACCAAGCCTGACCTCCTGCGACTCTTTGCTCCGTATGCCAACAAGGATCCCGAGAACGGAATTGGAGTGCACAACTTCAAGATCCGCTCGTATATCGGAGACGAGAACTCCGGTCTCATCCGCTGGGAGTGGAGCCCGGAGCACGCCGCGGTGTTCCTGGGCCTCGACGTGGCCGGCAAACCCTTCGGCACTCAGGGCCATACCTTCCATGTGTACGAGAATGGCCTCATCAAACGGGAGTCCTCGTGGTGGGACGCCGCCGCGGTCGTTCGCCAGGTCGGTCCGGTGAGCCCTGACAAGATCCCGACGGGCTCCAAGCACGTATCGTCACCTGCGGCCTCCTCCGTACACACCTTCGAGCCGGCGACCGGCATAGACCACGCCCAACGTTGGTGCGAACTCCTCGGGAGCGACACCACCGCCCTAGGCGCCCTGTACGCCGACTATTTCACGCTCGAGTGCTCGAAGGTCGACGATCACCTAGACGACACCATCACGGATCGCCCGATGCTCAAGCTGCATCTCGGGGGCTTGGCCGCCGGCGAGAATGGCACCTACACCTTCACAGCCACAGAGTACCTCGGCCACGAGCGCTGGGGACTCATTCATTGGAACGTCAAGATCGAAGGCGCCTCGACCTATCGGGGACTGCCAACCGGAGGCAAGACGCTCGAGACGATCGGCTCGACCTTCCACCAGTTCGACTCCGACGGCAAGATCCTCCTCGAGTCGACCTGCTGGGAGGACAACCGAGTGTTCGAAGCGCTGGGTGTGCCGATCGTCCGGCCCCACTATTGGACCGAGGACTTCGATCCAGCCAGCTTGATGCCAGGCTAACCCGAGCCGGGCCTGACCGCTACCAGACACTTCCGTCGGCGCCCTTGGTGGGCGCCGACGGCGCGAATATAGGAATCGCAGCCTTTCGCGAACGTCGACCACCTGAATTGGCAACATCGACCAGTTAGTCAGATCGGACCAAGGAGGCCGCGACCGTGACTCCCGACTCAGAAGCCTTTCGCTCTGTTCTCGGTCACAACGAGGAGGACCACCACATCGTGGTCGGCATGGTCGAGGACCTCCAGCTGGTTGACCGCAACCAGCCGCTCGTCTTCTTCCGAGGCTCCTTTCGCAAGCTGCATCACGCACAGCAGGCGGTGCCCGTTTGACTCATTGGTCCTTTGACTTTGGGAGTTCTGGGTTGCAGACAGAGAGGCTTCGCCGACACAGGGGGGCGACCTCCTCATCCGGGAGCCTGGTGCTGCTCGCTCTGCTGGCACTCGCCGCAGGTGGCTGCGGATTACGGACTCCCGTTTCGCAGGGCGGGAGTGCAGCTGCCTCGACGGTCGCGCCAGTTGGGACGTCACCCGAATCGACTTCCTCGCCGGGATTATCATCGTCGCCGGGATTATCGTCGTCGGGGGGAGGCTCCTCGTCTGGAACCACGCCGCCCGGAGCGACGCCGGTTACTGGGTCTAGCGCCGTCGGGGGGCTACTGGGGCCGGCGTCAGAGTCGAGCTTCCCAACGGTTCCGACCGCATCAGTCGATCCAGCGTCGGATTCGGCCCCACTGCAGAGTCCGACGGCTGCCATCGACTTTGCGTACCAGTCGTTCTTGACCGACATATCCGGTCTGGACGACGACTTCAACGTGGCGTTTGCAAAGAACATGGAGCTCGTCGCCGTCACCTCCCTGGTGGATGATGCGGAAGGAGCCGCGGCGATCATCGGCCAAGACCACGAGCACGGCACAGGCACGCTGGTAGATGACCAGAGGAAACTCAAGATCACGGGAGCGACCGCGTCTGTCACGGACTGTCTGGACGAGATGCACTGGTACGTCGTGTCCGACAGGACAGGTCAGCCCGACCCCGGGGTGGCGCGGGGATACTTCGATGGGTCCGGAACTCTGGTAGACCACAACAGTCGTTGGTACGTGAGCACCTGGAAGTCAGAAGGCACGAGTTGCACGTTCTAGCCGCCCGCAGCCCGATCGGCCGCCGACGGTCGACGGGGCCGCCGTCCCGAGGTTCGCCTTCGCATGAGTAACCGTCGATGGCGCCGCCCGGTCCGGTACTCGCTTGGTCGTCGATCGAAGCAACACGATCTGATCACCGGCGTCGCCGTGCTGGGCTGCGTGTTCCTGGCTGTAGGCGCGGCCGTCGGGATCGGTGCGGCCACCTCCGGCGGATCGGGTCGTCGGAGCGCGGCGGCAACCATTTCGACCCCCAACTCTTTTACGACCTCGACCACCATGACAGTCACTCAAGTTGCCGATCAGAATGAAACACAGACCTGGTCGGCGGAGATCAGCAAAGATTTCGCTGACCTCGACAGCGTGCTCGAGCCGCTGTTGCAGAGCACGGAATCATGGGAGAGGGGGTCCGCTGTCAGCCGGTCTACGGGCCCGCCCGCGACCGGCTCGGCGGTGGCCGCTGAGATCGCCGGGTACTGGCCCGACTTCTCTGACACCCGTGGAGCCCTCGCCAAACAAGCCCCGTTGGCTCTCGCACGACAAGCCCTAAACGACTATCAGATGTCGGTGGACCTCTATGTCGAGTCCGTTCGCTTGGTATTACTCACCACCCATCTGCCTGCCGGACCTCTTCAGCATCAGCTGCAACTCAGCTCCACCCGGATTCGTGAGCTAGGCGACCGCGTCTACGACCAAGCCACCGCTGTCCTAGCGCCGTTCACCGCGCCAACAGCCCCGACCCCCGACGTCACGATAGTGGCGCCTCCAGACGTTCCGCTCTGGGCGTCGATCGGACTGGCCGCCGGGCCGCCGCTCGACTCCACGTCACCAACCCTGAAGCCCATCTCCTACCAGGTCACCCGACCCCAGGAATCATTCGCCAAGTGGAAGGAGGCGACAGAGCAGGTGGGCATCCCGTCCGTGACTGCGGAGGTCAACGCGATCGAGGACGGCTCGCTGCCGGTACTGAGAAACGAGAGCGACAAGTTCTCTAACGCGGTCAGCGGACTGACAGCCCAACCGGACCCGGCCGACGGAAGAATCGCCGGCACCCGCCTGAGACTCGGGCTCCTCGTCGACGCGGAGGCCACGAGGGCGGCCGAAGCGGGAGCGCTCCTGGCGGCGGCCCAGCAGCGCGCCCAAATCACCGACATCGCCGAGACCCTCGCCCTGATCGGCGACGAGTTGTGGGACCCGAAGCTCGGGCATCGGGTTACGAACTTCCCATCTTCGCTGCTGACGAACTACTCGCTACTGCCGAGCTGACTTCGCCACAGCCGTTGGGAGGTTCGGCCTGCAGAGACGTGATGCAGGCCACGTCGACGATCTCATCGACAGTGGCGCCGCGGCTCAGGTCGTTCATCGGACGAGCCAAGCCTTGCAGCACCGGGCCGATAGCGTCTGCTCCTCCCAAGCGACTTACCAGCTTGTAGGCGATGTTCCCGGCGTCGAGGTCGGGGAAGATCAACACGTTCGCGTTCCCGGCTATCGGGCTGCCGGCGGCTTTGGTCTGCGCAACCGCCGCCACGAGAGCAGCGTCCCCCTGGAGCTCGCCGCCCACGACGAGCGACGGGTACAGATCGCGCAGAAGCTCCATGGCCTGCACCACCTTTTCAACCCGCCGATGCTTTGCACTTCCATGGGTCGAGAAGCTGAGCAGGGCCACTCGGGGCTCGACCTCGAGAAACCGCTGAACGCTACGAGCGGCGTCAGCCGCGATCGCGACGAGTTGCTCGGCGGAGGGATCGGGCACTATTGCACAGTCGGAGAACACCAAGGTCCTGCCTCCAGCGGGGTTCGTGTGGGGGCAGATCATGACGAAGAAACTCGACACGCACCTGGAGCCCCGCGCCTTGCCGATCCCTCTTAGCGCAGCTCGGATGGTCGCCGCCGTTGTTGCCACCGCACCGGCCACGCAGCCGTCAGCGTGGCCGGCATCCACCATCAGCGCCGCGAAGAGCAGTGGATCCTCGACCTCCGCCAGCGCGTCGGCGAGCGTGACCTCGGCCCCGGGTCGGGCCGTAAGTCTTTCCGCCAGCTCCGCTCGGTAAGTCTTGGTCATCTCTTGATCGGGCAGAACCGGCACCGCGAGTCGCTCGGCTCGGAGAATCTCCGCTGCTGAACGGATCCGGGGGTCGTCGATCTCCGGGAGGACGATCCTCCGGGGGCTGGCAGCGGCCCGGGCTCGGATGCGGGCCCGGAAGTCAATCATTCGACGGAGGCAAGAACGGCGACAGGGACCTCGACCTTCATGGCAAGCAGGTACTGCGCGTAGGTCTTGCCTTGAGCATCGAAGCGGAGAGAGAGTGTTCCACCGCCTCCGAGACTCTCGTGCAGCAGGAAGTTGAGCGCGCTCAGGTTGGCGACCTTGAAGCGCTCGACCTCACCCTGGCAGATGTCCTTGAAATGTTGCTTGACCATCTCGACCGTGAGGTGCTCGACCATCCACCAGTAGATCGCCGGAGTCCGTCCGATGACCCCGATGTTCGCGGTGTCACCCTTGTCCCCCGACCGAGCGATGCACAACCTGATCAAGGGCACCGTTACCATGTCGACGCCGGCGAGGACGACCGCTGACGGCCCGTCTAAGTCCGACGGTTCAGGACCGCCCAGCTCTGACCGTGAGTCCTTGGCGTCGACAACTCTGGGACCAGGATCGCTCGAGGCACCTGCGACCGCGGTGGGCACTTCCTCGACTCGGTCGCCGAGTGCGACCCAGCTCGTCACCCGGGCTCGGTCGATCAGAGCCGGCCAGTGCCCAACGACCTCGGAGGCGCGCGGGCGCCCCTGGTCTCCCGGCATCGTGAATCCTGGCACGGACCCGAGCATGCGGCCCACCACCGTCGGCGCAAACGACCGCTCGATTTTGGCCCGGTCCATGTCCCGTACGGCCACCTGCATCAACACCTCGCCGGGTTCGTCGGAAGCCAAGGGCGGATGACTGGCATCCCAGCCAATGAACTGGGTGGCGACTTGGTCGTATGAGCCGACTCCGCCCGCGGCCTGCCAGAAGATCTCCGCGGCCTTCTCAGCCTTGCGGAGCACGTCCGGTCCCGAGACGAGCATCCGCCCGACCGCCCGGTACCCGCTCGAATAGCTGATGGCGACCTTCAACCGCTCTGGAGGGGCCTCACCACGTACTCCGGTGACTCCTACCCGGTCTTGGCCATCTTGGGCCAGTTGCACCGAGTCGAAGAGGGCAGTGCAATCCGGAGATAGGTAACGCGGCGAGCCCATCTCGTAAAGCAACTGCTCCCGAACCGTGTTGACCGTGACCAACCCGCCCGTGCCAGGATGCTTAGTGACGACGAAGCTCCCATCCGAGTGAGCCTCCACCAACGGATAGCCGATATCAGTGAAGTCGGTTACTGTGTGCCAGTCGGTGAAGTTCCCGCCTGTGCACTGGGTTCCGCACTCGATTATGTGACCGGCCACGATTCCCGCGGCGAGACGATCCCAGTCATCCGCCGCCCAACCGAACCGGTGAATCATGGGGGCAAGGGTCACGCTGGTGTCGGTGACACGGCCCGCCACGATCACATTGGCACCCATCTGGAGCGCCTTGACGATCGGTGCCGATCCCAGGTAGACGTTGGCTGAGAGCACCTCCGAGCGAACGTCGGCCAGCGGTCTTCCGGTCTCGAGGTGGGTTAGGTGTTCACCGCTGGCGAGCAACTGGTCCAAGTCCTCGAACAGGTTGTCTCCGAGCACGAGGGCTACTCGAACGAGGTCCGCGACGCCCAACTCCTCGGCCAGCGTCTCGACGGCACCGGCACAGCCCCTCGGGTTGACTCCGCCCGCGTTGCTGATGATGGTAATTCCCCGCTCCATGGCCGGCTTTAGAACATCGCGTAACTGGAGCAGGAAGTCCTTGGCGTACCCGGCGTCGGGATCCTTGGTCCGTTGCTTCTGCAGGATGGCCATGGTGATCTCGGCCAGGTAGTCCATGACGAGGTAGTCGACGTGCCCACCTTCAACCTGGCGTCTGGCGGCAGTGGGATCGTCGCCCCAGAAGCCTCCGCAGTTGGCAATCAATACAGAGTTGACGGGGTCCATCAGATCGCCTCCTGTGACTGTCGGACGCGGGCGAACGGTGCGATCCCGCGACGGAAGGCGTCGCTGTGGGCCACCCGCAAGAACTGCTCCCTCTCCGCGTCGAGATGTGTCTCTAGGGAGTGTGTCGACGCGGAGTAGGCGAGTTTGCGCATGGCCAGAACCGCTCCAAAAGGAAGTTTCGCCAGGTGCGCCGCCAGCACCATGGCGGTGCCGTCCAACTCTGCGTCGTCGACCAGTTCGTCGGCTAGACCCAGGCTCCTGATCTCGTCGGACGAGAAGCGGCGGTTGAGCAGGAAGGCCGAGAGGGCCTGCTGGGAGCCGAGAGAACGAGCCAGGTGGAATGAGACGCCACCGTCTGGTGACGCCCCGACCCCGATATATCCCGTCGAGAAGGTGGCAGATCGGGCGACCACCCTCACGTCGGTTGCGAGGGCGAGCGCAATCCCGGCACCGACGGCCGGGCCTCCGATGGCTGCAAGCGAAGGCATCGGTAGGTCGCGCAGCGAGCGGATTACGCCGTGGAGCTGATCCACCATTGCGCCGATCTCGCTATCGACGTCGCCTTCCAGGGCCTCGTTGACTCCGCTGAGGTCACCTCCGGAGCAGAATACCCGCCCGTCCGACCTCAGAACCAATGCCCGCATCTGTTCCCTGGCCGTTCGCTCCAAAGCTCGGGCCAATCCATCTAGCATTCCGCTAGAAAGCGCGTTCCGTGACTCGTGGTGGGCCAACGTCACCACGGCCACATCGGCGCGCGCTTCAAAGGTGACGGGATCAAGCTTGTCCACTTCCNNGATCAAGAACCGAGACTCGGTCAGTGCAGCGCCAGGCGGACGGCGAAGCGACGGAACAGCGTCATTCCCGCCACGACTCCGAATCCGGCCAGGACGAGCACCAAGTAGACGCCGGGCAACGATGTACCCGTGAGAGCCGACGCCGGCAGATAACCAAGCGTCTGCGGTTGGTTCGACGATCCGCTCGACGGCGTAACTGAAGACACGTCGGCCGGGGTCGACGCCAGCGACGGCGATAGAGACCCGCCCGAGGTGCCGGGAGACGCTGGAGCGCTGGAGAGTCCCGAACCGCCGGAGAGTCCCGAACCCGTGTCATCGCTACCTGAAGGGACCGTTGAGGCGGTAGCTGGAGCTGCGCTAGCGGGTATCGACGTCGTCGACGTGGTCGAGGGGCTCAGCGGGACAGGCGGAGCGACTCCGGTGGTGGACGGCGGAGCGACGTCGGCGGCGCTCACCGTCACGCGTCCAAAATCGTACGTGAGGGTGGTCGGACCAAGAGCCGGGGCATTCTGAACCGTCGTTACCTGTAACGAACTGGACGTGACGGACTCGATTCCGGTTGCCGGATCGGTGCTGGTAATAGAAGGCAGGACCTGGATCTGGGTGCCGTTCTTGCCGAGCGCGTTGTTGATCTCGGAGAGGATGGTGTTGGTGGGCAGCAGCAGGTTGGCCCCGGCCAGGTCGAAACCCTGGGCCGTGATGCCCACGGTGAAGCCGAGCAACGTAAACGTCCCCAGGTTGGTCGATCCCGAGATTTGTGGGGCTCCGCTGCCCGTTTCGGTGATCGTCTCGGTGGAGCTCACATTGAGGGCATCCAGGATCCCTATATTGAGACCGTCGACTCCGGCGCTGGCGGTCGAGGAAACGCTCCCGTCGGGATTGGCAACGACCGAGGCCTTGGAGAACACCTGCTGGTTACTGGTCGTGGATCCGGCGTTGGGCGAAACGCCGAGGCCCGCTTGGGCGCTCGAAGCGAACTGCGAACTGGTCGCTTGGACGACGTAGGGGCCCTGATCCTCATTCGCGGTCGACGCTCCAGGATACGTCGTCGACACATAGCCTGGGGCGGGCGGCAGCGGAGGAGTTGCACCCCCACTGAGACCGTTGACCGTGCCCTCGATCGTCTCAGCAACCGGACCGAGGTAGGGTAGACCGGCGAACGCAGTGCTGTTCCCGGAGCTGTCATTGGCGGCCTGCGCACTGTAGGGACTGACCTCCTCGGTAGTCGCGGCGGGAAGCTGGGCGTTTTGGACCTCGTAGAGCTCACCATCGCCCTCGGCAGTGAGGTTGTAGGTGTTCTGGTTGGTCTCTGGCTGGGCGTGCGCCGCCCCGGCGAGCCCGGAAAAGGAGCCAGCGAGAGCGATACCAGCAGCCCCCACCAGCCTGCCCGTACAACCGAGCCGGCGGCGGGATGACTCGGTCTTGTCGGCGCCGGTCACGACGCGAGCGACCCTAGATACGAGTTCAACACAGTCTCCTCGCTTATCTCTCCCGGCTCGCCAGCGAAACTCACTTCGCCCCGGTTGAGGATGTATACGAAGTCCGCCAAGGCCAGCGCCCGCGAGACGTACTGCTCGACCAAGAGCAGCGCCGTGCCCTGAGAGGCCAGATCGTGGAGGTAACTGAATATCTCGTCGACGATCTTAGGGGCCAGACCCATCGACACCTCGTCAAGGAGGACGACCGAGGGGTTGCACACGTAGGCGTGCCCGAGAGCGAGCATCTGCTGCTCACCGCCGCTCATCGTCCCGGCCATCTGAGAGGAACGCTCTCCCAAACGCGGAAAAACGCTCGTCACCCGATGTATCGACGACTTCGTCGACGCCGGAGGCGCTTGCAGGCGGATGTTGTCACTAACCGTCAGAGCCGGGAATATCCCGCGACCCTCGGGCACGTGACAGACGCCCCGCTGGGCCAACTCGTAGGGGCGCATCCCGGTTGCGTCGACACCGTCGATCACGATCTGCCCGAGGGCGGGGCGTAGGAGGCCCGACGCGACTCGAAGCAAGGTCGTCTTGCCGGCTCCGTTGGGGCCAAGCAGGGCTACCACCGACTTGTCCGGGACAACGATGCTGACATCCCGAAGGACCAGTCCGGTGTCGTAGCCGGCTGAGATGTTTCGCAGCTCAAGCACCCGCCACTGCCACCTCCCCGAGATAGGCCGCCTTCACGACTGGGCTGACGAGGGCATCTGACGTCGTGCCCGTGTAGATCATCCGGCCGAAGTCCAGGACGAATATCAAGGCGCACACCTCGGCTACTAGGCTCATGTCGTGCTCTATCAGCAGGATCCCGGTGCCGGTGTCGCTGACGAAGTCCAACAGCACTTGGCCGAACTGCCCGGTTTCTGAGTGATCCAGGCCAGAGGAGGGCTCGTCGAGGAGCAAGAACTTGAAGGGGGTCGCCATGGCCCGAGCCAACTCGACCAACCTGCGCTGCCCGGTGGACAGGTCACCCACAGTCTGGGAGGCCAACTGGGTTATCCCGCAGCGCTCGATTGCTTCGTCCGCCCGATCCCTTATCTCGCGTCCTTCCTTGCGTGAGCAGATGAAGAGACCGTAGAACCGGTTGCTCGAGAAGAGGGCTTCCGGCCCTGTCCGCACGTTCTCCCGGACGGTCATGTTCTCGAACAACTCCATGCGCTGGAACGTTCGACCCAGACCCCGGTGAGCCCGATTGGCGGAACTGTGACCGTCCAGCTTCTGTCCTCCGAGGGTGACGGTGCCCTGGGTAGGCCGCACCCGGCCGCTGCACACGTTAAAGAGCGTGGTCTTGCCGGCGCCGTTGGGACCGATGAGCCCGGTGATGGTTCCGCCTTCGGCGTGCAGCGAGGCGTCATTGACCGCCACGATTCCACCGAATCGGACCGTTATCTGCTGGATGTCGAGGTCGACTGTCATAGTTGCCTCCCGGTCTTGCTCCCTAGGGGCCGGACACCGGCACCGTTCGAAGACGAGCCGTTCGACAACGAGCCGTTCGACGGCGAACGGCCGCTCCGATAGACAGGAGGTCCGAGAGCCAGGGCAGACGGCTGGATAGGTCCGAGACGACGATCGTCGAGTCGTTGGGTCACGGGACTGCGGTCGCGCTCCGAGGACCGTCTCGAAGTGGCAAGGCGTCCGGCCTGAATACCCGGGGCCACTGCCACCATGATGGCGAGCAGACCGAAGGCCACGCCCTGGTACTTGAGAACCGTCTCGTTGTCGAAGAACGGGTAGATCTTGATGACCTCGTACAAGAAGGCGGCGATGAACGGGGATATCAGGGGGCGCCGACCGCAGAAGGCCAAGATGGCCACGAAGACCAAAGAGACCGTGAAGTCGAACTGGCCGCCGGTCGCACCGCTGGCCGACTGGGGCACGCCGGCCAGGAGGGCACCGCCGATCGCCGCCAGAAAGGCCGAGAAGCAAAAGACGACGACTCTGATGAGATTGGTGTTCGCCCCGTGAGCGTCGAGGGCGACCGGCGAGTTCGATAAGGCGCGGAGCAACCGGCCCAGCCGGCTTCGCAGGACGACGAGGATCGATGCGCAGGCCAGAGCCGTCACGATCAGACAGAGGTAGTAGTACGCGCGGTCTCCCGTAAACCCGATTCCGAGTACATGTGGGCGAGGCACGGCGATGTTGTTGAGGACCCCGAACATCAAGAACGTCGGGTAGAAGATCTGCTGGATCAGGATGCCGAATCCGAATGTGGCCACGGCCACATACACCCCCGACAGCCGGTTGGCGGGGATCGCCACTATGGCCCCGGCCGGGATACCGATCAGCCCAGCGAACAGCAAGGCGAATATCCAGGGCACCCCCGCGCTCAACGAGTGGCCCATCGTGGAAGCGCCGATCGCAGCGAAGGCCAGGTGACACAACGAGATCTGACCAGAGGTCCAGGTGATCAGACCCAACGAGGCGAAGATGACCGCATAGCCGAGAGCGGCGCTGTACTGGTCGACCCTCGCCCTGTTGATGACGAAGGGAAGCACTATCAACCCAACCGCGGCCAGAGACATGGCTGGCCCCATGACCGTTAGGCTGTACTGTCGAATCGGTTTCAGGCGTCTCACGTTGCGCATGCCGCGCTCAGTGAATTTGCGGGCCGGCACGAAGACGAGGACGGCGAAGAGGATGAGGAATGGGATGTTCCTCGGAAGGCTTTGCAACGTCACGTTGGAGCTGGGCAGGTAAGCCGGAAGGACGTCAACGGCCACTCCGATGAGCAGGCCTCCCAAGAAGGTCAGCGGCAGGCTGTCGAAGAGCCCGATGGCTGCGGCGCCGTACGCGGTGATAACCAGGAGGATCAAGTCATTGACCGAGACACCCAACTCGGGAGCGAGAAGCTCTCCGGAGATTCCTGCGAACGTCGCACCCAAGATCCAGGCGATCCGGCGGACATTGGCCGGGTTGACACCCTGCAGGCTCAGCAGGTTCGGGTCGTCGACGACCGCAGTCATCGACACCCCGAGCCGGGCTCGCTGGAAGAAGTAATAGAGCCCTACGGCCGTTCCTAAGGCCAAGGCGGCGATAATCATGTCGCTGCCAGACACGGTCACGTGCCCGACATGGAAGCCCGACTGCGGAAGGAACGGTCGGAAGTCGTCGATGTTGGATGCTCCATATACCGCAGTTGCCAGTGACTGCAGGAAGACCAGCAGTCCCACCGTCGCCACGACGAGGGTCACCGGTGGCGCGCTCGATAGCCACCCGGCGAGTCGCTCGAGGAGCAGACCGCCGATGAGACCGACGATGATCAAGGCCAGAATGGCTGCGACCGGCCAAGGAAGATGATTCCGGTTGCGGAATTGGTAGAACGCGTAGGCCGCGGCTGCGGCCAGAGCCCCATGGGCAAAGTTGAAGACCCCCGACGTCTTATAGGTGAGAACCAACCCAAGGGCGCAGATTGCGTAGATGGATCCGTCGGCAATACCTGGAACCAGGTACTCCAAAAGGCGAGTCACGGTTGGCAGATCCCGCAGGGGCGGCGGCCGGCGTGCTCGTGCTCGTGGCGCTCCGCCGCAGACCAGGTCTTGTTGCGAGCCATCGGGCAGTCAGCCCGGTGGAAATGCCGCAAGCCGGTCTGGCCTACAAGCTCATCAGACCCAGGCCTCGCTGACGCAACGGCCGAAACCGATGTGCCGGTCGCCAGCGGGGCGGCCTCGCCGACCAGCAGGCGACGCCTCACGCCGATAGCTCGTCGGCCCATGAGCAGGATCCAAATGTCGGCGGCGCAGGCGACCACCAGTCCGATGACCGCCACATCGACGGGGGCGATCTGGCTCCCGAAGGTCCGATCACCCGACGCCAGGTACCACGCCACCATCCAGGCACTAGCTCCTGCACCTACGAAGACGCCCCACCGGGCCAGATCACGAGTGGTCCAGGCCGACACAGCACTGGGTTGTAGCTCCACCCTCATGGGCGAAGCCAGGGAAGAGGCTTGGATCACTTCGCGTCGTCCTGCTTACCACGCGCCTCGGCCCTAACCGGGCGGGTCCGAGCCGTCTTGGCCGGCGACGACGGAGACGAAACCCTGCTGCCGGATGCCCGGTTAGCCTGGCGAGAACCGGTTGAGGGGGCCTTCCGGGCGACTGTCCGGGTTAGCCTGGCCTCTTGGGCCGGCACTACCGCTGGGTCTCGCGCCACGACGATCATCCTCGACACCGACCCCTCAGCACGCGGGCGCCGCTTGTCTGCCGACCGGACCCGGGAGGCGGAAGCCTCAGCGAGGATTGGGGTCTCCGACGTCTGGTCAAAGTATTCGGGTGCCCACGGTTCAGCGCCCTGCTCTGATCGATTCCCACCCGCGGCCCGCGGTGGGGCGTGCCCATTGTCACCGTGGGACGCTAAGGGAGACTCGCCGGGCCCACTCCAACGCAACGTGCCGTCCAGGAGGGCCTCCTCGATGCGATCCAGTTTCCGCCACTCGTCTCGAAGATCGGCTGAGATCCAGAGGGTCGCCCCCAAACCGAGGAAGAAGACCCCTCCGATGCCACCGGAGATGATGTATGGCAGCTGTTTGGCCAGATAGGAAGTGCCGCTGACGCCGATCCAACCGAGCAGAAGAAACATTCCTCCTATTAAGGTGCATGCGATCGCACCTGAGCGGTCCCATTGAGACCGAAGGAGCTTGGCGATATCCACTTTTCCTCCTGAGTAACGTATGTAAGGTCGGCTTGACTCAGCTGCCCTCGAACCACTCAATCGTGCCGCCGAGGCCCGCGATTGTGGGTCCGAAGGGGGCTAACGCAGTGCCGTACGTCGTGCCGAACTCGGAGACGGACGATCCGGTGCTCTGAAGCATCGGGTTGGCGACGGGGTTGAAGCCGGCCAACGGCGAATCGGTCGCCTGACCCTCCGCGATGTAGTCGGCACCGTCGGTGCTGGCTGTGCTGCAGAAGTTGTCGATCGCGTCGATAAGAGTGGACGCTTCCTGGGCGAAGCCGTACTGGGCGGCCCCGTCACCTACACCTGCGGCTGCGGTTCCGCAGACAAGGGGGAGACCGATGTTGTCGCCGAAGGAGAAGAAATCGAGGAGCGGGCCCACCACCGCCGGCGTCTGACCCGCCGACGATACGACGCCGGCAGAGGCTGACGCCGTCCCGGCCAAACCGTACATGCAAGCCACACTGGTCGCCGCTGCCACCGTCACAGCCTTAACAGCCAGCCTGTGGACGCTCCGAGGGTTGTTCCTATGCATCAGGCATGGTCCTTTCAGGATCCGCGCTACTTGGGGGAGTCAGGGGCGGTGAGATTGGTACACACGGCGTGGTCCACGGACTTCGCTGTGTTCCATCCCGTGTTGGTGGAGTTGGACACGGCAGCGAAGAGGCAGTACGGCACCGTGGGGAGGCCGCCCTGGTTGAAGGTGAGAGGGGCCGTCATGCCGCCGAGCGTGGTGTATGACTGACCTTTGAACTGGTAGAGGGCCTGCAAGAACTGCGCCGACGTCGGGCTGGAGGTCAGGTCTTGGCTGGCTGCGACCAGCAACGCCCCCGACGTCCAGCCGAGGCTGGCGGCGTCGCCCGTAGTGAAACCAGGGTCATATTTGGCGACTTGCTGTTGGTAGTACTGCTCGGCGGACGTCGCGTCGTCCATCCAGGGGAACGTGTTGAGGGGAACGTAGGTTCCACCCAGGTTTGCGTTCCCGAAGAACTCACTCTGGTTACCCACGCCGAGCGGGTAGGCGATGTACTGCGGGTGGTAACCGACCGACGCGCAGCTGGTTGCGTACCGGCCCTGGGTGGCGGCGTCAACGGTGAGCGCCATAGCCTGGATCTTGTCGGACTGCGCCGTGAGGCATTGCGAGGTGTAGCTCGGTGACACGATCGATATCTGGATGTTCGACTTGACTGTGGCGCCCAACTGCGGGGCCAAGGCCAGGAAGGCCGCGTTGATCTGCTCGCAGGCCTGGGGCACCTCGAGGCAGTACACGTCACCGACGTTCGTGTCGTGGTAGATCTGGGTCATTGCCTGCAGGTACCCGAAGCTGATCGCCTCCGGAGGAGGCCCTTCGGGGAAGATGTACGGGCTCGAGAACCAGGTGTTGTTGGTGATGTCGCCACCGATGATCGGCACATGGGTGCTGTTGACGATCGACACCATGTTGCTGATCGTCAGCACCTGGATGTTGCCCACGAAGGCCAGGATGTGATCATTCTCGATCTCGTTCTGGGCATCGCTGGCCGCGGTCGAGGGATCGTCCTGGTCATCCTCGATCACCAGATGTATCGGATGGCCGTCGAGGCCGCCACAAGCGTTCTGAGCCTTGACAAATACCTGGAGGGAGGGAACCACAGGCTCGAAGAGCTGGCCGAGCACGCCCGACAGGGTGCTGACGTTGCCGATGTTCACGGGTGTTCCGGTAGCCGGAGAGCAAGCGCCATTGCCGCCGAAGATGGGGTCGTCGAGCAACGATGCCGTCGTAGTGCCTCCGCTCGCCGAGCTTCCGCTGGTGGACGAGCCTTTCGAGCCACCCGAGGATGAGCCAGTCGAGGAGCTTCCACCGGCGGAACTGCTTCCACCGGCGGAACTGCCTCGGCCGCTGGCAGCACCGTTCGACGACCCGCCGCTGGTGGATCCAGAGCCCGAACTGATCGCTGCACCGGTCGAGCTACCCGAGCCGGTCGACGCCGGGCCAGAGGAGCCCGAACTCGCATCCGAGCCTGAGGCGAGAGAGCCTGAGCTTCCGGAAGACCCAGACGAAGTGCCGCCGGAGAGCGCCTGGTCCGACGAGCCGCTACTGCCACTGCCGGAACCCGCGTTGGCACCGACGAAGCTGGAGTCGGGCAGGCGGGTGCCGCAACCAGTCACCACTGTCAGCGCCAAGGCGGCGACCAATGCTACCGACCCGAGCCTCTTCCTCTTCTTCGACCGCCAGTCGACTCGGCCCAGAGTGCGATACACCGTCCCCCCTTGTGGGTTCTCGTAGCAGTTAGGCCTCCAGCGGACTGATTCACCCCAGAAGGCCGCAGATCTCGGCAACCAACTGCGACTCACGTTAGCTAAGACTAACTAACATGTCAACACATTCCAGATATCTTCGCCGATCTCACCCCCATGGCGCTATAGGTGTGAAGTCTCGTGATTATCGCGACGGCCTATTGACTCCCGATGTTAGTTTTAGCTAACTTCCGGTAGTGGCAAATGTCCCGAACCGGGCGTCGGTTGGGCCGATTCGGTGCCCACCGTCCCCCACAGGAGTCGCCTTGTCTGGTTCTGAGGGTCACCTTCTAGGTGGCGAGATCTTTTATCGAGCGTGGCAATCGCCCCTGCCGTGCGCAAGGCTGGTCATCGCGCACGGCTATGCCGAGCACAGCGGGCGATACAGCCATGTGGCCGAGCAACTCGTAGCCGCCGGCATCTCGGTTTGGGCGCCCGACCACCGGGGCCACGGACGCTCATCGGGTGAACGGGGTGATGTCGGATCCCTGGAGAAGTCGGTGAGCGACCTCGACCTAGTGGTCGACCTGGTTGCCGCGAGCGGACCAGACCGGCCGACTTTCCTGCTCGGGCACTCCCTCGGTGGCGCCATAGCCATCGCCTACGCGCTAGCGCACCAGGACCGACTGGCTGGCCTGTCACTCTCGGCTCCGGCGATCAACATCCCGTCCGAGATGCTGGCGTTGGTCGAATTGGAGGAGATTCCGCCCCTGTCTCTCGCCGACGGCATTTCGAGCAGCCCGGCGGTTGTCGAGGCCTACAAGTCCGACCCGCTGGTATACCTGGGACCGCCGCCTCGCAACCTCCTGATCGTAATGAGTTCGATCGGCGGGATCGTGGCCCGTCTCGGGGAACTGACCCTCCCGATCCAGGTGATGCAGGGGAGTGCCGATGCGCTCATACCACCCCAGGCTCTCAGGGACGTCGTAGGCGGCGTCTCATCGGAGGATCTGGTCGCTCGCCTCTGGCCCGGCCTGTACCACGAGATCTTCAACGAGCCGGTCGGCGCCACCGTCATCGACGCGCTCATCAGCTGGATCCTTGATCGGACCGCATGATGCGGTCGTTGCGCCCATGCCCCAGTTATTCGGAGCACTCCAGTGTGACGGCCAACTCTGATCCCGCTCCGGGCTGGGGGGCCCAGACGGAAATGAATCATCTCGAAGCCACCATCTGGCGGGCCGAAATAGATCCGAGGTTGCGGTCGGGTGGAGTGGTGTTGGAAGTGCTCGACCAAGTGCCCGATTGGGATCGGGTCGTGAGAGCGCACGAATGGGCCACTCACGTGGCGCCGCGTCTTCGGTACCGGGTCGTCGACGACCCACTCCACGTTGGGCCGCCAATCTGGGTGCCGACCGACCTGGACCTCGGGTACCACCTCAGCCGCGTGAGTCTGCCCGCAGACGACGGGATCGACGGCGTTCTCGATATCGCCGCCCTCCTTCACATGTGTCCTTTCGACCCGGCCCGCCCCCTGTGGCAGGCGGTCCTGGTGGACGGCCTCGCCGGAGGTAAAGGCGCCTACTTGCTCAAGTTCCATCACTCGATGGCCGACGGCCAGGGGACCGTCCAACTATTCGACCTGCTTCACAGCACCCGTCGGGGGCCGACTCCAGACAAACCAACCCCCCCACTCGCGCCCTCCGAAAACGTTCGACCGGCGGGGTTGGCGGTCCGTCGGGTCCGCACGGCCATACTCCATGCACCAAGAGACATGACCAGGATGACCGCCGGCATCTTGTCCAGGGGGGGCCAGGTCGTCAGCCTCCCCGAGACACTCCAGTCCGTTGTGGGTTACGCCCAGTCTCTGGCCCGGGTCGCCGCTCCGCAGGCCGGTCGGCCCTCTCCCCTGTTCCGTCACAGGGGTATGTCGCGGCGACTGCGAACCATCGAAATCCCGCTGTCCGCGTTGAAGAGATCCGGACAGGTCGCCGGAGGCACAATCAACGATGCCTACCTCGCCGGCCTGCTGGGCGGCCTCGGGCGTTATCACCGATGGCACGGCATAGAGGCAGCAGACATCCCGACGGCTCTTCCCGTCAGCCTCAGATCTCCAGATCACCCAATCGGCGGGAACCGGTTTGCGGCCGCGATGATCGCTGGGCCAGCCGGAGAATCAGACCCGTCGCTGCGCATCAAGCTCGTCCATCAACGAGTCACGCGAGCCCGGGAGGAGCCGGCCCTGGATCTCGTGGGGGTCGCCGCGCCCATCGCCAGCAGACTGCCGAGCGCGCTACTTGCGAGACTGGCCATGCGCATGTCAAGTGGGATCGATCTTCAAGCCTCGAACATCTCTGGTCTCGACCGCCCAGCCCACCTGGCTGGGGCTCGCATCACCGCGACGTACGTCTTCGGCCCGGTGCCCGGCTGCGCAATTATGGCGACCTTGTTCTCCCAAGAGGGAATGTGCTACGTCGGCATCGCCACCGACAATGACGCGGTGCCGGACCCAGATCGTTTGGTCGCCGACCTCAAGGATGGCTTCTCCGAAGTGAGCTCCCTCGCAGAGTCAGCCCCGTGAGCGCTTCGGTCCGGGTCGGTGGACAATCAGTCGATGTCGTCGAACCCGACGGCGCTCTCTGGCCTCCCGAACCAGCCGCACCAGTGCTTGCGATCTCACGAGTCAAGACCCGGGTCGATCGAAGGATCATCGAGGCTTGGGCTGAGGCCCTCCGGGCGGCCGGGTGGAACCTCACCCTGACAAACGACATTACCGACGCCATCCGATCGGCGCGAGCGAACGACCTAATCGTTCCCGTGGGAATCGCATGGCTGCCGATCAGCTCCGCGGCAACGGCAAGAGCGGGAGAGTTGGCCGCGGGACTTCTCGGCGGCTGGGCACGCGGACAAGCCCAAGGACGAATATTCGCCAAGAACCCGCGGCGCTGCCGGGTTCTCGTCGGCGAACCAGCTTGCTTCGGAGAACTTCGATCGCGCTGGAACGAAAGATCCGGAAAGCCTGGCCAGAAAGGCGCCGATTTCGCAGCCTTCGTAGCACGTCAAGCCGATATCACCCTCCATCGATCCGAGCTGCGCATCCGCGGGGACAGGTACCGGTCTCCTCGGGCCGTAGTCGACGAGGTGATGACAAGCCGGGGATTCTCAGAAGGTCTCGAGAGGCTCTGCGCCACGCTCAGCCGGAGCGACGAGGGAGTCGTTGCCGACGTCCGGGCTTACCTGGACGAGATGGCGAGCGAGCAACATAAGCTCGTAGTCGACCTATGGGCCAGGTGGGCGCGCCGACTCTACTCAGGCGCGTACCAGTTGCGAGTCGACCAGACCTCTCTGGCTTGCGTCCGGGAGCTTGGCACCCGCCACCCCCTCGTGTTCCTGCCCTCGCACCGCTCCAATCTCGACCCTTACGTCATGGCATCTCTCCTCTATGAGAACGGCATGGCTCAGAATCACACTCTCGGCGGCATCAACATGGCCTTCTGGCCGATTGGTCCGCTCGGACGGAGGGTCGGGGTCGTGTTCATCCGTCGAAGCTTCCGGGACAACGAGGTCTACCGGTTCACCCTCCGGCGCTACCTCGGCTTCTTGGTTTCTAAGCGATTCAACCTCGAGTGGTACATCGAAGGTGGAAGGTCGAGAACCGGCAAACTGCTCCCCCCTCGGCTCGGGCTCCTCACGTACCTGGCCGACGCCGTCGAGGAGTCTTCGCTCGACGACCTCTACGCCGTCCCTACAGCCATCGTCTACGACCTGCTCCACGAGGCGAAAGGCATGACCACCGAATCGAAGGGGCACGCCAAGAGAGGTGAGGGGCTGGCATGGCTGCTCCGCTATGCCTGGATGCAACGAGGCGACCTTGGGTCGGTGCACGTCAAGTTCGGCGAACCCGTCAACCTGGGAAAGATGCTTCGCAATCTCAGCGCCGACGACGGCTCGGCGGATAACGCCACCCGTCGATTGGCACGGAGCAAGATCGGATTCGAGATCTGCGTAAGGATCAATCGCGCCACCCTCGTCACTGCGCCGGCGGTCCTCCTCTTCGCCCTACTTGGCGCAGATGACCGTGCCCTTACGCTCCAAGAAGTCGACAAGGTGACGTCGCCCGTGCTCGCTTATGTCCTCGCTCGAGGTATCCCACTAGCCGATGATGCCCGGGACCTCGCTTCGATCAACAGCGTCGAACAGACCCTCGAGCACCTGGTGCGTCACGATCTGGTGGAGTCCTACGCCGGGGGAATCGACCGCGTCTACCGGGTGGGCCCAAACCAAGAGATGGTAGCGGCCTTCTACCGTAACTCGATCATCCACTGGTTCGTCACTCGGTCGATCCTCGAGGTGGCGCTGTTGGCACCAGCAGCAGCTGGCTCGTCAGAGGACTCCATTGAACGCGCCTGGACTGAGGCCCTGCGCCTGCGCGATCTCCTCAAGTTCGAGTTCTTCTTTCCGGAGAAGAGAGAGTTCCGCGAGGAATTGCTCACCGAGCTGGCGTTGGTAACGCCCGACTTGCTGATCGGCGGCACCGGCCTCCGCGACGCTGGGCGCAGTCTCGCCGCTTCCCCGGTGCTCGTCGCCAACCGAACACTCCGATCCTTCGTGGAGGCCTATTCCATCGTCGCTGACCACTTGGCGATGCTCGGGACGGAGCCGGC
>PMHH01000106.1:0-17957 GCA_003156595.1 Acidimicrobiaceae bacterium
GCTGCTGGTCAACCGGGCCCGCTCTTTCATATACACCACCGCCCTCTCGCCCGCGGACACCGCCGCAGCGGGCGCGGCGGTCGAGGTGTGCCGGTCGAGCGAAGGGATCGCACTCCGCCAGACCCTCCGCGACCTCGTCGATGTCATCCGCCCTGGCCACCCGTCGCCGATAGTCCCGTTTCTGGTCGGCGACGAAACGGCCGCGCTCGCGGCCGCGNNCGCTCGTCCCGGCCATCCGCCCGCCGACCGTCCCAGCGGGCACCTCCCGGCTGCGAATATCGCTCTCGGCGGCCCACCGCCTTGACGATGTGGCTCGCCTGGCCGGCGCCCTGTCGGTGCTGGCATGAGACCCCGCCGGGTCGTCGTCATCACGGGAACGGGCACCGATATCGGCAAGACCTGGGTGGCCGAGGCGGTCATAGTCGCGCTCATCGAGGGAGGCAGGCGGGTGGCGGCCCGAAAACCGGCCCAGTCCTTTGCTCCCGAGGAGACCACGACCGACGCCGATCGTCTGGCCGCAGCATCCCGTGAGACCCCTACCGAGGTGTGTCCCTCCCATCGGTGGTATCCAGTTGCGTTGGCACCTCCAATGGCGGCCGCCGTCCTCGGCCGGCCCGTGCCCACTCTCGCCGACCTGGCCGGCGAGATCCGCGTCAGCTGGCCGTTGCGTGTGGTCGACGTCGGTGTGGTCGAAGGCGCCGGCGGGGTCGCCTCGCCACAGGCCAGCGACGGTGACACCACCGACCTCTGTCACGCCCTGGGTGCCGATGCCGTGGTGGTGGTCGCCGACTCGGGGCTCGGCACCCTCAACTCGGTCCGGTTGGCGACCCGGGCCCTGGCCCCCCTGCATGTCGTCGTGTACCTGAATCGCTTCGACCCGGGCCACGACACGCACCGGCTCAACCGGAATTGGCTGATTGAGCACGACGGGCTCGTGGTCACGACCGAGATCGTCGCTCTCGCTAACTACATCGCCGGTGGAGCAGTGAACAGGGTCGAGATCCGCAGTGAACAGTAGTGTTCATCGATGGTAGTTTCCTGCTATGGACACTGCCCCGGGCGTTGGGCAGTTGCCCCGAGGCAGGCACCGCCTGTCGCATCAACAGGTGGTCGCCTCCCAGCGGACTCGGATGCTCCGCGCCGTCGCCGACGCCGTCGCTGAAGAGGGCTACGCGGCGACTACCGTGGCCAGCGTCCTGTCCCGCGCGGGCGTGTCGCGCGAGACGTTTTATCAGCAGTTCCGGGACAAGGAGGACTGCTTTCTGGTCGCCTTCGACGCTTCCGTCGAGGGGCTGATGCGGGCGATCGAGGCCGCCACCGACGAGGGCGTCAGCGGTGGGCCGCCCCAGCCCGCCGGGCCCCGCGAACGCCTCGACCGCGCCCTGCGAGAGTACCTGCGCCTCATGACACGCGACGCCACCCTCGCTGGCGTCTTCCTGGTAGGGGCTTACGGTGCCGGGCCCGCCGCCATAGCCCGGCGGGCCGCCGTCTTCGAGCGATTCGTGCAAACCGTGGTCTCTCTGGCAGACGCCGAGCCTGCCGACCACTTCGCCTGCGAAGCGTTGGTTGGAGCCATTAGCTCGCTGGTCACAACCCGCGTCACCACCGGCCGCCTGGCGGAGCTTCCCGACCTCCGGGGCCCCATCCTCGAGGTGGCAGCCCGGCTCTTGCCCGTCTTCTCTTGACCTGCGGCGGGGATCAGGGCGTGAGCGCCACGGCCGCGTCAGGGCTGACTACCCGGAAGCTGAAGCTCTCCTCCAGATACAAACTGACGGTGCTGGCATCGTGATGGTCATAGCCGAGGGAGAGATCCTGTCCCGACTCGAGGACGAAATCGTCGCCGCGGAGGCTCACCACCACCGCACCCACCACTCCTGGGGCCCACACGATCGGACCGCCGAGTATCTCGCGAAGGTGGTCGAACACGATCAGTCCGCCATGCTCGGTCGTCTCCACCACCTCGGTGTAGCCCTCTGGCCCCAGGGCCAGGCCGTAGGGGCCGCTGATCCCGGCGGAGAGGAGGGTCTCGACCGCTTTGGCCACGTGGCGGGGGTACTTGGCCACATCGGCTCCCAGCTCGATCGGCTCCGAGGTGGCGGCCTCCGTGATCCCGACGATGCCGGCGGCGGCCCAGCCGTGGAATACGGCGACATTTTCCGCCTCGGCGATACGCCGGGCGGCGGCGTCCAGGGCGCCGAGGTCGAGGTCGGCGGCACCGCGGGAGAAGTCCAGCAGCTCGGACCTCGATACGGTGAAGTCGGCCCGTAGCTCGGCGAGTGGCAGAACCCGGCGCTGGTGGGCGAACAGGCCGTCACCGGGTGCGTCGACGGGGGATACCCTTCCCAGGTTGGTGGCCGAGTGCTCCCAACCTTTGGGGCCAGCGAAGTCGACCAGTTTGCGGGCCGCGAGAGGGGGCACGATCCGTTGCTGCACTTCACGGTCGAGCTCCGCCCAGGCGTCGTCGGTGATCGGGGCGTGGGAACGAAGGAGATGGTTCATGGCGCCACCGCCTTGAGGCTGCCGATGCCGAGCGCACCGCTGAAGTCGCCGCCGGCGCCGGTTGCGTTCCCGGACTTCGCCTCGGTCTCGATCTCGGTGACCGGCTCGGAGGAAAACAGGTAGGTCCGCAGGTGGCCGTCCAAGACGGGATCCTGCCGGCGTAGCCACTCGAGGACCATGGCCGCGTGCTCTTTTTCCTCGTCCCGATTGTGGGCCAGGATGGCGGCCAGTTCGGGATTGGTCGTGGCGTCGACCCGCTGGTCGTACCAGTCGGCGGCCTCGAATTCCTCCTGGATCGAAACGAACGCCCGGTGACGGTCGATGGTCGCCGGTGAGAGTCGGTCTTCAGGTTCGTGGAGTCCTGCGCTCTGTGCCATGGCGGACAGCGTAGGCTGCAGGCAGCACGGGGGCGCCTAGTGGCAGACTGCAGCATGGTCGTCGACCTGGGCATCGGCGCGAGTGACGATTCCGACGCGGGATCTCTCTGGCTCGAAGGTACTTCCACCTCCCTCGTCGAGGCCCTGTCTGACGGCCTGGTTGTGGCCGATGAAGGCGGTCAGATCCTCTACGCCAACCGCCGGTTGGAAGGGCTACTGGGTTGGTCGCCGTCGTCGCTCGTGGGCCAGCCCGTCACCATGCTCATTCCCGAGCGCCTCCGATCGGCGCACCTGCAGGCGTTTGGCGCCTTCATTGCCGGGGGACCGCCCCGGATCATCGGGAACCCCATCCGGGTCCACGCCCTGACCGCGGCCGGGACCGAAACGCCAGTAGATATCGTCCTGAGCGTCATTCGGCGCGACTGCAATCGCTGGCTCATGGCGACGATCCGGGCCGCCACGCCTCGGTACGGCCTCGAACAGCACAGCGAGGTCGTCGAACGCTTGCTCGGTGTCCTAGCCGACGGGCGGGGCGATCTCGGATTGCGCTTCGTCGAGGTGGTCGGAGAGTCTCTGGGCTGGGACGCCGCGGCGCTCTGGGCAGTCGAGGACGATGGCGCGACTGGCGCGGCTGGCGCGGATGACGCGGATGGCGCCACCCTCCGGGTCCGGCACTTCTGGCACCGGGCGGGTATCGACGTCTCCGAGTTCCGCGCCGCGACAGAGTCCAGGGTGCTCACTCGGGGAGCGGGCCTTCCGGGGCGCAGCCTCCACGCGGAGGCGCCGATCTGGGTGGACGACGTGCAAGTCGATCCGAACTTCCGCCGGGCCGCGGCGGCTCGGGCGGTGGGGCTGCGGTCGGGTTTCGCCTTCCCGCTCCGGCGCGGCGATCGGATCGTTGGCATCATTGAGCTGTTCGCCACCCAGGTGCGAGAGCCGGACGGGGCCCTTCTCGCCGCCATGGGTGTGCTTGGCTATCGGCTGGGCGAGCTCTTGACTCAAGCCGAGGACGAGCGGGAGCGGAGGCGCCTGCAGCAGGAGCAGCAACGGCTGCTCCGAGTTCAGGAATTCCTGCTGCGGGCAGTGCGGGTCCTCGCCGACGCCGCCGACTACAACGAGACCCTCGAACGCCTGGCCGCCGTGGCGGTCCCCGACCTCGCCGACCTGTGCCTCATCGACGTGCTGGCCGAGGACGGGAGCCTGGTCCGGATGGTCTCCCACCACGCCGATCCGGCTGTGCAGCACCTGGCCGCTGAGCTTCGCAACTATCCACCGGACCCGAACGGCAATCATCCGAGTGTGGCGGTGCTTCGGGCCCGCAGGTCCCGGGCGTCCCTTCACATGTCCGAGCAGTTCATGGCCACGACCACCAGGAGCCAGCGGCATCTCGAACTGTTGCACCAGCTCCGATTCACCTCTTACGTGTGCGTCCCGCTGGTGGCGGAGGACCGGGCCCTGGGAACGCTGACCCTGGTCTCCGCGGGCTCGGGGCGGCGTTTCGGCGAAGCCGATCTGGCGCTGGCCGAGGAGCTGGCTGGGCAGGCCGCCGCGGTCATCGATCGGGCCCGGCGTCACGACAGAGAGCGGGAGGCCGCCCACCAACTCCAACGGAGCCTGCTTCCCGGCCGCCTACCCGACCTTCCGGGCATCGAGATCGCGGTGAACTACATACCGGGGACCGAAGGTGCTGATGTCGGAGGCGACTGGTACGACGTCATCCAACTCGACAACGGCGCCGTTGGCCTGGCCATCGGTGACGTCGCCGGCCACGACATGGGGGCTGCGGCGTTGATGGGGCAGCTTCGCAACGCCACCCGGGCCTACGCCATACGGGACGGCATCAATCCGGCGGCGGTACTCGACGAGTTGAGACGATTCTCCGACATCCTCGAGATCGAGCGGATTGCCACCGCGGCCTACGCCAGATTTTCGCCGCTCACCGGCGCGTTCCGGGTGGCGAGCGCGGGTCACCCTCCCCCTCTCATACTCCGCGCCGCGGGCGAGGTTGAGGTGATGGACCTCGTGCCCTCGCCCCCGATCGGTCTGCGCAGCGCGCTGTCCGAGGAGTCTTCCGTCGTGCTGGGCATCGGGGACATCGTGGTGATGTTTACGGACGGTCTCGTCGAGCGGCGTGGAGCCGGCATCGACGAGGGAATGGATCTGTTGGCCCAGACGATGGTCAGCGCCAAGGGGCACAGCACCGCTGAGCTCTGCGCCCAAATCGTGGCGGAGGTCGTACCGGACGGAAGCCGGCAGGACGACATCGCCATACTGGTCGTCCGCCGAGTCGGACCGTAGTGCACCCGTCGCGCACCGCCTCGCAGCGCAGCCGGGAGTTAGCCGTCGACCCGGTGCGCCTGCTGCTCTACTCCGGGGCGGTTCCCTTCGATGCGGCTGCGGCGGCGGCGGCGACGGTCTCGAACAGTGGGATCACCTGATCGATCCCGCTGATGCTGAAGATCCTGCGGATGCTCGACCGGTTGGCGACCACGCCCAAGGACCCAGGGCCCAACTGTTTGACCACGCCGATCAACAGGTTGAGCCCCGTAGAGTCCATGAATCGAACGCCGTCGAGATCCACGATGAGTTGCCGGGCACCGTCCCCGAGCACCGTATCGATCGCGGACCGCAACGCAGGTACGCTCGAGATGTCGATCTCCCCGGATACGGCGACGACCGCGTGGCCCGCAACTTTCGTCACTTGCAGCGTGATTGGCTCAGTCATCGGCTCCTCGTCTCTGGCCCGCTCGGGCAACCAGGACCTCGTTACCAAGGATGGCGGACACACCGCTGATTGCACCCGTCGGCTCATGGCACCTGAGTCTTGACCACAGACTACGGTGAGGCCTCACCCGTTTGAGTGATTCCGTCCGGGTCGTCTCTCGGAGAGCTCGGCATCGAAGTCCGGTGGGTGGGTATCGACAGAGGGATGGCGCGAGAGAACCCGAAGGGCGATGACCGCCGATCAACGGCAGGCGACGGTCCGTTGCGGGTGGCCATCGTCAACGATTACGCCGTGATCGTCGCCGGCGTTCGGGCCCTGCTGGCCCCTCGCCGGTATCGCGTCGATGTCGTCGAGCTAGACGTGCAACGAGACCCCGAGCACCGCATCGACGTGGCGCTGTTTGACGCCTATGGGCAGCCCGGGTTGGGCCTTCACCGCGTCAGGTCACTGGTGCAGAGGGAAAATGTCGGAGCAGTGGCCGTCTACACGTGGAGCCTCACCGAGGCCAGCAGGACCGCGGCCTACGACGCGGGGGCGCGAGGTCTTATCGCCAAGACGCTCTCCGCGGACGCCCTGGTGGACTCGCTCCAGGCCGTAGCCAGTGGCCAGATCGTCGAGACCGGAGGATTCCGGGGAGGGGTCCAAGGGCCGTGGCCCGGATCGCAGTGGGGGCTCACCGCCCGGGAAAGCGAGACCCTGGCCCTGGTAGCCACCGGCATGACGAACCGCGCCATCGCCGAGGCCCTCTTCGTGAGCGAGAACACCGTTCGTACCCATCTCAAAGCGGTGTTCCGCAAACTCTCGGTCACGAACCGCAGCCAGGCGGTCGCCCGAGCCCTGGCCGACTCCAGCTTCGTCATCCGACGCGCCGACCAGGGCCCTCCCGGTCAGACCTCGGAGAGGACATGAGCTCAGGCTGACACTGCCGCCGCGATGGCACCGAAATCTGAGGTCTCTTGGCCTGAACGGAGCCAAGGGCCGCCGCCGGCCGGCACCTTGCTTCCTCGTGGTCGTGGTATCCGACCTCCGACTCGAGGTCGCTGACTCTGCTGTGGCTCTCGGGCTATCGTCCAAACGGAGCATGAACCACACGGTTTTGCCCTGGCTGGTGGGGATGATGCCCCAGTCGTCGGACATGCCCTGGACGACCCGAAGTCCCCGGCCCGAAGGTTCCCCGGTGCCGGATAATCCCAACGACGGTTGTCCGGGCCCGAAATCGGTAACTTGCACGCGGATAGTGGACGACGTCATCTCGATCCGCACGGAGAAACGGGATCGTGCGTGCCTGACGGAGTTGGTGGCCAACTCGGACACCATCAGCTCGACGAGATCTTCTGTGTCCCTTGCCACCTTGCCGTCGAGGACTTCGATCACGAAGCGGCGGGCCAGCGTTGCCGACTCCACACGGTGCGGGAAGGAGCGACTCTGGTTCACGGCTGAATGGGCAAGATGCCGGACACACCGGTCAGTTCGATGACGCGGCGCACGATCTTTGACGGGTTTCGCAGCTCAACCGAGGTGGCCGTGGCCGTCCGCAGGACCTCAGCTAAGCCCGAGCTGTCCATAAACCTCAGGGCTCCTAGATCAAAGACCAGGCGTGGTGGCTTTCCCTCCAGCAAGGGATCGAGCGCCTCCTGCAAGACACCGATACTGGACAAGTCGAGCTCGCCAGTCAACCGAAGGACCGGTCCATTGGGTTCGTGTTGCACTTCGACAGCCAGGGGCGCACGGTCTTCGCTCTCTACTCTGTCCATCTGACCGCCAGAATCGCCGTGTCGTCGTTGTTGCCGTCGTCAGCGAGACCGGATACGAGGGCCGTAAGCAGACCATCGAGGGATCCATCCGCTTCGACGGCAACATCGTGGAGACGGTTGAGGCCCACGTCCAGGTTCTCTCCCCTTCGTTCAACGAGGCCGTCGGTATAGGCCACCAGGGTCCCCTGGGCCGGCATGGCCACCGTGACCGCAGAGTACGGTCCAGGGCTTAGGATGCCGGCTGGGACGCCGAGTGCAGTCGTCAGGAAATTGCCGCCAGAATCGTCAAGCAAAAGCGGTGGAAGATGCCCGGCGTTTACTATGACAAGCTCCCGGTTCTCAGTGTCGATGAGGATGCCGAGGACCGTAGCAAAGCGGTCGCCTTCCTCGAGTTTCATCAAACTGGACAGCTTGGTGATGATCACTTCCGGGGAATCGTGCTGGGCGGCATAGGCCCTGATCGTGTAACGCAACGAGGCCATGACTGTGGCAGCTCGCAAACCGCGACCCGAGACGTCACCGACGACGAGCAGGGTGTGCTGATCGTCGATGGCTATGACGTCATACCAGTCTCCTCCGATCTCCAGCCCCTCCACTCCCGGCACGTACCGAGCCCCGATCTCGAGTTGGTCGACTTCGGGCAGGACCTCGGGGAGCAGGGCATGCTGTAGGCCCTCAGCCAGATCGCGCTGCTCGGCGTACAGCCGCTCATTCTCTTTGGCGACCTGGTCGAGGCGGAGCGCCAACTGCTCGGCATCACGCCGGCGGCGGATCAGGCGCTCAGTGAAGATCCCGCCTACGAGCGAGAGTCCTCCTCCAGTCACCGCCAGGATCCATGGCAAACGGGCTGCAAGATCTCCTCCGAGAGGTGCTTTGGGCGACATAACCAGGTCGAAGGCGTTGTCGCCGAACGGTACAACTGTCGACGAGGTACGTCCGGCGAGCGGAAGTCGTTGACTGCTCGTCGCCAGCAAATCCACTGAACGCGCGGACCGAGCCAGGTAGAGCGCGTAGTTCAAGCCGGAGAAGGCCGAGGTGCTGGAGATCGGAGACCGGCGATCCTCAGGCAATGCGCTCTCGGCATACACCGCGTACGACGGCTTACTACCGGGGGCGAAGTAGGCATAGCCGAGCCGGAAGTCGCCGCGATGAAGAAGTCCAATCACGCGTAGGAGCGGTTCCGTCGACGTTCCCGAGAACAAGTTCGTGGCGCGCACCGACCCAGAGGCGAGGTCGGGCGCCACGCCCTCCACCGCAAGCGGGCGCACCGGGCTCTGGTGAACCGGCCACAGGGATGCCGAAACGAGCGCACCGACGTCAGCATAAGTGCTGACGTGATGGCAAAGGGGTCCGGGAGCACAAGCCAGCGACTCCGCCGTGGACGCCCCATCAATGTGGGTAATAAATAGGTAATGGGAGTATGTGCTCAGGTGATCAGCCGGGGGACTCGAGTTCCGGCGACTCAGGCGAGACCAGAGAGACCTTGACCGCCATGAGAGATCACTGGATCGACGATGGCGGCGACGTCAAGGAACTGTCGCTGGCGGGAGTGCCATCAAGCGTTCGTACCGCTCGGCATTTCGTCCGGACGGTGCTCGACGAGACCGGCGCGGAGGAGCGGCTGATCGACGACGCCGTCCTGCTGGCGAGCGAGCTGGCCACCAACGCCGTCATCCATGCCCACGGCGACTTCGTCGTCGGTATCGAGGCCGGCGTGGAGTGGATCTGGGTGGGTGTCGTCGACCACGCCGTCGAGACGGCGCCACACACGCCGCCCTCGTCGCAGTCGATCGGGGGCAGGGGATTGCTCATCGTCGACGCGGTCGCCCCCCGTTGGGGTGCCAAGCCCATAGACGGAAGCAAGATCGTGTGGTTCGCGCTGCAACGCCCGAGTAGGAACGGGCACTCGCCGGCGCACCGATAGTCCGACGAGGCTGCTGAGGTCGGCGGCGCCGGCGGTGGCCGGCGACGGCCGGCGGTGGTCCAGGGAACCTAGAGGGCCCCGCGGCGGCTCCTGCCGTGGCGCAGGAACAGATAGAGCACGGCAAAGACGATGATCAGGAAGAGAAGGGGGTGGACGGTCAGACCGAGAACCACGGCTACGGCCGTGATGAGCAGAGCTACGAGTAGGTCGAATAACACGATTGCCTCCTGCGCTACCTATGAACTGCGTATTTGGGCTACGTAGACTGCCGTTATCCTTCCCCCGGCCCACCTTGTCAATCGCCGGATGAGGATTCAACTGCGAACCAGTGGAAGAATTCGGCGCGAGAAAGAAGAGACGGACAATGTGCGCCCCGTCGAGCGCAGCTACCGCGCCGACCCGGCACAGTGGTGCGATCTTCGCGCCAATCGGGTACAAGATCGCACCCGTGTGGCCGGCGACCTGAGGACCGGGCGGAGGAGTTAGGGCGGGTGGATTACGTTTGCCGTCCTTGCTTCCGGGTATTTCAATAGCGGTCCAGGACATCCCGGGATCCGGAGGTGATTACTCGTTATGGGCATAGGTACCAGCATTCTTCTGATCGCGGTCGGGGCTATTCTCGATTTCGCGGTCAAGGTCAACAACACGCACTTCAATGTCAACACCATCGGCCTCATCCTCATGATCGTCGGAGCCGTGGGTCTCGTAGCCTCGGCGATGTTCTGGAATTCGTGGGGAGGCTTCGGCCACAGCTATGGCCGGCGCAGCGTGTACCGCGACGGCGTCGGAAACACCGTGGTCGAAGAGCACCACGAGGTCGTCTGAGCCTGCCGCTCAGCTCCCCTTCAGGAGGACGACGGGAGTTCGATCAGGATGGCGACGGAGTCAGGTGGAAGGATCAAACCTGACTCCGTCAGCCGTCCCGACGGATCGGAGGCGGCATACAGAGTCGTGGCCGGTCGGATCGGGAAGGTCCGGTCCTCGCTCCCTAGGTTGACCACGACCAGGACAGTTCCCCTGCGGAAGACGAGCCAACCTTCCTCTTCGTCGAATTGAGTCACGGACAACTCGAGACGTGGGTCCGTCAACTCGGGGAGCTGTCGCCGAAAGATGATCAACAGGCGATACCAGTCGAGGAGCCCGGCGTGGTGGTGGGATTCCCGCTCTGACCAGTCGAGCCGGGAGCGAGCGAACGTGGCCGGATCTTGGGGGTCTGGCAACTGCTGCGTGTCCCAGTCGAAGGCCGCGAATTCCTGACGACGACCCTCGGTGATGGCTTGGCCCAACTCCGGATCTTCGTGGTCGGTGAAGTACTGGAAGGGACCGGTGGCGCCCCACTCCTCCCCTTGGAAGAGCAACGGCACGAAGGGTGACGTGAGCAACAACGCGGCGGCTATTCGCAAGCGCCCGTCGCTCATGAGGGCGCTGGTACGCTCGCCCAGGGCCCGGTTGCCGAGCTGGTCGTGATTTTGGGTACACACCACAAATTGCGATCCGGTCAGGCCGAGGGGTGGCCGTCCGTGCACCCGCTGCCGGTGCGGCGAGTAGACACCGTCGTACACCCACGCCTGGCGCAGGGCCTTGGACAGCAGGCTCAGTGGCCCGAAATCCTCGTAGTAGCCGCGCCGGTCCCCTGTCAGGGTGGCGTGCAGGGCATGGTGCCACTCGTCAGCCCATCCGGCGTCGAGGGAGTAACCACCCGCATCTCGGCTCCGTACGTAACGAGTGTCGTTGAGGTCGGTCTCCGCGATGAGGAACAGCGGCCGGCGCAGGTGGGCAGCCAGGGAGCGGACCTCGATGGCCATGGCCTCGAGGACGTGAATGGCGGAGTCATCAACAATGGCGTGGGCGGCGTCGATGCGGAGGCCGTCACAGTGGTAGTCGCGCAGCCACATGAGGGCGTTGTCGATGACGAAGCGCCGGACCTCGTGGCTGCCGGGGTCGTCGAAGTTGACGGCGTCGCCCCAGTTGGTCTGGTGGATGGGAGAGAAATAGGGACCGAACTCCTGCAGATAATTGCCGGCCGGGCCGAGGTGGTTGTACACCACGTCGATCACCGCACCGAGCCCGTGGGCGTGGGCGGCGTCGACGAACCGCTTGAGCCCATCGGGGCCCCCGTAGGCGTGGTGGGGGGCGAACAGATCGACGGAGTCGTAGCCCCAGCCCTTCTTTCCAGAGAATTCGACGACGGGGAGCAGTTCGATGGCGTCGATCCCGAGATCCACCAGGTGGTCGAGATGCTCGATGGCCCCGTCGAAGGTGCCGGCGGCCGAGAAGGTCCCGACGTGGCACTCGTAGAGGATCGATCCGGGCAGCGGCACACCCCGCCAGGCCCGGTCGCTCCACACGAAGGCGGCGGGGTCGACCAGTCGCGATGGTCCGTGTACACCGCCGGGCTGGAAGGCCGAACGGGGGTCGGGGCGGGGTGGGCCGCCGTCAAGGCTGTAGGCGTAGTCGCAGCCCGGCGCGGCCTCGGCGACGACGACCGCCCACCATCCCCCTTCACGGGGCTCCATCGGTATGCGCCGATCCTCGAGGACGACTTCCACCTTCTGAGGGTGCGGCGCCCAAACCCGGAACTCGTACATCAGAGGGGTCTCGCCAGCACCGCGACCGGGAACCGTCGACACAAGTCGTCGACGCGGGCGAGGCCCCCGATCACCTCGTCTTCAGTGAGCACGTTGACCCATCTACCCTCGGGCAGCGCCACGGTGGTGTCGGCCCAGTCGTCCCTCAGCCCGATGACAAGGCGCGGTACCACCACCACCAGCCCGCCCGTGCGGGTGAACGCCACTGCGTGCTTGGCCTTGCTGCCGGCGGCGGGTATGGCTTGATAGGCCGACCCCCGGCCGAAGAGGGAAGGCCGGCGACGGCGGTACATGAGGAGGCGATGGATAAGCCAGAGCTTGGGACCACCATCGTCGGGTCGGGCCAACGCCGCCTCCGGCCCCGCTTCGGCGAGACTGCCTAGGAGTTGCCGGCGGTGGTCATAATCGACGGGCCGCCGGTTGTCGGGGTCGACCAGGGACAGGTCCCACACCTCGGTGCCCTGGTACAGGTCAGGGATCCCGGGGCAGGTCAAGAGCAGGGTGGTCTGGGCCAGGGAGTTGACGTGGGCGCGCTCGACCAGGCGGTGCTCAGACAAGAATTCCTTTATGTCGGCGACGAAGGCCCGGTCTCCTAGGGCGGCGGAGACAAAGTGGCGGAGGGCCTCATCGTATTCGGGGTGAGGATCGGTCCAGGAGGTGTGCACCTTGGCCTCCTTGGTTGCCTTCGCCATAAATGCGCTGACCCGCTCGGTTTCGATGGGCCACGTACCCACCAGGGTTTGGTACAGCAGATGTTCGGCGTTGCGGTCTGGCCAGTCACCGTCCTTGTGGCGGGCGTTGTGCTCCGCCCATCTGTACACGGCACGTTCCCATGATTCGGGCAACTCCGACAACAGGTTGATGCGGGCCCGCACATCTGCGGTGCGCTTGGTGTCGTGGGTTGAGAGGGTGAGCATGGCGTCCGGCCATCTGCTTGCGGCCGCGTCCATGGTGCGGTGGAACTCCTCGGGGGGAGCGCCGAAACGACCGGGATCACCTCCCACCTCGTTGAGTGAGACCAACGGGTGGTACCGGTAGAAGGCGGTGTCTTCCACACCCTTGGCCATGACCGGTGAGCTGACCTGGCCGAAGCGAACGGCGAACGAGGTCTCCGTCTCGCCGGGATGGTCGAGCACCAACAGCTCGCCGAGGAACCGAATCAGCTCGGCATCGAGCTCGGGCCGGCGTTCTTGGGCGGCGGCGACCGCGGCGGCCACGTACGCACGATCTTCGGGCCTGACGGGAAGACCCGGGGCGGGATAGATGCGGTAGACCGGGAGGGCTGCGATCACCTCGCGTAGGGCGTCGCGCAGCTCTCGGCGGGTGTGGTCCTGCTGGCGTCGATGCTCTTCGCAGATCTCGGCCAAAAGGCTCGTCAACCTTTCGACTTCGGCGGCCAAGTCCTCGCGCATAATCTGCCGCTTGGCGGCGTAGACCACCTGGGCGAAGCTCTGCTCCTCCCCGGTGAAGCGAGCGTAACTGGCTCGCATGGCGGCCTCGTGGTCCGAGTCGACGAACAGCTGGTTGACCCGGTTCAAGAAGTCATAGCCCGTCGTTCCGGCCACCGGCCAGGTTTCAGGGAGGCGCTCGTCTGCCTCGAGGATCTTCTCGACCACGACGTAGACACC
Organism: Acidimicrobiaceae bacterium; assembly: GCA_003156595.1. Classification (GTDB taxonomy): domain Bacteria; phylum Actinomycetota; class Acidimicrobiia; order Acidimicrobiales; family Palsa-688; genus PALSA-693. Next base: position 13,496 of record PMHH01000106.1, read on the forward strand.
CCCCGTAGCGTCTTGTAGCCGGCGAAGGTAATTCTCGGGGTAGCCCAGCCCGTCGATGTGGTCGACGCGCAGGCCGTCGACCGCGCCCTGGGCGACGAGGTCGAGAACGAGACGATGGGTGTCGGCGAAGACTTCGGGCCGTTCCATCTGTAGGGCGGCGAGGGTCTCGATATTGAAGAATCGCCGGTAGGAGAGCTCCTCTGAGGCCGTGCGCCAATAAGCGAGCCGATAGTTTTGCCTTCTCAATAGCCGGTCCAAGGCGTCCGGGTCTCGGTTTACCGTTTCGATCTCGGCGTCGATTGATGCGGTCACCTCTGGCCGGCTCGCTAGCAGCTCGGCCAGCTGCGCCCGAAGCGTCTCCTTGGCCCGATGGCGTTCGGCCACCGATGCCGGGTCGGTACGCAAAGCGTGGGGAAGCTGACCGAAGGCCGCGGCCAATCGGCGCAGTTCCTCGGATCCCGCCCGCTCGGCCGCTCGAGCCAGCAGGTCGTCGAGCGTTCGGGGTGACACGGGCATCTCGAGGTCCTGGTAGCGGACGACGAAGCTGTCCCGCTGGCGTTCCACCTTCAGGTGCCCGAGCTCGAGCTCCCGGCCATAATGATCACCCAGTACGGGGACCAGGACGGTGGCCGTCAACTTGCGCTGCGGTGGATCCCAGTCGATGTCAAAATAGGCGGCGTAGGGGCTCGAAGGGCCGTTTTCCAATACGTCCCACCACCAGGCGTTCGCCCGTCCGGCCAGAGCCATGTGGTTGGGAACAATGTCGAGTATCTGGCCCAGCCCGGCCCGGGTGAGCTCGTCAACGAGTCGGCTGTAAGCGACGGCACCACCGAGTTCCTCGTTGAGCTGACCGTGGTTGACCACGTCATAGCCGTGGGTGCTGCCCTCGACGGCTTGGAGATACGGTGAGCAGTAGAGGTGAGAGATTCCGAGGCTGGCAAGGTACCTCGCTATGCACGCGGCGTCGTCGAAGGTGAAGCCGGAGTGGAGTTGGACTCGGTACGTAACGAGTCGCGGTCGGGAGTCCGAGCCGCTCGATGGGGCCATATCCTCTATATTGTCGCCGTCCACGTCGCGGCCGCCGGACGCAACGTCCATGGCCTCGGCCTACCCAGACTGGCAGGGCGGCAACCGTCCCGGGTTTGCTCGCTGCCGCCCTGGGTAGTGGTCTCCCACGAGCACAGGAGTGATTGTGAGTACCAGAGAGGTGCCTACGGGCCAGGTGTGACCAGACTGCGTCGATCCGACTGTTCCCTGCCGGGACTCCGCCGGCGCCGATCGGGACGCGGCTTCGTCTATCTCGACCCGAGCGGCCGGCGAGTCGTCGCGGCCGAGATCCTGGATCGGATTCGGTCCCTGGCGATCCCGCCGGCCTGGACCGACGTCTGGATATGTCCGTTGCCGAACGGCCACATCCAGGCGATGGGTACCGATGCTCGCGGCCGGCGCCAGTATCGCTACCACGATCACTGGCGCATCAAGCGCGACCGGCAGAAGTTCGACCACGTGTTGGAGTTCGCCCCGCTCCTTCCTTCCATCCGGAGGGCGTGTGCAAAGCATCTCGAGCAGCCCGCCATGCCGAAGGAGCGAGTTCTGGCGTGTGCTGTCCACCTTCTGGACGTGGGTTTCTTCCGGATCGGTGGCGAAGAGTATGCGGACGAAAACGGTAGCTACGGCCTCGCCACGCTGTTGAAGCGGCACGCCCGCGTCGTCGGTGACGAAGTGATATTCGACTACCCGGCCAAGAGCGGCCAGCGCCGGGTGCAGGCCATCGCGGATCCAGAGATTCGTGACATCGTCGGAACCCTGAAGGGCCGGCGGGGAGGGGGACCGGAACTGCTGGCCTACCGCGATGGTCGCCGGTGGGTGGATGTTCGCTCGGTGGACATCAACGACTACCTCCGAGATGTATCCGGTATGGACGTCACCGCCAAGGACTTCCGCACCTGGAATGCCACGGTCCTGGCGGCAGGGATCCTCGGTGGGGATCAGTCGCTCCCGTCCAGCGAGCGCGCCCGGCGTCGGGCGATCCGCCAAGCTATGGAGTCAGTAGCTGCCTACCTCGGCAATACGCCGGCGGTGTGCCGGTCGTCCTACGTGGATCCCCGCATCGTCGATCTCTACCTGACGGGATCCATCCGACCCCATGGTTTGCCGTCGATCGGGGAGACGGACCTCGCCGTGATGAAACCGTCGACAAGGGCGCAACTCGAGGCAGCCGTGCTCGACCTCCTCGACAGCCCCGGCGTCGAAGTCGCGGCCTGAGCCTCGGGCTCGACATTTGTCCAAGGTTCTCCTCTCTTTCGGTGTTGCAGAGTCACCGGCTCGGGTATGTGACGGCTATGGATGCCATCACGTTGCTCAAGACGGACCACAAGACCGTAGAGAAGCTCTTCAAGCAGTTCGAGAAAGCCGGCGACCGGGCGATCCTGACCAAAGGCAAGTTGGTCGGTGGCATGGTGAAAGAGCTGTCCGTGCACGCCGCCATCGAAGAGCAGGTGTTCTACCCCGCTGTGCGTCGTGAAGTCGAAAACGCTAAGGACCAGGTTCTCGAGGGCCTCGAAGAGCACCACGTCGCCAAGTGGCTGCTATCCGAGCTCGACGGCATGGACCCTGAGGACGAGCGGTTCGACGCCAAGGTGACTGTGCTCATCGAAAGCGTTCGCCACCATGTCGAAGAGGAGGAGGAGACGCTCTTTCCCATGGTGAGGAAGGCGCTGGGGCGCAAGCGGCTGGCGGAGATTGGAGCCCAGCTGGACCAGGCCAAGAAGGCGGCTCCGGTCCACCCCCACCCCCGGTCGCCGGATGCGCCGCCAGGAAACGTCGTCGTCGGTGCCATCGCGGGGGCCATCGACAAGGCCCGTCACGCATTCGAAGAGTAGGGCCCAAGGGGCCCGGGTGAGGGGCCCGGGGTGAGCCGTCGCCGGGCGATGAGGGAGTTTGGGACAGACCTCGGTGCCGGTCCGGCCTGCGGCCGCGAGGTCTGTCCGTCGCAGTGCCGAATCTGACGCCCGGGCGGACAGACCTCGGGTCTGGTTCGGCCTGCGGCCACGAGGTCTGTCCGTCTCAGTGCCGGAACGAGCTTGGACGCCCTAGCGAGGCATCAGCGTTGTCCTAAGGTTGATCGCTCGGGGGTCGATCGGCATCGTGCGCGGTGGCCTCGGCGATGCTCCTGGTTTCGGTCACCACGGTCGAGACGACCTCGGAGAACACCCCACCTCTCGTCCCTCGCAATCCGGAAGCAATCAATCCGAACAGCGCTGCCATCAGCACGATGGCCGGGAACCAGAAGAAGTGCACCGCGAACCCGATCACGCCGAAGATCAGCGCCAACGCCAGGATGGCAAGCTGTTCGACTTGTCGGACCGAATCCCGACTGGCCACCGGGCGTCGATCAGGCTTGACCGATCCGTTCGTCGCCATCGGATCGTGGCCGGACGCGGCCGCCTTCCGGCCAGACCGACCAGAGCGAGCAGTAATGGTCGCAGACCGGGCGCGCGGTCTCGACCCGTTCGTACTCGCGCTCGTTCTCTTGGCCACGCCGGCCCGCGCCGTCGATGACGGAGCTTTCGGTGACGAGGCGGCCTTGGATGACGACGCAGCCTTTGGTTGGGTCCGTCTGGGCATCGCGAGCTCCTCTAGGCGGCCCGATCAGGCCTGCCGGTTGTCCTCTGACTTCGAGGTACCCGTCGCCGGGTCGTTCAAACGTCGGCGTCAGGCCGCCGGGCCACCAAGGAGCAGGGGTGGATCGCTCCACTCGGCCGGGACGTCGTCGGCGACGGCGATACTGACCGTGGTGAGAAGTACCGGACTGCCGTGGATGCCCGCCTCGGACCAAGTGGCGACCAGGGCGGCGCTGGCGGCGTCGAGCAACTCGATCTGGCTCAAATCGAGGATGACCGGACCGTCGACGCTCACCAAGCGAGCGGCGTTGGCGAGATCTGCGAGCAGAGCTACGTCGACCGAGCCCATGGCGGAGATCACCGTGGCGTCCGAGTCCCGTCGTGCAGTGATCACGATCTCGCCGTCCGTCGCTCGCGGGGACTCATCAATTCTGACGTCTTGGCGCATCGGTTGTCCCTCAGCGGCGTGGCGCCGGCACCGGAGATGCCGATGGTTCGCCACATCCCGCCGACGTGATACCCACGTCTGAGACGCGCTAACCCCAAAAAGCAGCCGGTCGTCGTTGACTAGCCGACCGGCAGCTGATGGTGTGCTTTCGACAACAGTTCGCCGGCGTGTTCGGCGCCGGCAGTAAGGAATTCACCGGCCCGCTCGGTACCGGCAGTGAGGAATTCGCCGGCGCGCTCGGCCCCGGCCGTGAGAAGCGGACCGGCGCGCTCAACGCCGGCCGTGAGGTAGGGGCCGGCGCGCTCTACGCCAGCAGTGAAGTAGGGGCCGGCGCGCTCAACGCCGGCCGTGAGGTAGGGACCGGCCACATCGGCGCCCGCCCGCCCGGCTT
>PMHH01000106.1:18023-29171 GCA_003156595.1 Acidimicrobiaceae bacterium
GGCGGTTTCGTGGGCCTTGGCGACCTCCTTCCGGGTCCCCCGTTTTCCCGACCGGTTGAGCTTCGCCCCGGTTCCGTGGGCTATCGCGGCCTCGCCCGCGAGCCGACCCGCCGCCACCGCCTGGCCGACCCGGCGACCCTGGCGCCGGGCCCGCCAGCCCAGAGAAGGTGCCCCCTCCGTGTCAACGGCCTCGAGGATCAATCCACCCAAGAGCCCCAAATTCTTGAAGAAGTGGATGCGCTGCTGGGCCCGGTTGCCTTCATCGGTCTCGTCCCAAAAGCGGTGGCCCGCGTAGGTAGTCGGAATGATCGACCCGATCAACGCCAAGGCGGCGAGCCGGCGGAACTTGCCCACCGCGAGCAACACCCCGGCCCCGACCTGGATCGCTCCGTTTACCCGCACGAACGTCTCGGTGTTGTCGGGCAACGATGGAACGATTTCGGTGAGGGGCCCAACCACCGCGTCTGCAGCTTTGACCTTGCTTTCCGGGTTGCGAAGAGCATCAAGGCCACCGGCAACAAACATGGAAGCCAACATCGGGCGAGCCAGACGTCTGGAAATGGTCATGCTTGTCATCTACCCAGGGTCCGGTCCCAGTCGTCGCGCCACGCTGCTTTGCGGTAAGATTTGCGCGGCCGTCGGGTGGCCTCAGGTGACGGATGGAGAAATGGTGCAAGCTCCGGCTGGGCAAGGCGCGGCGGGACAAGCCGCCGAGGACCCGCGGGATCATGTCGTCCACTTCTATGCCCTCGACGACGAGTTAGCCGAGCGGGTTGCCAGCTATCTGGCCGACGCCATCCAGGCCGGCGGGGTGGCCATCGGGGTGGCCACAGCCCACCATCGAGCCGCCTTCGAAGCCCGCCTGTCGTCAGTCGGCGTTGACGTGACCGCCGCTCGGGCGAGAGGCACCCTGATCCTCCTCGATGCCCGGGAGACGATGACTGGGTTCCTGGTGGATGGCAGGCCCGATCCGGTCCGGTTCCACTCGGTCATCGGCGACCTCATTCGTGGGGCCACCGAGACCGGCCGCCCGGTCCACGCTTACGGCGAGATGGTGAGCTTGTTGTGGGACTCGGGGCAGGTCAACGCAGCCGTCGAGCTGGAGCGCTTGTGGAATGAGCTCGGCCGCCAGCTGGCGTTCTCGCTGTTCTGCGCCTATAGGTTCGAGTCGGTCTCCACGGATGACCGAGTCGACGCCCTCCGGGATGTCTGCCGGCTCCATTCGGCTGTCGTGGGGGGTTCGTCCGCGATACCCGCGGGGGAGGGCTCGCCCGCCTCGGCCAGTGCCAGCCGCAGTTTTTCGGCAGGGGTGGACGGCCCGGGAGCGTCGCGACGGTTCGTAGCTGACACCATCGCCACCTGGGGTGACAAACGGCTGGCTGAGGACGCGGCTCTGGTGGTGACGGAGCTCGTTACCAACGCCGTCGTCCACGCCCGATCGGATTTCACCGTCACCCTCTCCTCTTCGCCGTTGGCATTCCGTATCTCGGTCCGGGACTTCAGCCCGGCCCACCCGGCGCCGGGCGAAGCCCCCTTCGCGGCCACCTCGGGCCGGGGACTCGGCCTTATCAGCGCGGTGTCGACCTGCTGGGACGTAGAGCCCACCGGGGACGGCAAAGTCGTCTGGGCAGAGCTACCGCGCTGAAACTCAGCGGCTGATCGCTGGCCTCAGCTGGGCGGCGCGAAACCCGAGTCTTCCGGAGGGACCAGCGTCGGAACCACCGCGGGAGGGGGCCCAGCCGGCGAGGGTCCAGCCGGTGAGGGTCCAGCCGGCAGAGGAGGATATCCGGCCACGGGCGGGAGGCCATACCCGCCGGCGGCAGGGGCCGGGCCATACCCGCCGGCCACGGCAGGACCGTACCCCCATGGCCCGCCGTAGCGTCGTTGCGAGGCGGCCGCGACGCACATCAGGAATGCCTCCGGATGCATGGCTGGCGCGGTGAGTCGCAACTTGGCCGCCACCGGATTCGCCAGCTCTACGGCGAGCGAGTAGCGGACCTGGGGTGCGAATCGGGGCGTTCTCAACAGGTACCCGCGGATCAGCGAGTAATCGTCGGAGGTCAGCACGCTCACGTCGAGGGTGGCCACGTAGTCCTCGTAGCCGTAGGGGGCAGGGAACGTCATGGCGGTCGGCAGGGTCGCTCCCGACCGTTCCCGGATCACGATGGTCCCGGCCACCATGTCACCGACGCGCACCGTGTCGCGGGTCAATAGGAGGCAGAGGATTCCGATCGTCGGCCCCAGCAGTATCCCGTCGACGAGGTAGAGCGCCGAACGGATGGCCGCGTGGCGGAAGCGGATGGGGGCGCCCTGGCGGGTCACCACGCGCAGGCCGAAGGCGGCCTTGCCGAGGGTGCGACCCCGCCAGGTCGTCTCCATGATCGCGGGGTACCCGAAGACGACGAGAAAGGCGCCCACCAGGTCGATGACGACCAGCGCCACGCCACCGCCGTCACCCCGCGCCGCGATCGCGATGGCGATGTCGAAGATCACCAGGACGATGGATTGCAGGAGCATGTCCAAGCCGCGGGCGGCGATCCGGGTACCCGGTCCGGCATGCGGCACTTGGAGGACGACAGCTTCAGGGGTGACCAACTTCCCCTGCTGGCTCTGCATGTGGCTACCGTACTCAAGGGATGGACATCGACCAGTTCCTGACCCGCAACTCGGGAAGCTGGGCGCGCCTCGAGCAACTGTTGAAGCGGGCCGGTCATGGTGCCCGCCGCCTGGATCCAGCCGAACTTGACGAGCTGATCCGGCTCTACCAGCGGACGTCCGCCCACCTGTCGTACGCGTCGACAAACTTCAGCGATCCGGGGCTCACTATGCGGCTCTCCCGCCTCGTCTCACAGGCCGGCGCGGTCATCTACGGAACCCAGCCCCGCACCTGGCGGGCCTTCGGCAGGTTCTTTAGCCAGACCCTGCCCGCGGCCCTGTGGTACTCGCGACGTTTCTTCCTGGTAAGCGCGGCGCTGACCTTCGTGCCGGCCATCGCCCTGGGCATCTGGTTGGCCAACTCGCCCAAGGCGGTCGACGCCACGGCGCCCGCCGCAGTCCGTCAGGCCCTGATCGATCACGACTTCACGGCTTACTACCGCTCGGCGCCCTCGATCGAGTTCGCCACCCACGTGTACACCAACAACGTAGAGGTGTCCTTGGAGGCGTTCGCGGGCGGCATCGTCCTCATCCCCACGGTCCTGATCTTGGTCATCAACGGCGCCAACCTGGGGGTGGACGGTGGTCTCTTCGCGGCGGCTGGTCAGTCCGGCAAGTTCTGGGGGTCCGTCACCCCGCATGGGTTGATCGAGCTGACGTCAGTAGTGATAGCGGGGGGTGCCGGCCTGGCATTGGGCTGGGCCCTCGTCAGCCCGGGGGACCGCTCCCGACGTGAAGCGGTAGCCGAGGAGGGGCGGCGCGCCATCGTCCTCATCTTCGGGACAGTGTTTACGCTGGCCATCGCGGGGACGATCGAAGGCTTCGTGACCGGCTCGGACCTGCCGACGGTCGTGAGGGTTGGGATTGGCGTCGTCGTCGAGGTGGCGTTTCTTGCTTACGCCGTGATCTGTGGCCGGGCCGCCCACCGTCAAGGTCTGACCGGCGCCATCGGCGAGCGGGACGAAGGCTGGGCCACGCCACTGTCGCGGCAACGACTAGAGCTGGCCGGTCGCCTTGACTCGTAGGTAGGCGTCGGCCAGGCGCGGCGCCAGCTCTCCTGGCGGCGCGTCGACGACGGTTGCCCCCATGGTGCCGAGCAGTCCCACCAGCCGGCGGCGATCGGCCAGAGCGGCGATGGCGGCCGCCTTGCGGTACGCAGTGCCGGCTTCGGTCGGCTCCGACTCGGCCCACCGCTGCACGTCCGGATCGCGCACTGCTCCGATCAGGACGAGATGGCTGCGAGCGACCAACGGCAGGTCCCGCAGCAGGGTCTCTTGGACGGCCTGATCGGCCAGCTCGGTGAGGATCACCAGCAGGGCCCGCCTGCGAAAACGGGCCAGCGTTTCGGTGAATGCCCCTCGGAAATCGCTCTCGGCCAGCTCGGGTTCCAGCCGGTACATGGCCTGCACGATCCGGCCGAACTGAGCCCGGGTCTGGGTCGGCGGGACCACGGCGCGCACCCGGCGGTCGAACACGACCAGACCGATCCGGTCGCCCAGCCTGGTCGCCACCGCGGTGAGCATCATCACCGCGTCCATGGCGTGTTCTAAGCGCGGGACCTCATCGACGCGCCCAGCCATGAGCCGGCCGTTGTCGAGCAGGACGATCACCACCTGGTTGCGCTCGGCGCGGTAGGTCCGCACGATCGGCCGGCCGGCGCGCGCCGTCGCGGCCCAGTCGATGCGTCGGAACTCGTCGTCCTCGCTGTAGTCGCGCAACTGCTCGAACTCCGTACCGCCACCGCGCGCCTTCGCCGAGCGGAGGCCGACCTCCAAGATGCGGGCCCGGTCGATACGGAGCTCCGCCTCCTGCTTGGAACGAAACGGTGGAAACACCCGGAGCAGCCCGCGATCGGTTCGCTTGCCCTGACGGGCTACCAGGCCGAGCGGACCCTCGACGCGCACGACCAACTCGGCCGGGGAGAAGTCCCCTCTCCGCAATGGGCACACCGCGGTCGTTGCCGTCGCCCGCCCTCGCGCGGGCACCGTTAGCCGGGCCCGGCGCGACGTGGCCTGCAGCGACGGGGGATACTCATCGGCCAATGCCACCCGCAACGACCGGCGACTCGGGTTCGCCACTTCCCAGGCGACCTGGCCGTGCTGTCCGAGGGTCAGCGACGCGGGCAGGACGCGCGTCACCTCGATCCGATCCGGCGTCACCGCGACGGCCCAGTCGAAACCGGCCGCGACCAGCAGGGCTGCGAACACCACGAGGACGCCCCACGGCGTAGCCAGCGGCAACAGGGCTGCCACCACCGACAGCACCGCGGCTGCGGCCCCGAGTCGCCATGTCGGTACGGGCCCTGATCGCCGCCGGCGTGACGGAACCGGCGTGGGCCCGGTGGCCGCGACGGTCACCATTTTTTCAACGAGGAACAGGGACGCTCGTCAGGATCCCCTCCAGCACACCGTCGGGTGTGACGCCATCCAGGGCCACTTCGGGCCGCAGTTGTATGCGGTGGCGCAGGGCCGGGCGGGCCATGGCCTTGACCTCGTCGGGCGTCACGAACTCGCGGCCGCTCAGCCACGTCCACGCTTTGGCGGCGCGCAGGAGCATCACCGCGCCGCGGGGCGACACCCCCAGGGTCAGCGACGGAGAGTCCCGCGTGGCCCGGCAGACTGCCGCGATGTAGGCCAGGACGGGCGGTTCGATCCGCACCCCGCCAACTGCCGCGCCCGCCGCCGCCAGGTCGGCCCCGCTCGCCACGGCCCGCAGGCCCGCCGCGGCCAGGTCGTGGGGGTCCATCCCCTCGTCGTGCCGGGAGAGCATCTTGAGCTCCTGCTCCTCGGACGGGTAGGCGACAGTGAGCTTGAGGAGGAAGCGATCGAGTTGGGCTTCGGGCAGGGGATAGGTGCCTTCGTACTCGACCGGGTTCTGGGTGGCAACGACCATAAACGGCGCCGGTAACGGATGCGCCTCGCCTTCTATGGTCACCTGGCGCTCCTCCATGGCCTCCAACAGGGCCGCTTGGGTCTTGGCCGGCGTCCGGTTGATCTCGTCTGCGAGCACCAGGTTGGTGAAGATCGGGCCTTCCCGGAAGCGGAATTCTCCGCCCCGGGCCTGGTAAATGACCTGGCCGATCACGTCGGACGGCATGAGATCGGGCGTGAACTGGATCCGTTTGAAGTCCAGCTGGAGACTGGCCGCCAGCGCCTTGACGATGAGGGTCTTCGCCACGCCCGGCACCCCCTCGAGCAGCACGTGCCCTTGGACCAGCAAGGCGGCGAGCAGCCCTGACAGGACACTGTCCTGCCCGACCACCACCTTGGCGATTTCGTCCCTGACGGCGACGAGCGCCTGGCGCGGCGTATCCGGGTCGCTGACCTTAGCGGGCACTGATGACCTCCAATCGGGTCGCTTCGACCATCTGGGCGAGCGCCAGCAGATCGCTGTCCGTGGCCGGCGGCGGCCCGGCGAGCGCCACCATGAGGCGGGCCACGGGGATCCCGGTCCGCGCCGCGGCGACCTCGGCGACCGTCTCTGCCGGCAGACGCCCGTCGACACCGAGTCGGTCCGCCACGATCCGGCGCAGATCGGCCCGGAGCAGGGTGGCGGCGTGCCCGCGCTGGCCGGCTTCTTGGAGCAGGTTGCCCGTGGCGACCACCAGTCCGGAGCCGGGCAACTCGACGGGGACGAGGTCGGGTACCGGCCGCCCCAGCCGTCGGGCCCGCCACAGCACGATCAGGAAAAAGGCCCCGACCATGCCCCAGAACGCTTCTTTTATCCGAGGCGAGATCAGCGCGAGGAGACCTTGGTTGCCTCCCCCTATGCGGCTGGCCGCGATAACTGTCACGTCGGTACGGGGCGCGGGAGCGAGCAGGTCGGCCGCCAGCACGCCGTTGTCCGCCAGGCCGAGGTTGGCGTTCTCCCACAGCCCCGGTCCGCCGATGACGACGACCGTGCCGGCTCCCTGGCTGCGGGCGACGAGGAAGTCACCGTGGCCCGCCGCGAAGCAACCGGCCTGTCCCGAAGCCGTCTCGAGGAGAATGGCGCCCGACGGGTCGAGGCTAACGACATCCTGGAGGCCGGGCAGGGGGCAGTTGGAGTTGATCGCCAGCCCGCTGGCGCCGAGGATGGCGTCCTGGGTCGACTCGTCGGGCGCTACGCCAGCTAGAGCGGAGCTGGGATCGGTGATCACCAGCTCTCCACCGCGGTTGACCCAGGCTTGCAGCGAGCCCCGATCTGCGTCGTTGAGCTGGTCCTGGAGCACAAGCACCACTCCGGGCCCGGCGGCCGGCACCGCGGTGCCGGTGTGGACGTCGGCGCCCAGGTCGCGGAGCAGGAGCACCAAGGCCTTTGTCCCATCGGGAGCCGTCGACGCCGGGTCGAGGGGGGCGGGGCTGCTCGACGGAGCCCCCGCGATGAGGGCGACGGCCACCAGCGCCACCACGACGACGAACACCCAGCCGTGCCGGCGGAGCCAGCCTCGGTGGGGGGCGGGGGCAGCATCGGTACTGACCGCCGGCGCGACTCCGTGGGCGGCGGAGGCCGCTTCGGTGTTCACCGCCGGCGGCCGGTCTCGGCGAGCACCCGCCGGCTGAGGTCCTTGAGTTGCTCCTGCTCGGCCGGTCCGCCGGCACGGTTGCCGTACCAAGCCGCCTCGAACAGCTCGCTCGCCCCGCCGAACTCCGCCACCGCATTGGGAAGATTGCGGGTCACCAGCACCTGGTACTCCCGGGTCGTGCGGCCGGGGACCTCGTCGAGCACGCCTCGCTCGGCCAGCTCGGCGATGAGAGCCCGGTAGCGACAACGGAGGGCGTCGCGCCACTGTCCGGCTCGTTCGTGGGCGGCCGCCTCGGCCGTCCAGTCGGTCGCGGTCTTCTGGGCGCGGCGCGAGATGTCCGTCTCTACGCCGGGGTCCAACTTCACCCGCCGGGCAAAGCGGGTGACAAGGAAGGCGGCCGCCACGGCGACGGCGACGATGATCACCCAGCCGAGCCCGGTGGCGTGGCCACCCGACACCAGGTTCGTCAACAGGCGGTCCAATTCCCGGGCGATCCAGCTCTCGGCGCGGGTAGTCCACGGCTCGGATGGCTGGCGGAACTGTCGCTCGCGCAAGATCTGGCCGACCTGGGCGTGGACGCGGCCCGGAGTGAAGTCCGGGACCGGAAGTCGGATACTCGCGACTACCCGCACGGTCTTAGTGGTTGAGCCTGTAGGACAGGATCTGCAGGTCGAAGCCTTCGTTGCGGATGCGACCATCGAAGTACACGAGCGTGGCCACGATCGTGCCCAGCGGCAACGTGATCACCGACGACAAGACCCGCCCGATAAACAAGAGGATCCATCCCCAGTGCAAGCCGACGAGGAAGCCGGCGATCTCGAATGGGACGCCTACGACGCCATCTACGACCAAGAACACCCCGCCAGTCAGAAGGGCGATGCCCAGGATGCCCCACAGCCTTCGGCGGTCGAGGCCCCACGATCGCCGAATGCCCTTGACCGGCCCGAGGCGCTCCATCACGATCGCCGGGACCACCGCGACTGAGAGAGACATGACGAGCAAGCCCGGGAGGATGAAGAACAGCAGACCCAGCACCTCCATCAAGTGGACCAGGATCCACGCGAACAACAACGGGAAGTAGCGGCGCCCGGCGGCGCGCAGGGCCTCGCCGGGCGAGGTTGCGATCCCGAGGTAGGAGTCAGCCACCAGCTTGCTGATGGCGCCGGCTGCGAACGGTACGAGCAGGATGGTGGCGATGGTCGAGATCGTCGACGCCGCCGATCGCGAGTTGTTGGTCTGGGTCGGGACGCCGTTGGCGGCGTTGTTGATCACCGTCACCACGCTGTTGCCGTTGTAGACGCTGCGGGCGGCCAACGCCCCGAGCAGTTGGATCGGGACCACCAGGACGGCGATGATGATGGAAATGGCGCGGAAGTTGGCCCTCAGCAGTTGGAATGAGGCGTCGAGGATGTCCGAGACGTTCATCGGATGCAGCGGCAGCGGTCCCGTCTGCCCGGGTTGGTCAGGTGGCAGTACCGCCATGTCCTCTCGATCCGCTTTCGCAGGCCCAGCCTGCCATATCGCACCGCTATCAAAGCACGTCGGGGCCGCCGGCCCTGCGGGTGAACGGTCTCGCCGGCGCCAGCTCCGCTCGCTTGGACGTCGGGCGTGGGGCTCAGTGCGCTCAGCTGCGGACGGGTGATTTCGGCTTCGGGCGCGGGTTCGTATTACGGCGCCGGCGCGGCGGGGTGGGAGCTGCTTCCTCCCGAGGGGCAGCGGCCGGTCCCTCCAGCGACAGCAGCAAGGTGCGCAGATCGGCCGACATGCGTGCCAGGGTGTCGCGGTCTACCGGGCCAAAGAGTCGCTGTTCCGTCTCCGTCTTGATGGCCAGGAGCCGATCGGCACGGAGGAGTCCCTGTTTGGTCAGGGTGACCAACACCTGACGGCGGTCGGATGGATCCACGTCGCGTCGCACCCACCCCCGCTGTTCGAGCCGGGCCACCCGATTCGTGATGGCTCCCGACGTGACTTGCGATTCCTTGACAAGGGCGCCGGCGCTCCTGGAGTGGCCGTCGCTTCGTCGTAGGCTGAGGAGGACCTCGGACTCCCACATGTCCGTATCGTGGGCGGCCAGTTCCCGCCGCAGTTCCCTCTCGAAGTGGTGGGCGGCGCGGCGCAATCGGATGGCGAGGGTCTTGGTGACCAGATCGACCTCCGCATGTTCCCGGCACCAGTAGTCGACTATCTCGTCAGCTTGATCCCGTTGCGGAGGCTCTTCCACGGGAACAAGGGTAACTCGCTCAACGTTAAAAGGCTCTGACGACGGAAAAGAGCTTGACACGTTGCGACTATGGCTTATATCTTCACGTTAAGTTATTGAATGTTAAGAGATATCGAGGATGACGTGTCAGGCTGTACCCAGAGGAGAGCAGGATGAACGCGACCGCGCCGCGGGGTGCTGACCGCCAGGTTCCGGCGTGGCTGCCCAGCTGGACCGTGCTGGCCATCTGCTGCATGGCGCAGTTCATGGTGGTGCTGGACGTGTCGATCGTCAACGTGGCCTTGCCCCAGATGCGCCACGACCTCGGTCTGTCGGTGACCGGGCAACAGTGGGTCGTCAACGCCTACACCCTGACCTTCGCCGGCCTCCTGATGCTCGGTGGGAGAGCAGCTGACCTGTTCGGACGGCGACGGGTGTTCATGATCGGGCTGGCTGTCTTTACCTTCTGCAGCCTGATGGGCGGCTTGGCCCAGAACGGGACGTGGCTCATCGCGGCTCGGGCGGCCCAAGGCGTTGGCGGAGCGATCCTGGCCCCGGCGACCCTGAGCCTGCTGACCACCCGGTTTGTCGACCCGATCGACCGCCGCCGGGCGCTCGGAGCCTGGTCCGCGACCGCCGCCAGCGGGGCGGCGGTAGGTGTGCTCTCCGGCGGGATCCTGACCGACCTGCTCGATTGGCGCTGGGTGCTCTTCGTCAACGTGCCGATCGGCATCGTCCTGTTGACGGGTGCCTGGTTGGCCATCAGCGAGTCGAGGCTGGTCGGGGCCCGCACCTCTCTCGACCTGGCCGGGGCGCTCACCATCACCGCGGGCCTGTCGATCCTCGTCTACGGCATCGTCAGCACCGACACCCACTCGTGGGGGTCGCCCGAGACGATCACCACCCTGGGGATCGGCACGGCGCTGCTGGCCGCGTTCCTGATCATCGAGTCCCGTTTCGCCGACCACCCCATTGTGCCGCTCGACATCTTCGGTCTGCGGGCCCTGTCGGCCGCCAATGGGATCGCGGTGACCGTCGGTGCGGCGCTCTTCGGCATGTACTTCTTCCTGTCCTTATACCTACAGCAGGTCAATGACTACAGCCCGCTGCGCGCCGGGTTTGCGTTCCTGCCTGCCGGTCTGGCCACCATGGCCGGGGCGCTCAACGCATCCAGGCTGGTGGCTCGCATCGGTGCCCGTCGCCAACTCATCCTCGGTCTCCTGCTGGCCGCCGCCGGCCTGGCGTGGATGAGCGAGGCGTCGGCCCATGCTGGATACTTCGCTCATGTGTTCGGGCCGGTGCTGCTCGTCGGAGTCGGCCTCGGTCTGTCCTTTGTCCCGATGACGATGGCAGCGACGACCGGGGTGCCGGTGCACCAGGCGGGGCTCGCCTCCGGTCTCGTCAACACCTCCCGCCAGGTTGGGGGCGCGGTGGGCCTGGCCGCCATGGCCACGGTGGCCGCCAGCGCGGCCCGTGATCACGCGGTAGGCGCTTCCGGCGTCATCGCGGCCCTCACGACCGGCTACGACCGGGCGTTTGCCATCGCGGCTGCCATCCTGGTTGTCGGCGCCGGTCTGGCTCTCCTGCTGCCCGGCGTTCCCAACGTGGCGCCGGTCGTCGAAAAGGTGATCGAGGAGCCGGTCGAGGGGGTCGTCGCCGTCGAAGCGTGAGACTGTGCCCTGTAAGTTGCGAATCGCCTTGTCGCGGCCGGTTGGCGCAGTGGTAATGTGTCTGGACCGCCGCGGGGTGGAGCAGTCTGGTAGCTCGTCGGGCTCATAACCCGAAGGTC
>PMHH01000031.1 GCA_003156595.1 Acidimicrobiaceae bacterium
GCCGGTGGGGCTGGAGCCGGCGACCCTCGGGCTGCGGCGCGCCCGGATGCGGCCGGAGCCGGCGCGTCGGCATGGACGGCTACGGCCCGAGCTTGTGGTAGACGGCGACGTCGCCGGCCAGAGCGATGATCTTGAACTGGCTGGCGATGGAGGCGAAGACCTGACCGTCGCTGCCGGTCAGGTCGGTGGGCAGCACCAGGTACTGGATCTGGTTGGCGAAGGGCAGCCGTTGCCCTTCCTGCTTGAACGTGTCCCAGTACTCCGCTCGGAACGGGTTCGGCCACATGTAGATCCGGGTGCGGTGGTCGATGTGGGCGACGTACGGGTAGTAGGCGGACACCACCGCGTTCGGGGGCAGCGCCTTGAGGACGATGTCGATGTCATGGACTTGCGGGCTCGACGGGCTCCAGTGCGCGTAGGTGTGTTCCGAGAACGGCGCCAGCCCCCACAAGAGGCACGCCCACAGACTGCAGACAGTCACTGCGACGGTGGCGATCCGGCGGGCCCGGACCGTCTTCATAGCGCCTACCGCGAAGACCGTGCCCACCGTGAGGATGGGAACCAGCGGCATCGAGTAGTGATAGAGAATCTGGTGGTCGTAGGGATACGAGCTGACAACGTTGACGGTCAAGGTGAATATCCCGATCGCCGCCACCTCCGGAGCCCAAAGGAACACCAGGCCGGCGGAGAACACCATCTGCCACACGTACCAGGGGCGCCCGCCACTGCGCACGTAGTCGAAGAACTGCTTCGGCCGGCTCACGATGGTCCGCAAGGTCCCGGTCAGGCCACCAAAGGGGATCCTCCCGGTGTGGACATTGGTCTCGCCGACGAACGCGTAGATGATCGCCGACGCGGCCACCGACCAGGCCGCGGCCACGAATAGGAGCTCTAGGCCCCACTTGCGGTTGCGCCGCCACAGCACCCACAGGGCGAGCGGCGCCACGACCAGCCCGACGTCCTCCTTGCACAGCACCAGACCAACCGTCGCCACCGCCAGGACCCAACCTCGACGTTCGAGCGCGCCGAAGAGAGCCAGCGAGATGAACAACACCTCGAAGCACTCCACGTGCATCTGCTCGAGGTTGCCGTTCTGG
Organism: Acidimicrobiaceae bacterium; assembly: GCA_003156595.1. GTDB lineage: Bacteria > Actinomycetota > Acidimicrobiia > Acidimicrobiales > Palsa-688 > PALSA-693. The sequence continues at coordinate 1,098 of PMHH01000031.1, forward strand.
AGGGCGGGGTTGAGAAGGTAGCCGGCGGCCAAGAGGGTGGCGAGCACGGTGCTGCCGACCCGGTGACGGGCGTAGAGGTAGATGGGGATGGCGGCCGCGGCCACCAACATCGCCTGCACAACCAGGAGGGCTGCGGTATGTGGGTAGACCCAAAAGAGCGGCACCAGGAGGCCGAAAATGAACGACGTGTGGTCGCCAAAGACGTCCCGTCCCATCACCGTGCTGAACGGAGCGTGGAAACGGCTCAGCAGCCAGATGGCCTGGTCAGGGATCGACATGTCATACGCCGGCGTCCCGTAGCCGTCGTACACGCTGACGCTGAGCAGGCTGAAGCGGATGGCGTAGGCCCCGACCAGGATGGCGATCGGGACGTGGGGAAGGATCCGGGCCACGGCGAGGTGACGCCGGCCGACGGACGCATGCCCGCGGGTCAGGATGCGAGGCCGGCCGGCGGAGAGGGCAGGAATGGCCGGGCGCACCGTCGAGAGGGTAGGCGCGACGGGGTCGCGGAGCCGCCGCGACCGGCCCGCCGGTAGAATGCCGGGCCAATGAGTGTCTTCTCCAAGATCCTGCGCGCCGGCGAGGGCAAGAAGGTTCGGGCCCTGCAGGCCTTGGTGCCGGATATCAACGAACTCGAGCACGGCGTCCAGGCCCTCAGCGACGAGGCCCTGGCGCACCGGACCGTCGAATTTCGCGAACGCTTGGAGCGGGGCGAGGACGTCAACGACCTGCTCGTCGAGTCGTTCGCCACCGTCCGCGAGGCGGCCCGGCGCACCATCGGCCAGCGCCATTTCGACGTGCAGCTCATGGGTGGTGCCGCGTTGCACTTCGGGTGGATCGCCGAGATGAAGACCGGCGAGGGCAAGACACTGGTGTCGACATTGCCTGTCTACCTCAACGCCCTCACTGGCAAGGGCGTCCACGTGGTCACCGTCAACGACTATCTGGCCCGGCGTGACGCGGACTGGATGGGACAGGTGCACCGTTTCCTCGGGATGACCGTCGGCCGGGTGTCGCCGGAGCTCGACGACTGGCAGGCCAAGAGGGACGCCTACGCCAGCGACGTCACCTACGGGACCAACACCGAGTTCGGATTCGACTACCTGCGGGACAACATGGCCCGATCGCTGGAGCACATGGCGCAACGAGGCCACCCGTACGCCATCGTCGACGAGGTCGACTCGATCCTGATCGACGAGGCCCGGACCCCTTTGATCATCTCCGGCCCGTCGTCGGAGTCGGCCCGCCTCTACTACCAGTTCGCGGGGGTCGCTCGTTCGCTCACGCGTGAGGTCGACTACGAAGTCGACGAGGAAAAAAGGACGATCGCCCCGACGGAGGAGGGCATCGAAAAGGTCGAGCGGGCCCTCGGGATCGACAACCTCTACGACCTGGTGTCCTCAAACTACGTCCACCAGCTGACTCAGGCCCTCAAGGCCAAAGAGCTCTACAAGCGGGACAAGGACTACCTCGTCGCGGACGGCGAAGTCAAGATCGTCGACGAGTTTACCGGGCGCATCCTGGAGGGTCGCCGGTGGTCCGACGGCCTGCACCAGGCGGTGGAGGCCAAGGAGCGGGTCACCATCAAGGAGGAGAACCACACCTGGGCGACCGTGACCCTGCAGAACTACTTCCGCCTCTACGAGAAGTTGGCGGGCATGACCGGCACAGCCGAAACCGAGGCTTCGGAGTTCGCCGGAACCTATGACCTGCCGGTCGTTCCCATCCCGACCAACAAGCCCATGGTCAGAGGGGACGAGCAGGACCTGATCTACAAGACCGAGCAGGCCAAGTTCGAAGCCGTAGTCGACGACATCATCGAACGCCACGACAAGGGCCAGCCGGTCCTGGTGGGCACGGCCTCGGTCGAGAAGTCCGAGGTTCTCGCCGCCATGCTGGAGCGTCGGGGCATCCCCCACCACGTCCTAAACGCCAAGCAGCATGCTCGGGAAGCGCAGGTGGTCGCCCAAGCCGGCCGGTTGCATGCGGTGACGGTGGCGACCAACATGGCGGGCCGCGGGGTCGACATCCTGCTGGGCGGCAACCCCGAGCTGCTCGCCGACCAGGAGGTCCGGGCCAGCGGGCTCGACCCCGATTCCGATGAAGGCCAGGCTCGCCACAAGGATCTGGTCGCCAAGTACGAACCGGAATGCGCGTCCGAGGGGGACCAGATCCGGGAGCTCGGCGGCCTCTACGTGCTGGGGTCCGAGCGCCACGAATCCCGCCGTATCGACAACCAGCTCCGCGGTCGGTCCGGACGCCAGGGCGACCCGGGGGAGAGCCGCTTCTTCCTCTCCCTCGAGGACGAGCTGATGCGGCTGTTCGCGACGGGCGCCATGCAGTGGGTGATGGGCCGGGCCCTACCTGACGATGTGCCGATCGACTCCAAGATGGTGTCGAAGGCCATCGAGCGAGCCCAGAACACGGTGGAGTCCCGCAACGCGGAGATCCGCAAGGACGTCCTCAAGTACGACGAGGTCATGAACGAGCAGCGCAAGGTGATCTACGCCCGCCGGGCCCAGATCCTGGAGGGCGAAGACCTCCGGGCCCGCACCATCGAGGTGCTGTCCTCCGCGATCGACAGCATCGTCACGGCCAACTGCGCCGGCTCGGACTACCTCGAAGACTGGAACCTCGATGGGCTGCTGACGGAGACCCGCCTCTACTTTCCGACCACCACGACCAAGGAGCAGCTCGCCGAGTTGCCCGACAGCAACGCCATCTACGAGACCCTGGCCGGCGAGGCCATCGCCTACTACGAGCAGCGCGAGGAGAACATGCCCGGAGGGGCCGACACCATGCGCGTGCTGGAGCGTGAGGTGATGCTGCAGCTGATCGACCAGAAGTGGCGCGAGCACCTATCGGACATGGACTACTTGCGCGAGGGCATCGGATTGCGGGCCATGGGCCAGCAGGACCCGCTGGTCGCCTGGCAGCGCGACGGCTACGAGATGTTCGGGCAGCTCATGTCCAGCATCGACGACGACTACGTCAAGATCGCCATGCACGCCCAGGTGCAGGTCCTCCAGCAGGTCGCGCCCGAAGAAGATGCCTTGGCCGGCGCTCAGTACCAGGCGCCCGACGACCCGGTGCAGGGCACCAGCGGCATGCAGCGGGCCCTGGCCGCCGGACCGGCGCCCGGCGAGGAGGTCGTGTTCGCTCCGGAGCCCGAAGGGGAGCGCCAGGTCGCCGCCCCGGTCGCCACGGGCGACATCGAGATCGAGAAGCCGGTGGTCCACAACTCGGCCTTCGACCGAGCCGGGCGCAACGACCCCTGCCCGTGCGGGAGCGGCAAGAAGTTCAAGTTCTGCCACGGGCGCTAGGGACCTCGATCACGGTGCGCGATTTTGATGCTGACCTGAGCGCGCTACGCCGGCGCCTGGCCGAAGCTGACCACTACCTCGGCCTGGACGGCTTGCGGATCCGGTTGGCCGAGCTGGAAGCCGAGCTGGGCCGCCCGGACCTTTGGGACGACACCGAGGTCGGCCAGCGCATCACGCGTGAGTACGGCCAGGCCAAGACCGACATCGACCTGCTGGACAGCCTGCAGGGTCGGATCTCTGACGCCGAGACCCTCTACCAGCTCGCGGTCGAGGAAGGCGACGACTCCGTGGAAGCGGAGCTGGACGCCATGGTCGCCTTGGTCAGCGCCGAGCTAGACGCCCTCGAGCTGCGTTCCCTCTTCACCGGTGAGCACGACGAGCGCGACGCCGTCTGCGAGATCCACGCCAAGGACGGCGGAACGGACGCCCAGGATTGGGCCGAGATGATGGTGCGCATGTACCAGCGTTGGGCGGAACGCCGGGGCTTCGAGATGGAGATCGAGGAGGTGAGCGCGGGTCAGGAGGCCGGGATCCTCTCGGCGAGCTTCATCATCCGGGGTCGGTACGCCAACGGTTTGCTCACCTCCGAGCGGGGTATGCACCGCCTGGTGCGCATCTCCCCCTTCGACTCGCAGGCTCGGCGCCAGACCAGCTTTGCATCCATGAGCGTGGTGCCGTTCTTCGAGGATCTATCCGGCGAGGTGGACCTCGACGAGAAGGAACTCCGCATCGACACCTATCGTTCATCGGGGGCTGGCGGCCAGCACGTCAACGTCACCGACTCGGCGGTGCGGATCACCCACCTCCCGACGGGCACGGTGGTGGCCGTGCAGAACGAGCGCTCGCAACACCAGAACAAGGCTAAGGCGATGCAGATCCTGGCGTCGAAGCTGGCCGAACAGCAGCGCCAGGCCCGCGACGCCGAGATGTCGGCCATGGCCGGCCCGCAAGCCCTGATTGGCTGGGGTGCCCAGATCCGATCCTACGTACTCGCCCCCTACCAGCAGGTAAAGGATCTTCGTACCGACTACGAAACCGGCAACGTGCAGGCCGTCCTGGACGGGGACCTCGATCAGTTTATGGAGGCCTACCTGCGTTGGCGCCGGGCTGGTGCGGGGGTTGGCGCCAGCTGAGGGTCCGGCCGGGCTAAACTCATCCGGCGATGGGTGCGGGGTGGGCGTACCCGCGCTTGCCTCACCTCTTTTTCCATGATCAAGTTCGAGAACGTCACCAAGTCATACAAAGGGACGACCGTCGCTCTGCGAGACGTCGAAGTTGACGTCCAGAAGGGAGAGTTCGTCTTCCTCGTCGGGCCGTCCGGTTCGGGCAAGTCCACCTTCTTGCGGCTGGTCACCAAGGAGGAGCAGGCTGACGGGGGTCGGGTGTGGGTGGCCGGTAAGGATGTCGGCGCCCTGTCGTCCTGGAAGGTGCCGTACCTGCGCCGCAACATCGGCTGCGTCTTTCAGGACTTCCGGCTGCTGCCGACGAAGTCGGTGTACGAGAACGTGGCGTTCGCCCTCGAGGTGATCGGCCGGCCCCGGAGCGTCGTCCGCAGCCAGGTGCCCCAGATCCTCGACCTGGTCGGGCTGGGCAAGAAGCTCACCAACCTGCCCCACGAGCTGTCGGGGGGCGAGCAGCAGCGGGTGGCCATCGCCCGGGCCTTCGTCAACCGGCCGCTGATACTCCTGGCCGACGAGCCCAGCGGGAACCTCGATCCCTCCACCACGGCCGGCATCATGCGGTTGCTGGACCGGATCAACCGGACTGGCACCACCGTGCTGATGGCCACCCACGACAACGGCATCGTCGACTCCATGCGGCGTCGGGTCATCGAGCTCGACCGGGGCACCGTGATCCGGGACCAGGCCCGCGGCGTGTACGGGATGGGGGCCTAGGACCAGGTGGCGATCTCCACGGGCTACGTGGCGCGCGAGACGGCCGGCAACCTGCGCCGCAACCTCGTCATGACCGTGGCGGCCATCGTCACCATGGCGGTGTCCTTGACTGCGCTCGGCGGCGTGCTGATCATGCGCCAGGCCATCAACAAGGCGTCCATCCAGTGGCGGGGTGGGGTGGAGATGGCCATCTTCCTCCAGCCGAGTGTCTCTTCCGACGAGACCGCCGCCATCGGTCAGGAGCTGGCCAGTACGCCAGGTGTCAAGAAGTACCACTTCGTCGACAAGGCGCAGGCCTACGCGGAGTTCAAGGAGATCTTCGGCGGCAACAACGACATCGTCGGAGTGCTCACGGTCGCCGACATGCCCCCGTCCTACCGGGTCGTACCGACCAAGGCCCAGGACATCGGCGAGCTGGGCCGGCAATTTCAAGGGCAACAGGGTGTCCTCCAGGTGTCGTATGCCCAGCAGGAGATCGACACCCTGTTGCATCAATTCAAGACCCTCCGGATCATCATGCTGTTCCTTTCCATCGGCGTGATGGTCGGGGCGGTGGCCCTGATCGTCAACACCATCCAGCTGGCCATCTTCGCCCGCCGTCGAGAGGTCGCGGTCATGAAGCTGGTGGGGGCGACGAACTGGTTCATCCGGATCCCGTTCATGCTCGAGGGTCTGGTGCACGGGATCGTGGGCGCCATCATCGCCTTCGCGATCACCTACGGGGTGCGCAACACCATCGCCTCCTTCGTCGGCAACGAGACGGTGTTCGGGACCAACCGGCTGTACGTCTCCCCCCACGAGGCCATCCTCACCGGGATCGTGATCCTCGGGATCGGCGCGGTGGTGGGTGTAGTCGGTTCGGCTTTCGCCGTCCGGCGCTTCCTCGCCGTCTGACCGGCCCGGACCGCGACGCCCGGGATCCGGGCTCAGAATGAGTGGTTCGGGTGAGTCTCGACCGTGCCCTGTTTCAGCCGCGGTGCCGCTCGGCCACCTCGCGCACCGCCGCCGCCACCGCTTCGGGGTGCTCTCGGGGCAGCAGATGATGACCACCGGCCACGACGGTATGAGAGGCCCCCGGGATGGTGGCGGCCAGGCGGTTCCCGACGTGGGGGGGCACGACCCGATCGGCGCTTCCGTTGAGGACGGCGGTCGGGGCGGTTATGGCTGACAGGCCCCGGCTGAGTCCCTCCACGTCGCGGAGGATGACTCGCTGCTCGATCACGAACGATCGCCACACGGCTGCGCCCGGGCGCGCCCCGGTCATTCCGGTCAGCACGGTGACGGCCTCGCGGGCCCGGCCGTCCAAGTACCGGCGGGCGAGGGACTGCACCCGGGCGCTGCCGACCACCCGCCCGACGGTGCCGAGTGTGAGGGCCGCCAAGGCTTCACCGACGAACGGGGCGGCCAGCATCCGGTCCTCCCATCCGAACGCCTCACCGGGCCCGACTGAGGCGACCAGGACCAGGCCGGCCGTGCGGTCAGCGAACGCCTGGGCGAAGGCCAGGGCCACCCCACCGCCCCAGGAGAACCCGACGACCACGGCCTGCTTGATGGAAAGTCCGTCCAGGAGGACAGCCAGCGACGAGGCGTTCTCGTCGAACCCTTGAGCTTCGCCGCCGGTTCGCCCGTAACCGGGCCGGTCGGGGACGACGACGGTGAAGTCGTCCCAGAGCAGAGGCGCCACTGCTCGCCAATCGACCGCGGAGCCGGGCTGGCCGTGGAGGAGGACGACGGGGAGACCATGGCCGTAACGATCGGCCACGATGCTCCCGTTGCGTATTGGTGCACCATCCAAGGAGTGATGCTCGTTCACGGACGGTTGACCAGATGGTTGGCGGACGCCCCGAAGAAGGTCAGCATCTGCGCTTCGTCGAGCGGGCGCAGGCCACCCTCGCCCACGGCGGCGCGCATGTGCGCCAGCCAGGCGTCCCGTTCGGCCGGCCCGATGGAGAAACCGCGATGGCGCCATCCGAGCCGGGCCTCGCCCCGCTCGGAGCGGTAGACGTCAGGGCCGCCAAAATGCTGGATAAGAAACAACTCCAGGTGACGGCGGGCGGCCTCCAATCCGGCCGGATCGTCCGGATACAGCGGCCGGAGCACCGGGTCGTCGGCTACGGCCGCGTAGAAGCGCCGGGTCAGGGTCTCGAAGAACTCCTCACCTCCTGCCCGCTCGTACATGGTGGAGCCAGCGGCCACGCCAGCCAGCATTGTCGATGGGGCGCGGGTCGCGGTAGCGAAATGGGGCGTGCACCAAGTACGGCGGGTGGCGCCCCTACACTCCACACCAGTGACGGCAGGTCCTTTGGGTAGGTCGCCGTGTCGCGTCCGCGGGGCGGTGGCGGGGTTGGCGATAGGGCTGCTGTTGGCCGCCTGCGGAGGGGGAGGGTCGGCCGGAGCGAGCTCGGCGGATCAGGCGTTCCTGTCTGCCGTGCACGTGGACGCTCCCGACATCGGTACCTACCGGACCGACGTGCAGCTCATACGCATCGGCCACGCCGTGTGCGAAGTCTTCGGGTCCGGAGCCTCCTACGAGGAGCTGGCCGACCGGATGATCCTGCAAGAGGGAAGCAACCCGCTCCCCTCGGAGGATCTCGGGGCGGTAGTCGACGCCGCGGTGGACGCCTACTGCCCGCAGTTCACCAGTCGGATCGGGTAGGCACAGGGGCCGCCACCTTTCAACCAGGAGCGACCCACGGGCTGATATAGGTCACGACGCGCTGCCCGAACGAGACGTGGGCGCCCGGCGGGACGACCCTCGGTTCGAATGGATTGAGGCGGACCCACTCGGCGGAACCCGGCTCGAACACACAGGTACCCGCGGTCGAGCCCCGATCCAGGATGGTCACGTCCCAGTCGATGAGGCGCACTTCGGCATGTGACGCCGAGATGTCGCTGCCGGTCAGGGTGAGCGGGCGCGCCAGGCCCCCGCCTACGGTCGGATCGCGCCCGGGGTCCGACCCGACGAGGTAGCCGTGGTCGAGCCGGAAGATGGCACCATCGTCGGCGACGAGCACCCCGAGCGACGGTCGGGTGCCACTGATCGGGTCCCGGGATCCGTCGGGCATGACGGTCCGGCAGCGGGCGCAGGCGGTGAGCCCGGGTCGGTTGAGGTGGCCGCGGGCACACAGGATGCCCGCCACGACGGGCGCGCCGGCGATCAATTGGTCGGGCGTCGCCCCGCGTGGGAGGGGTGGGCCAGCGGGAGTGGTCGCGTAACGCAGGTCCAGGGATCCGGCCGGCCCGGGGACGAGCGGCCGGCGTGGCCTGGGTACTGGTTCGGACGCCGGCCCGGGTTCGGGTGTCGGTCCGGGTTCAAGTGTCGGTCCGGGATCTTCGGGCCCCCACTCGGGTTCGGGCTCGGGTTCCGGCGCTGGCTCGGGCGTTTCCGACGCCGGGTCGGGTGTCGGTACGGGTTCGGGTGACGGTTCGGCCTCTTCGGGCCCCCACTCGGCTTCGGGCGCCGGGTCGGGTGTCGGTCCAGCCTCTTCGGGCGTTTCGGGTGCCGGCCCCGGCTCGGGTTCGGGTGTCGGCCCGGGCTCATCGGGCTGCCACTCCGCTTCGGGCACCGGCTCTGGCGCCGGCTCGGGTTCCGGTTCGGGTTCCGGCTCGACGTCGAGGGTGACAACCGGCAGCACGACCGTGGGCGGCGAGGACGCGAGCATGGTCGTGATGGCGTCGGGCTCCGGTTCGGGCTCCGGTTCCGGTACCAGCTCAGGTTCTGGCTGTGACTCTGGCTCGGCCTCGGGTCGGTCATCCGGGTGCTCGTCGGCGACGCGGCTGGGCACCCCGGTCGGTACCAACACGAAACCGGCGCCGGGAACCACGCCCGCTTCGAGATCCCACATGGCGTCCGGGTGGGCAAGTGGCGTCGGGCTGCCTGAGGCGCCGACGGTGATCGCCGGCCTCGGAGTGATGATGGCTTGGACCCACCCAGGACTCTGAGGTGGAGCGAGCCACCTAGCACCGTCCCACACCTGGACCGGGCCATGGAGAAGCGAGGCCCACCCGTGGTCGCTCGGTCCAATGACCGCGAACCCCACGAGGGGCTCGGGATCCCGGGTGCCCAGTACTCCCGCGATGTGGTCGGCGATCTGACGACCGCCCCGCGACGACGGGCTGAGATTGCGGGCGGACTGGGCGAGGAAGCTGATCAGGGCCGCCGAGGCGCCGGCATCAGCCCAGGCCACGATCCCGCCGAAACGAATCACGGTGCCCGGTCCCGGGGTGACCTCGATCCGGTCGATCACTGGGCCACCCCGCCGACGGCCACCCCGCCGACCGCCAGCCGGTCGGCGAGCTCCTTGGCGGACAGCAAGCGGTCACTCGGGTCGTCAGCCAGGCAAGCCGACAGGGTCTCGACCAACCCGCCGGGGAGCGTACGGTCGATGTCCGGCCGGGTGAAGAGGATTCGCTGCACGACGGTCACGTTCGGGTCCCTGTCGATATCCGGGTAGAGGGGTTTCGAGCTCAAAAGACCGTGCAAGGTCGCCGCCAGCGCCCACACATCCGACGATCGCGTCGGCTGTTCGCCCCGCAGGATGGCCGGGTCCAAGACGACGACATCCCGCCAGTCGGTCATCCTGGCGACCGCACCCGGTGGACCACCCAACACCGGCGGGGCGAGTACCGCTCCCCGCTCCGTCAGCAGGATCGATCGGCCATCGATAGACCCGTGGGCGATCCCCGTCTCGTGCAGGGCGTGGGCGCCGCGTGCCGCTTCGGCCACCGCTCGGGTCTGGGCCACAGGGTCGAGCGGGGTGGTCGGGCGAGCGACGCTACCCCCGGGTGCGGACTCCGAGGCCAAATACACTCCCGCCCCGCCGGGATCGAGGTCTGGCCCGACTTCGATCAGGGCCAACGAGCGGGCGTATCCCACCGCGGCCAGCCGTGACAGGGCGCTGGCCAGCTCCCGCCACCCGGCCGCGTCAACGCCGAGCTCGGTGATCATGACGTGACCGTCGTCTTGGTCGAGGCGCTGCGGCGGTCGACAAAGGTAACGCGACTGGCCCGCTCCGGTGGAGGGCAGCGCCCGGATGACCTGATAGTCCGCGACCGACGACCTCAACGAGCCTCCAGCGGTTCGAGTGCGACCAGAGCGTACCGGTGCTCGAATCGGTGCGTCGTCACCTCTTGCATGAGCAAAATAAATGTAAAATAATGAAATATCATGAAAGTGGTTGCCGCCATCATCGGAGGTGGAACAGGCGTGGTGGTGCTGCTTGTTGCCGCGGCCGTGGCCTGTCTCACCACCCTGGCCGGCCAGCTCTTCTCCAGCGACATCATGCCCTCCGCCCAGGCGCTGGCGGAGATCCCAGTCAACTACCTCGCCACCTACCAAGCGGCCGCCGCAACTTGCCCGGGGCTGCCCTGGACCGTGTTGGCCGGCATCGGACAAGTCGAAACCGACCAAGGCCGCAACGCTCACACCTCGTCCGCCGGGGCCGTCGGGATGATGCAGGAACTGCCCTCCACCTTCGCCGAATACGCCAACCCAGTGCCGCCGGGAGGCGCCAACCCGCCCACCCCGCTCGACCCCACCGACGCCATCTACGCGGCGGCCCGGGACCTCTGCGCCAACGGCGCCGGCCACGGCGCCGACATCCCCGCCGCCATATACGCCTACAACCACGACGACAGCTACGTCGCCCAGGTCCTCACCGACGCCGCCGCCTACGCCGCCCCGGCGGCCGCCCCCGGCCCCGCTGCCGTCGTCGCGGTCAACTACGCGCTCAAACAGATCGGCACCCCCTACCGCTGGGGCGGCGAGATCCCCGGCGTCGGCTTCGACTGCTCCGGGCTCACCCAAGCCGCCTACGCCGCCGCCGGCGTCAACATCCCCCGCACCTCTGAAGCCCAGTGGTCCGCCCTGCCCCACGTTCCCCTCGACGCCCTCGAGCCCGGCGACCTGGTGTTCTTCAACCCCGGCGAGTTCCTTCCTGGCCTGCCCGGCCACGTCGGCATCTACATCGGCAACGACGAGATGGTCGACGCCCCCCACACTGGCGCCACCGTGCAGATCGACAACCTCGCTGACTGGCCCACCCCCTTCGGCGCCGCTCGACCCACGGCCGCCACCGGGAGCACACCATGACCGACCACGATCATTGCGACCTAGACGTCATCAGCACCCCAGCCAGCTCCCCGGCTTCCTTCACCTTCTGTTCATCTTGTTCTCTCATCGTTTACTATAAAGCGGATGGCAATGGTCACCATCCCGACCGCACATCTCGTCGCGGTCAGCTCCCTCAACAGCGAAGGCTGGCGCCAGACCGGCGAGCTCAGCCTGGCGCTGTTGCTCTCTGCCCTCATCGGTCTCGAGCGGGAGATACGCCAGAAGAGCGCAGGGCTACGAACCCACACTCTGGTCGGCGTGGGCGCGGCCTTGTTCATGCTCATCAGCAAGTACGGCTTCACCGACGTCCTCGAACCCGGTCGGGTGATCCTCGATCCGTCCCGGGTGGCCGCCCAGATCGTTACCGGCGTCGGGTTCTTGGGTGCCGGGCTCATCTTTGTGAAACGCGATTCGGTACGTGGTCTCAACACCGCGGCCGCAGTCTGGGTCACCGCAGCCATCGGAGCGGCCGCCGGCGCGGGACTCCCGATCCTGGCGGCGCTCACCACGGTCTTGTACTTCGTGGTGGCTATCGTGTTCCCGCAGATCAGCCGCCGGTTACCCCGATCTTCGACCGCCATTTCCGTGCTACGAATCCGATACCCCGACGGCCGGGGCATCCTGCGGCACCTCCTCCAAGTCGCAACGACCCGAGGATTCGCGATCGACGAGGTCTCCACGGAATCGCTTGGCTACCGGGAGTCAGGAGCCTCGCAGCCGACAGGAGTGAGCCAGCAACGTCCCATGGTAGAAGTGACCTTGCATGTCCACGGCAGGGCGTCCGTCAATGAACTCGCGGCGGCCCTCTCCGAGCTCGACGAGGTCGACGCCGTCGCAGCCGGTGACATCAACGCAGCCGAGGAGTAGACCGCGCTGATCCGGGCGCGACCTGGCCCCGGGGCGATTGAGTTAGCATCGATTCGGCGAGAGCGACGCGTGCAGTAGAGAGTTGGGAGCCCGGCGTGGGGTGGAGTCGAGTGGTCCGGGATCGAGCAGGTCCGCTTTCGGTCGTCCTCATGGCCTGGTTGGCCGTGACTGCTGCGGTCGGGGGCGTGACGCCGGCGGCGGCTGCCCAACTGCCGGCTGCCCAACTGCCGGCTGCCCAACTGCCGGCTGCCCAACTGCCGGCCGCCCAACTGCCGGCCGGCAGGGTCAGCGCAGCGTCCTTCGCCGACTCCGGGGTGCTGCCCTACGGTGATGCGGTGTACTCGGGGGCGCCGACGGACACCGACTTGTCGGCACCAGTCGTGGGCATGGCCGCCAATCCGAAGGGCCCGGGCTACTGGTTGGTGACCGCCAACGGTTCGGTGCTCCCTTACGGCGGAGCGGTTTCCTACGGCTCGGCCAGCGGATTCGACCTCAACGGGCCGATCGTGGGCATGGCGGCCACGCCGGACGGGAAGGGATACTGGCTGGTTGCCATCGACGGCGGGATCTTCACGTTCGGCGATGCCGGGTTCTACGGATCGACGGGGGGTATCCGGCTCAACCAGCCGATCGTGGACATGGCCGCCACGGCGAACGGGAAGGGATACTGGCTGGTGGCCGCGGACGGCGGGATCTTTACCTTCGGAGACGCCGGGTTCTACGGGTCTACCGGGGGCATCAACCTCGTCGCGCCAGTGGTCGGTATGGCCGCCACCGCGGACGGCAGGGGGTACTGGTTGGCGGCTGCTGACGGCGGCGTCTTCACCTTCGGTGACGCCCCCTTCGAAGGTTCGGAAGCGCACGGGATCGCCGACTGGGTGGTCGGTATGGCTCCGACGGTCGACGGTCGGGGCTACTGGCTGGCCAACGCCAACGGGGCCGTGTATTCGCTCGGCGACGCCAAGTTCTACGGCAATGACCTCGACGTGACGCGAACCGAACCCATCTCCAACATCGTGGCCACTGCCAAGGGCCTGGGGTACTGGCTCCTCGAACCCGACGCCTTCCCGACCGTCTTCAGCCAGCCGGGCGGGGGTGGACGCATCGTGGCCGTGGCCACCGACCAGGTGCAGGCCGACCCCGTCTCCGGCTACTTCTGCAACCCCTACGGCCCGTGTGAGGCGTGGTGCGCGCTGTTCGCCACCTGGGTCTGGCAGAAGTCGGGAGTCCCGATCCCCTCATACGCCTTCGTGGGCGACGTCTATACCTGGGCAGCTCAGCACACCCGGGTCCTGCCTCCGACCGCTCGACCGGTCCCTGGCGACGCGGTGCTCTACGGCACCGGCCCATCAAGTGTCGCGACCGCCGTACACATGGGAATAGTGGCTCAGGTGTGGCCGGACGGAGCGATCGACACCGTCGAGGGCGATGCCGGCCCCGGCCCGACCGGCGGGTTCAACGTGATCATCAACGGGCCCTTCTTGCCCTGGGACTCGCTGGTCTACAACGGGATGGGGATCTTCGCCTACGCGGTGCCGTGAACGAGTGGCGCGGGGGCGCGGCGCCAGGCGCTTAGGCTAGGTCCGTGACCAACGTGCTGGCGGTGGCCAACCAGAAGGGCGGGGTGGCCAAGACCACCACCGTGCACTCCCTGGGTGCGGCGCTGGCGGAGATGGGCCGACGGGTCCTGCTCGTCGACCTCGATCCGCAGGCGTGCCTGACCTTCTCGACCGGCACCGACCCGGACAAGCTCGACGTCTCGCTGCACGACGTCCTGGTCGGGAGGACCCCGGCTGCCGAAGTCTTGGTGGTCCTCGACGACCTTGACCTATTGCCCGCCAGCATCGACCTGGCCGGGGCGGAGGTCCACCTGCTGACCCGTCCGGGCCGCGAGTACGCCCTGGCTCGGGCCATGGAGCCGATCCGCGACCATTACGACGTCGTCCTGATCGACTGTCCGCCGTCCCTGGGCATTCTCACCATCAACGGACTCACCGCAGCCCGCCAGGTGCTCATCCCCCTCCAGTGCGAGACCCTCAGCCACCGCGGTGTCGGACAGCTTCTCGAGACCATCGGCGACGTCCGCTCCTTTACCAATGCGGATCTCGAGGTCCTCGGGGTGGTCGCCACCATGTACGACCCGCGGACCCGGCTGGCCCAGTCCACTCTGGCCGACGTTCCGGTCGCCTACGGTCTCCCCGTGCTCGACCCGCCGGTCCCGAAGTCGGTGCGGGTGGCGGAGTCACCCGGGCGTGGTGCGTCGGTGCTTCGCCACGCCCCGCGGTCACCGAGCGCGGACGCCTATCGGGCGCTGGCCGCCGGCATCGACGCCGTCTGGGCGGGGTCCCAGTGACCCGCTCCGACGATCCGCTCGGCCGGCGCGCCTTGTTTGGCACGCCCCCGCCCGCCACAGAGGACGCGGTCAGCGGCGCCGGCCAGCATACGCAGACCGAAGGGCCGCGGTCGACCGGCCGGCGGGCGCTCTTCTCGTCGCTCTCCGGGCCCGAACCACCCTCCGGACCGCCCTCCGCAGCGACAACGACGGACGGCAGCCCCACGGCGCCGGGAGCCAGGGGCGGCCGGGTCGTGGTCGAGTGCGGTTCCTGCCGAGCGCGCACCCCGTTGGGCCTGGCGGGCTTAGCCGCCCAACTGATCCCGTCTGTGTGGGTTCCGATCCGCAGATTGTCCTGCTTGATGCGCTGCCCGAGCTGCCGCCGCCTCACCTGGTGCCGACTGGACTGGAAGGCCCGGGTCAGCCTCTGAGGCTGGCGAGGATGGCGGCAGTCGTGCTGGCATCGGCGTCCACCAGCAGCCATATCTCTGCTCCCGAGTTTGCTTGCCAGGCGTCGATTGCGGTCGCCTGGAAGCCGGGCCGGGTCAGGGTGTAGCGGTAGGCGACGGTCGCGTCCGTGACCCGGGTCGGCGTCGCCGGCCCGATCCGGTATGGGACCAGCCGCGACTCCCCGAAGGTGCCGAACGAGGTCGGGGGCGTCTCTCCGGGCACAGGAGGAGTGGCCCGGGCACCGACGTGTTCGGCCGCCCATCCGGATTGTCCCTGGGTGTCGAGGTCACCTACGTCGTCGGTGTAGGCGGCACTCTGGGACCAGCTCGATGGAACGGCATAGGCGAAGTATCCGTCGCTCACCGCCTGATAGCCCGCCGGCACGCTGAGGGGGTGCACCGAGGGTCCGCCCGAACTGGCGACGAACGCCGCGACCAAGGCCACCCCACCGATCACGATGGACGGACCCAGCACCAGGCCCAGCCATCGACGGTTGCGCCGCCGGCTCGCCACCTCGGCTGGGGTGAGCTCACCGGTCCCGCGCCGCTCCAGTGCCCCGTCGGCGGTGCTGGTCGGGAGTTCTTGCACCCCGCCATGCTGGCACGCCCGGCCGGCCGGAACCATCCGCCGAACGCCAAACCGGCACAGGAAAGTACCCACATGGGTCTCTCCTGTGCCGGCCTGCAACATCACGGCGCCAGCGCCACTCTCTGTTGTGGGGCCGCCTCGTCCCGGGTTACGCCGCAACGCAATCCGGCCATAGGGCCGACCAAGTCGAGGGCCTGCTCACCGTGACTACTGAAACGGGGCTCGGAGTCTCCTCGGAAACCGAACCCACGCTAGCGGGGCGGACCGTCCTCCTCGGACGAGCTCCATGTTGCCACGGTGCCCTCCTTTCCCTGTCCCGTCGGTAACCGACGCTGTTGTCCAGGACCCGAATGGATTCGGTCTGGTCAGCCAATTCAAGGCGGCGACGCGGCGTATGTCAATAGCCTCTATGGCCATGCCTCGGATTGACGCCTCTACCGCGGACGAGCTGGTCGAAGCAGTTCGCGGTTTCGTACGACGGGACGTCATGCCCGTCGCCTCGGACCTCGAGCACTCCGACACCTATCCGGAACAACTTGTCGAGCAGCTTGCCGCGTTCGGTCTCTTCGGGGCCCTCATTCCGGAGGCGTACGGAGGACTGGGGCTGGACGTGGTCACTTACGCACGGGTCATCGAGGAGCTGGCTGCCGGATGGATGTCGCTCACCGGGGTGCTCAACACCCACATGATCGCGGCCACCCTCCTCCGGCTGCACGGTGACGACGAGCAGCGCCACCGCCTGCTGCCCCAGATGGCGAGCGGGGAGCGGCGCGGCGCCCTGTCGTTGTCGGAGGCCGACGCCGGCAGCGACACGCGGGCCGTGCAGTGCCGCGCCGTACCGGATGGGGACGAGTACGTCATCAACGGCACCAAGATGTGGGTCACCAACGGTTTGCGATCCCGGGTGGTGGCGCTCGCGGCGCGCACGCCCGAAGGGGTCACCTGCTTTATCGTCGAGAAGGACCCCGGGCCGACCTTCGGCGGGATCGAGGTGTCCCGCCATATCGACAAGCTGGGGTACCGGGGCATCGAGACGGTGGAGATGATCTACCGGGACCATCGCGTACCCGCCGGAGCCGTCCTCGGTGGGCCGGATGCCAAACTGGGGCAGGGCCTGCCGCAGATCCTGGGGGCGCTCGAGTTGGGCCGGGTCAACATCGCGGCCCGTGGCGTCGGGGTGGCCCGGGCGGCCTTCGAAGCGGCCATCTCGTACGCCCAACAACGCCAAACTTTCGGAGTGCCGATCGCCCGGCACCAAGCCATTGCTTTCAAATTGGCGGACATGGGTGTGCGGGTCGAGGCGGCCCGGTTGCTCACCCGTTCGGCGGCGGAGAAACTGGACCGGGGCGAGCGCGCCGACATCGAGGCGGGGATGGCCAAGCTGTATGCGTCGGAGGCGGCCTTCGAGAATGCGACCGAGGCCATGCGCATCCACGGCGGCTATGGCTACACGACCGAGCTGCCCGTGGAGCGCTACTACCGCGACGCCCCGCTCATGGTCATCGGCGAAGGGACCAACGAGATCCAGAAGTTGGTCATCGCCCGCGGCCTTCTCGCGCGCGCCCGGGCCTAGAGGACGCCCCTGAAATCCTCGCACCCACGCGCATCGATTTGTCGCAGCGGGCCACTAGCCCATGCCCTCAATTCGGGCTCGTGCGAAAATTGGGGCGGGCGAAGAGCCCCGTGCCTTCAATTCGGTGTTGTACCAGATCTGGTACGACTTGGAGTTGTACCAGATCTGGTAC
>PMHH01000136.1 GCA_003156595.1 Acidimicrobiaceae bacterium
TGGCCGACTTGAGCAGGCTCAGCGACGGCGTCTGCACCGCCAGCACGCTCACCGCCGACGTGTCGGTCACCGCCGACCCCTTGGGCGGAGTCCCGCTGGCGGTCCCGGTGTTCTTGAGGCTCCCGGCGTTCACATCCGCCTGGGTCGTCGTGTAAGTAGCCGAACAGGTCTCCACCTCATTGGGCGTCAGGGCCGTGTCAGGGCAGGAGACAGCCGACAGACGGGCCATCGGATCCGTCACCGTCACCGGGTTCAGGATCACATTGCCCGTGTTGGTCACCAGGTACGAGTAGGTGACGGGAGTGCCCGGCGCCGAGTAGGAGCTGACGTTGGCCGACTTGACCAGGCTCACCGCAGGCGACTGCACCGCCGGCACGCTCACCGACGACGTGTCGGTCACCGCCGACCCGGTGGGTGGCGTCCCGCTGGCAATCCCGGTGTTGTTGATCTTGCCGGCGTCCACATCCGCCTGCGTCGTGGTGTAGGCGGCCGTGCACGTCTCAGAGCCCGTGGGGGCTAGGGACGTGACGGGGCAGGTGATGGCCGACAGACCGCTCATCGGATCGGTGACCGTCACCGGGTTCAGGGTCACGTTGCCGGTGTTTGTCACCACATACGAGTACGTGACCGGAACACCCGGCGCCGAGAAGGAGCTGACGCTGGCCGACTTCACCAGGCGCAGCGAAGGCGACTGCCCGACCGTGAGAGTCACCGATGAGGAGGCTGTCACCGCCGACCCCTTGGGCGGAGTGCCGCTGACAGTCCCGGTGTTCTTGAGGCTCCCGGCGTCCACGTCCGCTTGGGTCGTGGTGTAGGTCGCCGTGCAAGTCTCAGAGCCCGCGGGGACTAGGGACGTGTCCGGGCAGGACATAGCAGACAGACCGGTCATCGGATCCGTGACCGTCACCGGGTTCAGCGTCACATTGCCGGTGTTTGTCACCAGGTATGAGTACGTGATCGGCGTGCCAGCCGCCGAATAGGACGACACGCTGGCCGACTTGACCAGACTCACCCCCGGAGACTGCACCGCCGGCACGCTCACCGATGACGTGTCGGTCACCGCCGCCCCGGTGGGCGGGGTGGCGGTAACGGTGCCCGTGTTCTTGAGGCTCCCGGCGTTCACATCCGCTTGGGTCGTGGTGTAGGTAGCTGTGCAGGTCTCAGCGACCGTGGGGGCCAGCGACGCGACCGGGCAGGCGATGGCAGACAAACCGGCCATCGGATCCGTCACCGTCACCGGGGTCAGGGTCACGTCGCCGGTGTTGGTCACCAGGTATGAGTACGTGACCAGAGTGCCGGGCGCCGAGTAGGAGCTGACGCTGGCCGACTTCGCCAACGAGATGCCTGCCTTGGGCGTGTTGGTGAATGTACAGATGATGATCTCGCCCGCTTCGCCCGTCGCCGGCTGCGGGTCTGTCAGCGTGAAGTTCGATCCGGTCCCCGACGCGACCACCGTGTTGGCGTCGCCTTGATCGACGCAGCTGTAAGTACTGGTGTAGTCGGCCAGAGTGCCGCTGGCCGCGGTTTCAGCAATGGTGTAGCCCGTACCCGATTCCGCGATGACTGGTCCGGCGACCGCCGATTGGAGTCCGGTCGTGGTCCCGGTGGTGGTGGCGGTATTGCCTTTCGCGACTCCGCCCCCGGTGATCGACAGTCCGAACTGGTCGGTTGAGACGGCTCGGCTCACGATGTCCTTCTGCACCTCGAGTGTGGGGTTACGAGTGCAGGCGCCGAGATCGGCGTCCAGATAGGTCGTCGTGCTCTGTTGAGTCGGGCCGGCGATGATGGCTCCGGTGTCGGGGTTGATCTCCAGCAGGTAGCTGTTGGCACCCGAGGCGTACTGGATAAAAAGGTTGCCGGTGTTGTCAAAAGCGATCCCATTCCACCCCGCACTAATCGAGCTGGAAAAGGTCTGGAGGGTCGTGCTGATCAGGGCCGTACCCGTCGTGGAGCCGGTTGTCGGGAGCGGACCGGGGACAACGGCCACCCCGGCGGATGTACCCAAGGAAGTGACGAGGTAGAGGTTGCCGGCCGCGTCGAACGACATGTCGCCGTCAAAACCACCCGTACCGCTGACAGGCAGAGCGGCCGTGGCGATGATGCCGGGGATCGCAGTGTTCGTGTTGGTGTTGAATCCGTAGATGGTGGCAGTGCCGTCTGCGTAGTAGGCGTAGTAGTAGACGTTGGTGGCTGGATTGACGTCACCTGCGATGAAGTAAACGCCCGCTGCCCCGGTTCCGGTGTAGTCCGTCCATGCCTGCGTTGCCGCGTCGTACCCATACACAGTGGTCGAGGTGCCGGCGCCGTTCGACTCCTTGACCGCGTAGGCGCCCGCCCCACCTGCGGTGATGCCGAGCGCATTGGCGTCGGCCCCACCTGGGATCGAGGTGATGGGACTGTCCGTGACCGAGCTTCCGGTGATGGTGGACGTGTCGACGGCATTGAGGGTGCCGTTGCCGCCGCTCGGGCCGAACTGGACGTTGTAGATCGTCCCGGCCGTGCAAGAGAAGGGGATTCCCTGACCGGGTAGCGAGCCGGCTGCAGACGACGGCGTAGCCGCTTCGATGAGGCTGAGGCTGGCTCCCACGAGAGTGAGCGTCGCGACAAAACCGAGAACCCACCGCCGTGACCGATTGCGGATCTGGGTTCGGCTCATCTATCGCCTTTCACGGGGCGCACTGAGCAACCCCCGCCTGTCGGACCCGTCGGGGTGCCTCCGCACTTTGTATCGTCGGGTTGACGTAACCGCTGAAGTACGAACGCGGCGAACTGGCGGCAAACTGGTTGCCGATGCGCGACCGTGGACTGGGCTACCTATCGACCTATCCGACCCGCCCGACCGGCCGCCTCGCCTAGCTCGTCAACCAGGTCAAAACGTCCGGCTGTCCACACCTTTAGCCACAGTCTGTGGATGAGGTACAGCAGGCGATCTCAAGTCATACTTGAGGGTTTTGGCGGGGATCGCCGGCGCTACTCGGGGTGTGCGGATCCGTCATCGCCCGGTAGATGCGCTCCAGGTCCTCCAGGGTGGCGAAGTCGATGACCACCCGCCCCCGTCGGGCGCCCAGATTGACCTTCACCCGAGTGTCGAGGTGGGTCGATAGTAGCTCCTCGAGCTCTAGTACCCCCGGTGGACGGAGCTTGCTTGGGCCCACCTTGGGCTCGCTCTCGGGGGCGCTTCCGAGCTCGTTCCGCTCCCGGACCGCGTCCTCCACCGCCCGGACGGACAGTTGATCTGCGACCGTCCGGCGGGCCAGGACTTCCTGGAAGACCCGGTCAGGCGTACCGAGCAGGGCGCGGGCATGGCCCGCCGTCAGCTGTCCCTCCCCTACCATCTTCTGCACCGCAGGGGGCAGCTGGAACAACCGCAGAGTGTTCGTGATAGCCGCCCTGCTCTTCCCAACTCGGGTCGAGAGTTGCTCATGGGTCAGCCCGAAATCCTCGATGAGCTGCTGGTAGGCACCGGCTTCTTCCAAGGGGTTGAGATCTTGTCGGTGGAGGTTCTCAATGAGGGCCTGCTCGATACTCGGCAGGTCGGCCACATCACGAACGATGGCCGGAATGGTCGGAAGCCCGGCCCGTTTGGCAGCCCGCCAACGCCGTTCACCCGCGATCAGTTGATAACCACCGTCGGGAGTAGGCCGGACCAACACCGGTTGCAGGACCCCCACCGCCCGGATGGACGACGTCAGCGAAGCCAATGCTTCCTCGTCGAAGGCCGTGCGAGGTTGGAAGGGATTCGCCTGGATATCGACGACCGGTAGATCCATCAGGGCTGAGGTTTTGTCGCCAACCACCTCGCTTGGGATCAGGGCCCCAAGACCTTTACCTAATCCGCTGCGGCGCGCCACCACTCACCTCCTTGGCCAGTTCTCGATAGGCGATCGCCCCTCTCGATGAAGGGTCGAAGACGGTGATCGGCTGCCCGAAGGATGGTGCTTCCGACAGCCGCACGGTGCGAGGCACCACATTGCTGCACACCTTGTCGCCAAAGTGCTGGCGTACTTCCTCCACCACTTGCGACGCCAGGCGGGTCCTGGCGTCGTACATCGTCAGAATGATGGTGCTGACTTCCAGTTCGTGGTTGAGGTTCGCTTGTACCAGCCCGACGTTTCGCAGCAATTGCCCGAGCCCCTCCAGCGCGTAGTACTCGCACTGTATGGGCACGACGACCTCGCTGGCGGCCGCCAGCCCGTTGACCGTGATCAGGCCCAGCGAAGGTGGGCAATCGATGAAGATGAAGTCGAAGTCGGCTCCGACGGGCTCGAGAGCACGGCGGAGACGAAGCTCTCGGCTGAAGGCGGGGACCAGTTCGATCTCGGC
>PMHH01000029.1 GCA_003156595.1 Acidimicrobiaceae bacterium
TTGTTCCCGAAGCCGCACCAGTACCCTTCCTTCTTGATGGCTTCGTTGGGGATCGACCCCTCCACCACCAGGACAAAGGGGTCGAGCTCTCCTCGGTCCGCCTTGAAGAACCACTCGATGAAGTCGTCGGCTCCTCCCACCGGGCCGCACTCGAAGTCGATGAGCGGCCAGTGCACTGCGATCTTGGGCAGGCCCGGGAGGGCGCTCAGGGCGATCTCCTCGATACTCGGTTGGGTTGCGGCTGTCAGCGCGACCGAGTCTCCGTCGCAGCTGAGCCCGGCGTTGATCCAAAGAACGTGGACGACTGCCTCGTCCGGCGGCGCCTCGGTGGCCGTCACAGCGGTCCCTCCCCTCGTCATGAAGCCGCGCGGCAAGTCGAGCGGCTCGCAGTAGTAGTACCCCGGTCGGGTTCCGCCGTAAATGAGTGTCTTTTGCACCGTTGCCTCCCGACTGTCCTCCGACCGCCCCGCCTCGTTGACAGCGGCGTCCTAAGAGGGTAAGAAGGTGCGACAGCCATGGAAGACAGCACGCCCACCGTTGCGGCGGTGGCAGATGGCACCTCGCGCTTCGAGTTGGCACCTCCCCGCCGCTTCGTCTTGCCTGCCATCCTCCTGCTGCTGTCTGAGCGACCCGGTTACGGCTATGGGCTGGTACCGCGCCTCCAGGAGTTTCATTTCGGCCACGTCGACCGTCCAGCGGTGTACCGGGCTTTGGCCCAGCTGGAACGGGACGGACTCGTCGAGGCGTCGGCCCAGAACCGGACGGCACAGAACCCGACCGCTGGCCAGGCCAGACGGGTCCACCGCATCACCGCTCTGGGAGAGCGGGTGCTGCGGGTGTGGATGGGCGTGATCAAGGAGGAGCAGGACTATCTCGGTGAGGTCCTGCGCCGCTACCAGGCCACCGGGACGACCGACGCGGTCTTGGCCGAGGTCGAGGGAGGCTGGGCCACCACGCTGGGGTTCGGCTGGTCGCCCGTATCCTCTACGTCGGCGGGGCGGCGCCGCTTCATGACGGTCGACTCCGATTGGGATGCCTCGACGGTGCCGCCCCTCGACATCCCTGAAAGCGCCGACGTCGGGGTTGCGGAGCTGTGTCCCGAGCCAAAGCGCTTCCGCCTGGTACCCGACCGGTCCGTCGCCATGATCGAGGTTCGGTCCACGGTTGGACCGATCAGCTTCGGTACCGTCGGCGTCGCCGGGTCGATCGAGGCGGCCGTTGCCGACGGATTGGTGCATACCGGCTGCCCGCCCGCCGGCCACATCGAGATCGACGTGTCCGGCCTGCGATCCGGCAACGGTCTCTACGACGCCGAGCTGCTTCGTCGCATCAACGCCCGGCGCTTTCCAACCGCGACCGTGGACCTGCGCGACTGCGCCGCGAGCGGCCTGGGCTCGCGTTACCAGCTGGAGGGTGATCTCACCTTCCACGGCGTGACCAGGTCGGTGCAGGGCACGGTCAGCGTGGAAGCCGCGTCGGAGCACCATTTGGTGATCACCGGTGAGCAGGTGTTCGACATCCGTGATTTCGCCATTCCGTCGCCGACCGTGCTCATGCTCCGCATCTACCCCGACGTGCGGGTGCGGCTCCACGCCGAGGCCGAACTGGAGGAGGACGAATGAGCATCCTGGTGGCCTTGGCGGTCGGTTACCTCGTCGGCGCCAAGACGGGTGGCAAGGACCTCGATGAGCTCACCCGGTCGCTGAAGGCCCTCTGTGAGACCGACGAGTTCGCCGACGTGGTCACGGCGGCGCGAGCTCAGGCGGCCACGACCCTCAGGGAGCTGGCCGCCGTCGTCGACGGACAGCATGGCCTACCCGATACCGGCGGGGACCTGGTGGCTCGAGTCAGGCATCTGGTCGGTCACGATTGACCCCGCTGACCCGGCGCCCTTCCTCCTCCGTCACGTCCTGACCGATCCCGCGCAGCCCCACCGCCTTACCGGTCGACCCGATGGTCGCCTGCGCCCGCACCCGGACAAAACGGACCTGCTGGTCCGGGCGCACGATACGGTACTCGTCCTCGAAGGATCGCCCGGACTCCACCGACTGCTCCATCGCGGCGCGAACCCGGTCCCGATCCTCTACATGGACCATTCCCAAATGCGACTCGAAGGTGCCATCGAAGTCGAGCGGGTCGACTCCGTGGACCCGATGGAACTCGGTGCTCCATTGCACGGCACCGGTCCGGACGTCCCAGAGCCAGCTGCCGACGTGGACCAGAGCCTCCGCTTCCTCCAAGCGCCCCTCGACCTCGGCCAGCGTCGCTTGGGCCAGCCGTTGCTCGGTGACGTCCCTGGCGATCACCACCGCTCCCACGGCCACGTCGTCAGCATGGAAGACCGGACATAGGGAGAGCGAGAACGGCAACGGCATTCCGTCAGGACGCTCGATCTCGGTGTCGAAGTGCTTGATCCGTTCGCCGGCCAGCACCCGGGCCACCACTTCCCGGACCTCGAGTCGCACATGATCGGGAAACAACGTCTCGAGCGGATGCTCGATCACATCCCCCGCGGGATAACCGAACAGCCGCTCGGCAGTCACGCTCCACGCCGTGATCCGGCCCCCAGCGTCACAAGTGCACATGGCGTCATCCGACGTCTCCATCAACGCCCGGAGTATCGCCTCTGGCGGAGCGTCGTCAACCTTCACGTTGCCGTTCGTACTGCGAGAAGCAGGCATCAGGGCTCCCCATCTCGGTTGCGCGCCACAAGCGGGGACCGGGCCATGACGCCGCTCTGGTGCCGTCAGCGTAGACACGCTGCCAGGGGCTGTAAAGGATTCCCCCTCTGACCTGCGCTTCGGTGCCAGCGGCAGGTCGGGCGAGGCCCTACGGGACGATCTCGAGCTCGGATCCGTGGAACTGGCGAGCCCGCAACACGTGGTACAGGAGGATCAGCTGCACCACCGCCAGCGGCTCGCTGCGCAGGCCGCCGGGCTCGACCTCGCCCAGTTCCTCCGGGAACGGGTTGTGGATCCCGAGCGACGCCCAGATGGCCTCCTCGACCCGGCGAGTCGCGTCTCGGGTGGCATACCCGTGCACGTGTAGGGCGTCCACCGGCTTGCCGTCGTCATCGCGGATGAGCTTGATGTGTATGGCCTCACGGGTGTCCTCGCCGAGGAATGCGGTCAGATCCGGATGCGGGGCAGTGGGGCGCAACAGGACCGTGGCGGAGAGCAGCGAACGCTCCGCTTCGCCGCGCTGTTCGATGGGAGCAAAGCGCACCACGACGTCCGCCCACCTGCGTTGCGGGCGGATGAAGGCGGCCGAATCCGGCTCTCGCTTGGCCAGATCAGCGAGAACCTGTTCTTCGGTGTAGCCGCGGTCGCGAGTGTCGCGCTTGACCTTCCAGGCCCGGCGAATCTCCTCGGGGGGGTCGAGGTACACGGACAGATCGAAACAGGCGCGGGACAAGCGGGTATGGAGCGGGAGCAGACCTTCCACCACCACGTTGGCGGCCGGCTCGACCAGCACCGGGCGATCGAGCGTCCCGTCGTGATGGTCGTAGACCGGCTTGAGGATCGGCTCTCCGGTGGCCAGCAGTTGCAGATGCTGTTCCATGATGCCCAAGTAGTTGCAGGCCGGATGAAGCGGGGAAAAGGGGAGGCCCCGGCGCTCGTCACGGTCGTAGCGGTGGTAGTCGTCGACGCAGAGAGCGCTCACCCCCGCGTCGCTCAAGGCCTCAACTAGACCGCGAGTGAGGGTGGTCTTGCCTGCCGCACTGTCCCCGGCGATGGCGAGCATAAACGGGGACGGCCGGTCGCCGGTGACGCGCCGGATGGCCACGGACTTGGTGCTCACGCGCCAGGTCTCGCGATCAGGTCGGTTCGGCCGACCGTGCTCTGCCAGGTCACCAGTCGACTGTATGAACTGTCCTGGCCGGCACCATCCCCCAGGCGTGGGATCAGGCGGGGGACCGGACCGGCCGATGCCGATTGCGAAATCTGCCCCATCCAGGGAAGCCGGCGCACGTACCATCGCGGTCTGATGGCCGACCGGCCCAGCACGTCCGCCGCCAACCAGCCCATCCGGCTTCTGCTCGTCGATGACCACCAGATGGTGCTCGATGGCCTGACTGCCATGCTCCGACCCCACTCCGACCAAGCCGTGGTGGTGGCGAGCACGACGGACGCCCGGGACGCGTGCCGGCTGGCGGTCGATACCCAGCCGGATATCGCGCTGGTTGATGTGCGCATGCGGTCCCTGACCGGACTGGAGCTCTGCGCGGAGCTGGGCCGGGTGGCGCCGGCGACCAAGGTCGTGCTCCTCACCGTCTACGACGACGAGCAGTATCTCTTTGAAGGGCTGCGAGCCGGGGCGGCTGGCTATCTCATCAAAAAGGTGGTGGCCGAGGAGCTGCTCGGCCATCTCCGCCGGGTGGTCGAAGGCGAGATCGTGGTCGACCCCTCGCTCGCCGGGCGGGTCGCGCTCTCGGCGGCCCGGCTCCAACGCGGGGAGTTCTGGCCTGGCGCCCTCCTGGGCCTCAGCCAACGAGAGAGCGAGGTGTTGGAACTCATGGTTCACGGTCACTCCAACCGGGCCATCGCCGCCCGGCTGGTGCTCGGCGAGGAGACCATCAAGACCCACGCCAGCTCCATCTACCGCAAACTCGGCGTGGCCGATCGGGGCCAGGCGGTCGCCTTCGCGCTCCGAGAGGGGGTGTTTGTGTGAGCGAGCCGAAGGCGAGCGAACCGACAAGCACAGGGCGCCGCTCATTGGCACCCTCGCAGAGGGTGCCGAAATGAGCAACGAGAATGCCGCGGGTCGCTACGCCCGGGAGGTGGCATGGACCGACCTCTTGCGCGGCATCGTGGGGATCGCGAGCGAAGACCGGCCGCTACGTTCCGTGCTGCGCCAGACCGCCAGGTTGGTCGTCGCCGCGACCCGCGCCGATGCCTGCTTCGTGCATGTCGTGGACCACGACGCCCGCGAGGTCGTGTTGATGGGCGCCACTCCGGATGAGTTCGACGAGCTAGCCGGCACGATCCGCTTGGCGTTTGGGGAAGGCGTGGCCGGATGGGTCGCCCAATCCGGGCGGCCGGCGGTGGTCGACGACAAGTGGTCCGACCCCCGTTACCGCTACATCCCGGCGCTGCGCGGCGAGGACTTCATGTCGTTGGTCTCGGTCCCACTGCTTCGCCCCCACGGGGTGGTGGTAGGGGTGCTCAATGTCCACGCCCATGAGGCCGGCCACTTCGCCAAGGACATCGTGGCCCGCCTCGAGGAGGTGGCCAGCTTGCTGGCGGGAATCGTCGAAGCGGCCCTCCTCCATGAGCGCCTGCGCACCCGTGAGGAAGAGCTCGAGCGTTTCGCCGTGCGCACCATCGAGATGCAGGAGATGGATCGGCGTCGGATCGCGGGTGACATCCACGACGGGATCAGCCAACGGCTGGTGAGCGCGTGGTACCACCTTCGCGCCGCGGGATCCCTCACCACCGAAGACGCGGTGCGGGCAGAGCTGAGATCGGTCGAGGCTTTGCTCTCGGGCGCCCTCGACGAGGCTCGGCAGGCGATCACCGGTCTCCGGCCCTCCATCCTCGACGACCTGGGGCTGACCGCTGCCATCAACTCCCTCGCGGCCAACGCCGGTGACTTCGGTGTCGAGCTGGATCTGCAGGAATGCGACCTGCCTGCGCACGTGGAGACGTCCGTGTACCGCATCACCCAAGAGGCGTTGCAGAACGTGATCAAACACGCCGGCGCGTCGCGCGTCGAGTTGGGATTGCACGCCGCGGGTGACGGTGGCGTGGTCCTCACCGTGAGAGACGACGGAGTCGGGTTCGACCCGCCTTCGGCCGGTGGTCCGCTGAGCTTTGGCCTGAGCGGTATGCAGGAGCGGGCCAGCCTTCTGGGCGCCACCCTCCGCGTGCAGTCGGGTCCGGGCCAGGGGACGACCTTGACCCTTCACCTTCCCCCTTCGGCCCTTTCCCAGGCGCCTGGTAGTTCGAATGCGCCTGGTAGTTCCCATGCGTCTGGGAGCCGCCTCCAGCTCTAGCCAGGCAGGAAGCGGCGGCCCTCCGCGGTCGCCACAAATCCGTCCTCGGAGGCGAGCATCGCCTGCGCGGCCAGCCGCGCCGTGGGTGTGAGGGTATGGGCGCCGGAGGCCACCAGGTGCCAGGGACGATCGAGGGGCGTGCCCCGGCACTCGTAGATGGCGAGCCAGCCGGCCGCCAAGGCGCCGGCCACGGCGTCGATGGAGATCAGGGCCACCCCGAGGCCGGCGATCGCCGCCTGTTGGACTGCGCCGTTGGACCCGAGGATCATGCGCGGCGGATTCAGGCCGAGCTGGTCCAGCAACTCGTCGGTCGCCTCTCGGGTACCCGAACCCTCCTCCCGCAGGAGCCAAGTGGTGGCCCCGAGTACGACCAGTTTGGGCCGGGTTCGGTCCGACGGGGCGGCGTGCGGCAGACCGGCGGCCGGCCCGACCACGACCAAACGGTTGTCGGCCCGGCCCAGGGTCCGGGCCCGGAGGGCGGGCGGCGGGCGTCCCGCCACCACCAGATCGGCGTCGCCCGCACCCAGCGCTTCCCACACGCTGGTTCGGTTGCCGACCTGCACCACCACGTCGGCCTGCGGGTACTGATGACGGAAGTCCGAAATAAGTGGCAGGAGCATCCGCTCGGCGGCGGTGGTTACCGCCGATATGCGCACGGTCCCCCGGCCGGGCTCCTCAATGCTGCGCGCCTCCCGGATGCCGCGATCCATCAGGCTCAGGCCAGCCCGCACGGAAGCGACGAACGCCCGACCGGCCGGTGTGAAGCGCAGCCCCCGCCCGTCCCGCTCGACCAGCTCCACACCCAGCTCTCGCTCGAGACTGGCAACGGCCCCCGAAACGGCGGGCTGCGAGACCCGGAGGCGCGCCGAGGCGCCGCGCACCGACCCGGCGTCGGCCACCACCAGTATGGTCCGGAGCTGGGTGAGAGTCATAGGTAATCACCTATCAATAGGGCGCGAATACATCATAGACATGTCCGCCCCGATCTGGGACAGTACAGGTATGACAACTGTTAGCAACGGCTCAACGAGCACTCGTTGGAACGCTGGGGTCCTCTCTTACAAGGAGATGGGCTACTGGCGGCCGGACTACGAGCCAAGCGAGACCGACATCCTGGCCGCCTTCCGCATCACCCCTCAGCCGGGCGTAGACCCCGAGGAGGCTGGCGCCGCCGTGGCCGGCGAGTCGTCGACTGCGACGTGGACGGTTGTGTGGACGGACCGCCTGACCGATCACAGCCGCTATCAGGGCAAGTGCTATCGGGTCCAGCAGGTGCCGGGAAATCTGGAGCAGTGGATCGCCTACATCGCCTACGACCTCGACCTGTTCGAGGAAGGCTCGATCGCCAACATGACGTCGTCGATCATCGGCAACGTGTTCGGCTTCAAGGCCCTCAAGGCCTTGCGCCTGGAGGACCTCCGCATCCCTGTCGCCTATGTCAAGACGTTCGACGGACCGCCCCATGGGATCGTGGCGGAACGAGAGATGCTCAACAAGTACGGGCGCCCCCTCATCGGCTGCACGGTCAAGCCCAAGCTGGGGCTCTCCGCCCGCAACTATGGACGCGTCGTCTACGAGGGACTGCGGGGCGGGCTGGACTTCACCAAGGACGACGAGAACATCAACAGCCAACCGTTTATGCGCTGGCGCGAGCGCTTCCTCTATTGCATGGAAGCGGTCGAGCACGCCCAGGAACGCACCGGCGAGATCAAGGGCCACTACATGAACGTCACCGGCCCCAGCATGGAGGACATGTACGAGCGGGCCGAGTTCGCCAAGGAGCTCGGCAGCAACATCGTGATGATGGACCTCACCGTCGGCTACACGGCGATGACCTCCATGTCCAAGTGGGCGCGCCGCAATGGGCTTCTGCTCCACCTGCACCGAGCCGGACACGGCACCTACACCAGGCAGAAGTCCCACGGCGTGTCATTTCGGGTCATCGCCAAGTGGTGTCGGCTGCTGGGCGTCGACCACATTCACGCGGGGACGGTTGTCGGCAAGCTCGAAGGCGACCCCAACATGGTCGCCGGCTACTACGACACCCTCCGAGACGACGTGATCCCCGTCAACCCCGCGCACGGGATCTACTTCGAGCAGCGCTGGGCGTCGATGCCGGGTGTCATGCCGGTCGCTTCCGGCGGGATCCACGCCGGCCAGACCCACCAGCTGCTGCACTATCTCGGCGAGGACGTCATCCTCCAGTTCGGCGGAGGCACGATCGGCCATCCGATGGGGATCGCGGCGGGTGCGGCCGCCAACCGGGTCGCCGTCGAAGCCATGATCAAGGCCCGCAACGAGGGCTGCGACGTCCTCGGCGAAGGCGAACAGATACTACGCAACGCCGCCAAGTCCAGCCCGGAGCTGTTGGCCGCGCTGGACACGTGGGGGAGTGTCACCTTCGACTACGAATCCACCGACACCCCCGACGTCGTCGCCACCCCTTCTTGACCGAGAGGAAACACCATGATCACCCAAGGCACCTTTGCCCAGCTTCCCGAGCTCGATGATTCGGAGATCGAATCCCAGTTGCGTTACGCCGTCGGACAGGGTTGGGCGATCTCGATCGAGTTGACCGACGATCCCCACCCGAGGAACCTCTTCTGGGATCTGTGGGGCCTGCCGATGTTCGACCTGGTCGACCCGGCCGCCGCGCTCGGCGAGGTCCGCGCTTGTCGCGAGGCCTTCCCACGCCAGTACATCAAGGTCAACGCCTTCGACGCCCGCAAAGGACGCGAGACCATCGCCCTGAGCTTCCTGGTGCAGCGACCACCCGGTGACGAGCCCGGTTTCCAGCTCGAGCGCCAGCACGGTCCCGGCCGCACCAACCGCTACACCCTCAAGGCCTACTCGTCGCAGCAGCCCCACGGTGACCGCTACCAATAGTGACCACGGCGGGTTCACGATGCCTCGCCCGGGTTCGCCCGCTGAGCCGGTGCGGGCGCGTGACTCGTCGACGCCGGGCCGCGTCGACGAGTCCCCTCCGCCGGACACAGCTCCCTTGGAGGCTGACGCGACCGTCGATCTGGCGTCGTTGGGAGCCGAGCTCGGCATCAGCCGCACGCTGGACGAGCTCGACGTCCAACTCGTCGGACTCGAAGCAGTCAAGCAGCGGCTGCGCGAGATCGGTGCCCTGTTGCTCGTCGACAGGCTGCGGGACCGCTTTGGGCTCCACGCCCCCCGGCCCAATCTGCACATGTGCTTCGCCGGTCCGCCCGGCACCGGTAAGACCACCGTCGCCACCAAGATGGCCGAGATCCTCCATTCTCTCGGGTACCTGCCCTCGGATCACCTGGTCACGGTTGGCCGGGAGGACCTCGTCGGTCAGTACGTGGGCCACACCGGGCCCAAGACCAAGGAAGTGGTCAAGCGGGCCATGGGCGGGGTCCTTTTCATAGACGAGGCCTACGCCCTGCACCGCCCTGACAACGAACGGGACTACGGCCAGGAGGCCATCGAGATCCTCCTGCAGGCGATGGAGGAGCACCGCGATCGCCTCGTCGTGATCCTGGCGGGGTACCGGGACCGCATGGATGGCTTCTTCGCACTCAACCCCGGACTGCGATCGCGGATCGCCCACCATCTGGATTTCCCCGAGTTCGCGGTCGACGAACTGGTCGAGATAGGCCACCGCATGTTGGCTGAGCAGAGCTACGAGCTGGAGCCGGCCGCCGAAGCCGTCTTCTCTGACTACGTCGCCCGCCGGCGGGCCCAGCCCCACTTCGCCAACGCCCGTAGCATCCGCAACGCCATCGACCGGTCCCGGCTGCGCCAGGCCGCCCGACTGGTCGAAGGCGGTGGAATGGTTGACCGGGACTCGCTCCGGATCATCACCTCCGCCGATCTGCTCGCGAGCCGGGTATTCGACGAGCCCACCCGGCCCGACGATGCACCCAGTCCACTACCGAACTGACCCGCTACTCTGTCCGCTACACCCGCCCGGCCTGGAGTGTGCCTATGGACCGCATACAGCTCCTAGCGGAGATCGTGGCCCATCCTCCGGCGCCCGGCGTCACGGTCTACCTCGAGCGGCGGGATGACGACTTCGACTGGCAATGCGTGGAGGCGGGCTCGCCCCTTCCGGCGCCAGGCGCGGCGAATCCGCCGCCCGACGCCTGGCTGTTCTATGCCGGACGGTGGCCACTAGAGGACAAGGATCGCTTCCGAGCCCATCTCGACGACCTGATCGCGGAGATGGACTCGATGAGCGGTGGCGCCGACCGTTGCCGCTGGCCTCTCGACCAGCCCTACCCGGTGCGCCACTGAAGCGAGCCGATCATGACAGTGATCCTCACTCCCGGGGAGCGGGCCGAATTCAAGCGCTGCCGGCGGGCGTGGGACCTTGGTGCCCCCGTCCGGCGCAACCTGGAGCCAGTGCAAACCCCCGCCGCGCTCGATATGGACCGGCTGATCCGCGATGCGTTGGCGGTGTACTACTTCCCCGGGATGTGGGACTGGTCACGGATAGTCGTCCTACCTCTGGTGAGCCAAGCGCTCGAGAAGGGCCTGGGCCGGCTGCGATCGGGTTCCGGCCCGTCCCGCTCGTCCGGCTCGTCCGGCTCGGCGGGCTCCGACGCCGAGGACGTCGTGGCGCTGCGCCGGCTGCTCGCCGGCTATCTCGATTGGGCTCCGAGCATCGAACGGTTGGCCCCGGTGCTGGTCGAGGTCGACTACGAGGTCGATCTCGCCGACCCGGACCAGCCGGACATGGCGCTGCGCACCCGAACCGGCGACAACATTCGCTACCGGGGTCGAATCGACGTGCTGGCGCTGGACGAGC
>PMHH01000035.1 GCA_003156595.1 Acidimicrobiaceae bacterium
GGTCAAAGACCAGGTCAGCCGCTGGGGTCCGCTACGTTCGGGGGTAATGAGCCAGTCAGGTCGACCCCATTGACAAGCAGAGTGCGGTGACCGAGCCGGCCACCGACGACGTGATCCGGGTGTTGATCGCCGACGATCAGGCGCTCTTCCGCCGGGGCCTGTACGTGGTGCTCGGCACCGAGGAGCGCATCGAGGTCGTCGCCGAGGCCGAGGACGGCGAGGATGCCATCGCCAAGGCCGAGGAACTGGTACCCGACGTCGTGCTCATGGACGTGCGGATGCCGCGGGTCAACGGGATCGAAGCCGCTCGCCGGATCCGCGACCTCCTCCCCAGCACCAAGATCCTCATGCTCACGGTCTCCGACGAGGAGGACGATCTCTACGAGGCCATCAAGGCCGGGGCCAACGGGTACCTGCTCAAGGAGATCTCGGTCGAGGAGGTCGCCGACGCCATCCACGCCGTGGTGCAGGGCCAGAGCCTCATATCGCCGTCAATGGCATCGAAGCTGCTGAGCGAGTTCAACTCGCTCGCTCGCCAGGCCGCCGCCCAGGAGCAGTTGCCGGCGCCGGTGCTCACCGCCCGGGAACTCGAGGTCCTCAAGCTGGTGGCGAGGGGCATGAGCAATCGGGACGTGGCCGATCAGCTCTTCATCTCGGAGAACACGGTCAAGAACCACGTGCGCAACATCTTGGAGAAGCTGCACCTGCACTCCCGCATGGAAGCCGTCATGTACGCGGTGCGCAAGCGCCTCCTCGACCCGCACCATCCGGAAGGCTGATCTGGCCCGACGCCCAGCGGCCGGTCTACGCTGTTCGAGTCAAGAGGGAAGGCGGACAAATGAACAACAGGTACCCAGGGCTGGTAGCCAGAGGTCTGTCCGCAGTGGCGGCGGTGGTCGGGGCGGGAGTGGTGTCGGTCGCCGCAACCAGCCCAGCCGCGTCCGCGGCGCCGGCGATCACCCTCCACCAGGACTGGTCGGTGCCTCTGGCCGACACCAACTACCCGATCGCCGAGTCGTCGCCGACCGTCGCCACCCTCGACGCAGGGGGACCCTCGGTGGTTGTCGGCGACCGGTCCGGACACGTGTACGCCTTGCACCTCACCAACGGTTCCGCTGTCGCCGGCTGGCCGGCCCGCACGCCTGATGGCGTCCCAGTGGACTCGACTCCCTCCTCCAGCGGATCGAACGTGTTCGTGGGGGTGGGCAACGCGCCTCATCCGACTGGCGGCGGCTACGAGTCGTTCCAAGCTAACGGAGCCGAGCGCTGGTTCGCTGCGGTCCCCTCCGCCCCAGGCTCGTCGACCGCCGCGTCTGTCCAAGCGTCACTGGCCGTGGGCAATCTCCAGGGCAGTACCGACGTGGTCGCGGGGGCTATAGGCCAAGAGGAGGACGCGCTCAATGCGACCTCGGGTGGCGTGCTGCCTGGCTTCCCGTTCTTCCAAGCTGACAGCAACTTCAGCACCCCGGCTCTGGCCGACGTCTACGGAAACGGCCGTACCGACATCGTCGAGGGGGGCGACTCCACCCAGGGCCTCGCCTACGGGTATCAGTATGAGGATGGGGGCCACGTCCGGGTGATCAGCCCCACGGGCAGCCTCATCTGCCAGTACAACACCAATCAGACGGTGGATTCCTCGCCGGCGGTGGGGGAGTTCCTCTCGGGTGGGGCCGTCGGGATCGCGGTCGGCACCGGTCACGGTTACGCCGGCGCGTCCCAGAGCAACCAAGTCCTCGGGCTGGGACCAAGTTGCAACCTGGTGTGGGCGAGCACCCTGGACGGCTGGACGAACAGCAGTCCCGCGCTCGTGGACGCCCTCGGTAACGGCCAGCTGCAGGTGGCCGAGGGGACCGACAGCGACGGTGCGGCGGAGGGAACCGGCTCGGTCTGGCTCCTCGACGGCGCCACCGGCGACCCCATCTGGCACGTCCCCGCCCTCGGCGCCATCCTGGGCGGCATCGCCAGCGTCAACCTGGGCGGCGGCTACCAGGACCTGGTGGTGGGGACCACCAACGGCCTGGAGATACTCGACGGGCACACTGGAGCCGTGATCGCGGAGGCGGAGAACAACCCGTCGGCGACCGGTGGTGTGCTCACTATGCAGAACTCGCCGTTGGTCACCGACGATCCCAACGGGACTATCGGCATCACCGTCGCCGGCCACAACAACAGCACTCAGGGGGTCGTGGCCCACTTCGAGGTCCCAGGAACGAATGGCAGCCTCGCCAACGAAACAGGCGCATGGCCCATGTTCCACCATGACCCGCAGCTGACCGGAGACGCCGGAACCCCGCCTCCGGTGGTTGCAGTCCCGTGCCTGCCTCCGGCGATGGCGCCGAACGGCTACTACATGGACGCTTCCGACGGCGGGATCTTTACGTTTGGCAACGTGCCCTTCTGCGGGTCGACCGGCAACGTGGTGCTCAACAAACCCGTCGTCGGCATGGCGGCGACGCCCGACGCCGGCGGCTATTGGCTCGTCGCCTCGGATGGTGGGATCTTCACGTTCGGCGACGCTCCCTTCTACGGGTCCACGGGCGGGATCCACCTCAACCAACCGGTAGTCGGCATGGCCTCCACCGCGAACGGTGGGGGTTACTGGATGGTGGCGTCCGATGGTGGGATCTTCACGTTCGGCGACGCCCCCTTCTACGNNTCTTCGCCTTCGGGGACGCCCACTTCTACGGGTCGACTGGCGGGATCCGTCTCAACCAGCCGGTCGTCGGTATGGCGGTGGACGCCGCGACTGGTGGTTACTGGATGGTCGCCTCGGATGGGGGCATCTTCTCGTTCAATGCCCCCTTCTACGGTTCCACCGGCGGCATCCGGCTCGACAAGCCCGTGGTCGGCATGGCGGGCTTCGGGTCGTAGCTCTGTGGGGGCTCCGGGTCCATCGGCTCGCTGTCCGGGGACAACGGACAGCGACCCGATGGCCCGGACCCCCCTTCATCAGTTCCAGCCTCAGTTGGTCACAGGTGTGCGATTGTCGTCCCGGTCGGGGGGATAAACGCACAATCGTCGACGGACCACGAAGGATCTCGTCAACCGGCTCAAGCTCGAATCCTTGGTCGAGGTCGGCGTCCGGCGGAAACGGAGAAGGGGACCGGGCTGGCGCAGATCCTGCCCTCGTCTTCCTCGGGCAGGATCTCCGCCAGATCGGGCACTCCTAAGAACCGACCCGCCGGTAGACGACCACGCCCCCTCCCTCGCCGATCGGGTGATACTCCTGGGAGATGGATGCCAGCACGGCCATATCGGAGGCCGACAGGGAGGCGGGGAGCACCACGTATTGCACCTGGTTGGCGAAGGGAAGTCGTTGGCCTTCCTGGCGGTACAACGCCCAGTAGTGGGCGGAGAACGGCGTGGGCCACTGGTAGATCCGGGTCCGGTGATCGAGGTGGGCGACATAGGAGTCATAGGCGGACACCACCGCGTTGGGCGGCACCAGCCTGAGCACCGAGTTGATGGCCAGCACCTGCGGGCTGTCGGGGTTGAGGTGCTGGTACCCGCGGCTCGAGAACGGCGGTAACCCCCACTGCAGGCACGACCAGAGTGCGGCCGTCACGACCACGGCGGTGGCCAGGTAGCGGCGCAGGGGGGTCGACAGCCTCGCCACGGCGAGTACGGTGCCGAGGGCCAGCACCGGCACTAGGGGCAGCGAGTAGTGGTAGACGATCTGATGCATGTACGGAAAGGTGCTGAGCACGTTCTCGCTCAGGGTGAGGATGCCGATGGCCGCCACCTCCGGCGCCGCCACGAACACCAGCCCGAAGGAGGCGGCCATCTGCCACAGGTAGAAGAGCCGGCCTTGGCTGCGGGTGTACCGCCAAAAGCGAACCGGGTGGGCTACGACGGTTGACACCAACCCGCCCAGCCCCCCGAACGGGATCCGGTTGGCGTAGAAGGTCACGGTGCCGAGCAGGGAGTTGATCACCACCGTGTAGGCGAAGACCATCCAGGCGACGGACGCCACCATGATCCGGACGCCCCACTCGCGGTCCCGGCGGAAGTAGACCCACACCCCTAGGGGAACCATCAACAGCGCGGCGTCCTCCTTGACCAGCAGGGACGCCACCACCGCCACGGCGAGCAGCTTGGGCTTGGACTCGACAGCGGCGTAGATCGCCAGCGCCGCGGACAGCACGAGAAAGCACTCCGCGTGGAACTGCTCGAGGTTGCCGTTCTGCAGGGCCGGATTGAGCAGGTAGGCCCCAGCCAGGGCCGTGGCGATGACCACGCTCGCGGTGCGGCGGAGGGCGAGCAGGTAGATGGGCACCGCCGCCGCGGCCAGGAGACAGGTCTGTAGGACGAGTAGTGCCTGGGCGTGGGGCCACACCCAGTAGAGCGGCACCGCCAGCAGGAGAATAAATGACGTGTGGTCCCCGAACAGGTCTCGCCCCATGACGGTCACGAAGGGGGCGTGGAAGCGGCTGAGCAGCCAGACCCCCTGGTCAAAGATGCCCATGTCGAAGGCGAAGGTGCCGTAGCCGTCCTGCACCTGGACGGACAGCAGGCTGAAACGGAGGGTGTAGGCGCCGATGAGCAACGCCACAGGCAGGTTGGCCAGGAGCCGGCGCCCATAGGGCTGCGGCCGGCGCAGCTGGGCCAGGAGCCGGCGCCCGTGGGGCTGCGGCGGGCGCCCGTGGGGCTGCGGCCGGCGCCGGTGGGGCTGGAGCCGGCGCCGGTGGGGCTGGAGCCGGC
>PMHH01000004.1 GCA_003156595.1 Acidimicrobiaceae bacterium
CTCCCAGGGCCGAGTGGGGACGGTAGGTGTTGTACTCGATCCGCCAGTCCCCGACAATGACCTGGGCTTGGCGGAGGTCGGCGAAGTCCTCGACGTTGAGCAGCTCGTCGCGGACGCGGCCGTTGAAGGACTCGACGAAGGGGTTCTCCCAGGGGGAGCCGGGCTCGATATAGGCGCAGGCGGTGCCAGACAGCCGGCACCACTCGCGCAGCCCCCAGGCGATCAGTTCGGGGCCGTTGTCCATGCGCAGATAGACCGGCGCACCACGTTCTGCGACGAGGGCTTCGATGATCTCGACGAGNNCCAGGACCGGCCGACTCTCATGGCCAGGGCTTCGCGGGTGAACTCGTCGACGATATTGGCCAGCTTGAGCCTCCGGCCATCAGCCGTCTCGTCGAAGCAGAAGTCGACCGCCCACACCTGATTCGGCGCCGAGGCCCGCATCCGCTCGGCCAAGGTCGGTCCCAGCCGGCGCCGTTTCCGGCAGAACTGCGGCCGTTTCAGGCCCTCTTCGCGCCACAGCCGCTGGATGCGCTTGCGGTTGACCGTCCAGCCCTCACGGCGCACGATGGCATAGGCCGTCTTGAAGCCCCAGCGGGGATGCTCCCGGGCGATCTCCCGCAGCCGGGCCCGCAACTTCACCTCGACATCGGAGGTGGGCCGGGGCGGCCGGCGATGGGTGGAGCGGTGCTGGCCCACCACCCGACAAGCCCGGCGTTCAGAGACCCCGAAGCGATCGACCAGGACCGCCACCGCGATCCGTCGACGCCCCGGGGTCACCATTTTCCCTCAGCCAACTCCTTCAACATCGCCTTGTCCAGCTCGGCCTCCGCCAGCAGCTTCTTCAACCGCCCGTTCTCCCGCTCCAGCTCCTTCAGGCGCTTCGCTTCCTCGGCCTTCATGCCCCCGTACTGGTTCCGCCAGCGGTTCCACGTCGACTCGGCGATCTCGAGATGGCGCAGCACCTCGGCGATGTCCTTGCCCTCGTTCAACAACCGCTCGCCCTCACGGACCTTGCGGACAGCCTGCTCCGGAGTGTGCCGGTGGCGCTTCATGACTGTGTTCATCCTCCCACTTTCGGGTTTGGACTCCCACAGCAGGTGGACCCCTATCCGGGGACCCCGTCACCGGAGCGCCGACCGCCGATTACCGCGTCGAGGACGGCCCCAGGGCGTAACCGGATGCGCTCACGTTCGGCGTCGGCCTGGTCTTACCGCAAGGACAATCGGCCTGGGAACGCTCGCATACCCTTGCGAAAGCGTGAGATGACCAAGCTGAACAGCGAAACGGCGATGAGCGCTCCGACCCCAGCGGCGATGAAGAGAGGAGTTGAAGATCGGTCCACTGCCCAAGCAAGCAGAACACCAGTCCCTGCACCCGCAATGAACACGAATCTAAGCCAGCTCGTAGCGCATCGGTGATAAGCAAGTCTCGTTGCCTTCGATTCATTACCGACTGCGTCACTAGGCCAGCGTGAGTCCAGCGTGCTCCTCCAGTCGGAGTACGCCTGACCCGCAAGACGCTGCTCGCGGCCTCGTAAGTCGCCGAACCGGCCGGAATCAGTACCGGAGCGGTCGTCCGCGGTCACGGCGTCTCAGGCCCTGGGTCAAAGGCGTGCATGAACGCCATAATGCCCAAGCTGCCCCGGTCCAGGCTGCTGATGCCGCCGATGATGTAGGCGCATAGAAGGACGGGACCGCGCCAGGGCAACCCAGAGGGGCTGTTGGGGGGCGTGCCGAGCGCCAGATCGCCGAATCGGATCGCCCTCGCCGTGGTGCTGGGGCGACCGGTGCAGGCGCGGGATGGAACGTTCGGGCGCGATGTTCAAGTGACGGACGATCATCCGCACTACAAGTCGAAGCGGGTTCGCGAAGATGGTGCATGGCTTGGCAACCGCCCCCTCCCCCCGAGTGGCGCGGCTGGGCCGACTCCAAGGGCCTACCCGACCCGCACTTACCTGACGAGTTATCAGTTTCGGCAATCGAAACTGTGCTGGCGCGTCTAGGTCGGTTGTCAGTGCATCCCGAACAGGCGGCAAAGTGGGCGCACCGCTGGGACATCGACGTAGTTAGCGACCCCGCTGTCGCCTTCGGGCTTGCTCGGCTACGCGACTGCAATCGGGTGCTCTCACCGTCGGCATACCTCTTCACCCCCGCCGATTTCAGGGCGTCGCTGGAGGAGCTTCGGGACAAAGTGGGTTGGCCGCAGGGTGACCGTCCGTAGCCGCTCCTCGGATCGCGTCTGTTGTTATGGCGCCTCCTCAACGCCCGGCCGAGTTCCGGACGACGACGCGCTATCGCCGACTCGGGCGCGCCCCTTCCTCCAGCAGGTAACTGGATGCGCTGACATTCTGTATCGGTGGACAGTGACGACTCGCCCGATCTCCACCGATTCTGGATCGAGTTCGACATCCCGACCTCTGAGCATCCAGATCCGCCGACTTCGGGGACGATCAGCGTGGACGGTGGCTCCCGGCGATACCGGATGCTGTCCCGCGGAGTCGGAGTAACCGGCTATGACCTGGAGGACTGCCTCGGCATGGTGCGTGAAGCCCTAAAGGAAGGTCTTCCTCCCATCACGGCGGTGGTGACAGATCCCGACTTGTCAGGTCCTGAGTGGG
>PMHH01000032.1 GCA_003156595.1 Acidimicrobiaceae bacterium
GCCAGCATGGTGCAGGACTTGATCGGCCGTCCGTCGACGAGGACCGTGCACGCGCCGCAGTTGGTGGTGTCACAGCCGGTGTGCGTTCCCGTCAGCCGGAATCCCTGGCGAAGCAGATGGGCCAGCAACAGGCGGGGCTCCACCTCGGCCATCCTCTTCTCGCCGTTGACCGTGACCGTGATCCGGCGGACCGGTNNTGCCGTCCGCGATGGGACCTCTCTGTTCTTCGTACAGGCTCGTCATGTCAAGCCGCCCTCGCTTCGGTCTCGTTGACACGGTTGAGGAGGCGCACGACGAAGGTGTCAACGATGTGCCGTTTGTAGGTGGCGCTGCCCCGATGATCGGTTCTGGGCCTGGACGCCTCCGCGGCGAGCGCGCCGGCCCGCTCGATGGTGTCCGGGGTCAGCGGCTTCCCCACCAGGGCTGCGCCTGCGGCGGTAGCCGCGATGGTGGCGGCGCCTACCCCCGTCAGGGCGATCCCTGCCCTGGTCACCCGCTCGCCCGACATCTCCACCGCCACGGCCACGCCGACCGTGGCGAAGTCGCCGACCCGGCGNNGTTCTGGAAGGGGCCGGTGACGAAGTCGGCGATCGGGATGCGGCGTGTGCCACTCGGTCCCTGGGCCACGACGTAGCCGCCCAGGGCCATCACCACCGAAGCCCAGTCACCCTGGGGGTCGGCGTGGCACAGCGATCCCACCAGGGTGCCCCGGTTGCGCACCATGGGGTCGGCTATCAGGGGGGCGGCCGCGGCCATTGTCGGCTGCTTGGCCTTGAGGAGAGCCGATCGCTCGAGATCAGCGTGTCGACAAAGGGACCCGACGTGAAGGGTGCCGTCGGCGTCCGCGCGGTGGTAGGCGAGGCCGGGAAGGTTGTTGATGTCGACGAGCAGTTCCGGTGCCGCGAAACGGAGCTTCATCAGGGGTAGAAGGCTCTGGCCTCCGGCCAAGACCTTGGCCTCGTCCCCATTCTCTCGCAGCAACTCGATGGCTTCATCGAGCGAATGTGGTGCCTCGTAACGGAACCGAGACGGATACATACGACCTCCAGCATCCTGTGGTAGCGGATCAAGGGGACGGTGAGACGCGCCCCTACGGCTTCTCGCCCGAACGATCGCGAAGAGACCGGAAAATCGGAACGG
Source organism: Acidimicrobiaceae bacterium (assembly GCA_003156595.1). Taxonomy (GTDB): domain Bacteria; phylum Actinomycetota; class Acidimicrobiia; order Acidimicrobiales; family Palsa-688; genus PALSA-693. The sequence goes on from PMHH01000032.1 coordinate 1,141, forward strand.
TTGGCTTGGCCCGGGCCTCTGGCTTGGGCCGGGGTTCCGGCTTGGCCTTGGCCTCAGGCTTGGGGCGGGGTTCCGGCCTGGCCCGGGCTACCGGCCTGGGGCGAGCTTCCGGGTCGGCCACGGCCACGGGCAGGGTGTCTTCCTCGGGATCCGGTCGCGGCTCCTGGTGGGGTGGCCATGGGCCCTGCACGGGTTGACCGGCGATCTTGAGGTAGTCCATCAGTTCGGGCCAAGCCCACACGGTCGGACTCTTGCCGGTCTTCGGGGCGTGTTCGACCAGCTCGTAGAGGCGGGGGTTCCCGCGGCTATGCCCGTCGGATTCAATCCGCACCGGGAGCACCTCTAGCAGGGACCGTTGTGTTCGTCAGCAGTAGTGGCATTCTTCACCCCCATTCTCCGAGCATCATGCGCTCCTGCGCTCCGGTCGTCAACGGTCACCTAAGCGTTTGGTTTATTAGGGGCAATGGGTGAGCTGATCGGACGCGTCAGGTGGGTCCGATCTTCTCCACAAAACGACCGAACCTCCGGCTCAGCATCAACAGGACCAGACCGTAGAGCACTACCACGACGCCGATGATGGTCAGCAGGGGGGCGAAGACGGTGAGCGCCGGGTCCGTGTAGGCAAGGGTGTGGAAGTCGGCCCGACTGCTGGTGACGGCGGGGATCACATCGTCCTTGAAGTAGTCGCGTATCTGGGGGACGGACCGGACCGGACTACCGTTGAAGCGGGTGAGTGCGGCCGTTCCGGGGACGTCGTTCCAATCGTTGGTGACCGTCGGCAGGTAGACGAGGGCCTGAGTCAGGGCCGGGAAGTTGGTCTGCAGGGCCGTCCCGAGTTGGGCCTCGGTGAGGTGCAGCGTGGTTTCCAGGAACGACAACAGCTGTGGTATCTCGGCGGTGACCGAGCTGAGCGGGATGGCCTGGAGCAGGTTGACCACGGCGGGAAACTTGGCTTGTAGGGCGAGGAACAGTTGGTTGCCTGGTATGCCCGTCTTGTCGGACACGTAAGTGACCAGGGGCAGAACCTCGCCGGCTGCGACCGAGTTGGAAGCGACGACCGGATCAAAGGCATCGACAGCCGACGAGATGATGTTGATCCCCGCTTGGTTGCCCGCGACCCGGGCCGGAGTGAAGAGCGGTTTGGCCCCATTGACCAGGCGCTGCCCACCAGACAGGCGGGGGGAGAGCTGGAAGGCGAACACCACCACCAGGACGAGCACTCCGACCGCCGTGACCACGGCCCAGCCGGCCTGCGCCAGGGAGGCGGTGACGGCGCCCTGCCAGGAACGGACGATCATCACCAGAGCCAGGAGCACCACCACGATGCCGATCACGNNGAGAAGAAGGACCGGTATGGACCACACCGGAGGGAACCAATCCGCCAACCGGCCGAAGTTCGTCTGGTTATCGGCAACCAGGGGGACCACCTCGCCCGCGAAATAATCCCGGACCTGCGGAACGGTCTGGATCGGGCTTCCGTCGAAGTTGGTGAAACCCGCCGTACCCGGAACGTTGTCCCATCCGCTGGTGACCGCGGGCAGGTTGACGATGGATTGGGCCAGCCCCGGGAAGTTGGCCTGCAGGGCGGCGAGGACCTGGGCTGGGGTGGCGTGCAAGGCGGTGGCCAGGTAGGTCTCGAGCCCCGGAAGCTCGGCGGTCACCGAGCTGAGCGGCAGCGCCAGGAGGAGATGAGCCAGGTCGGGGAAGTTGGCCTCCAGGGTCGAGACGACCTGGGCGTCGGTGAGGCCGGTCTTGGTCGACAAGAAGCCGACCAGGTTGGGGACCTCGGTCGACGCCCCGCCCTGCGGGGTCATGATGGGGTCGAGGGTGTTGACGATGGCGGAAACCATGTTGATCGCGGGCGTGTCGCCGGCGACCCGGGCCGGGACGAAAGCGGGCTTGAGGTGGTTGATCACCCGCTGGCCGGCGTCGAGGCGGGGGAAGAGGCTCAAGCCGAACACCAGGCCCAGGACCAGGGCTCCGACCACGAACACCACCAGCCACGTCGCCACGCCGAACGGTCCGGGCAGAGCCGGCGCGCTGCTTTGGCCGCTTTGCCTGGCATCAATCAAAGTAGTTGCCACGTCTTCCCCCCTACCGGCGGGCTCGCCGCCTTGGGTCGGCCCAGAGCCGCTCGGCGAGACGATACTCTCGCCGCTGCTTATAGTGACGACCACAGCGTTGTGCCGTTTTCCCCCATATGGGGGAGACGACGGGGGAGCGAGGCTGCCTATGCTCGCCGGGTGGCACCCAACCCAGGGACGAGAGGGTGAGATGGTGGCCGGTCCAAGTTTGCTCGCTGACGCCTTTGCCGCCGTCATGGTCCTCACCGCCACCTATTGCGCCAGCCGGTTCGTGACGTCACGCCGCCGTGGCCAAGCGATCGAGTTCGATACGGACGCCATGCACGCGGCCATGGGAGTGGCCATGGCGGGGATGCTCACCGGACTGCTCAGCCAGCGCTCCTACCACGTCTGGGAGGCGATCTTCGGGTTCGGCGCCATCTGGTTTGGTTGGCGCAGCGTCCAGGCCGCCCTACGACCCCGGGGCCAGGTCGGGACCGCCGGCCACCACCTGCAGCACTTCGTGGCATGCGGCGTGATGCTGTACATGTTCTTCGCCATGCCCCCCGGGTCCGGCTCGTCCATGGCTGCGATGAGCACCACGAGCGCCCTGGGTGGCGCCGGGGCGCGGCTGGTAGTCCCGCTGCTCGCCTGGCTCTTCGCCATCGTCTTGTACTGCTACGCCGGCGCCCACGTCAACCGGCTCCTGCTGTCGGGTGCCGGTGCCAGTGCCACCTCCGATCACACCACCACCGCGTCCGCCTCGCTGGTGGCGCCTCGTCTCGCCACGGTCTGCCAGATCGCCATGTGCGTCACCATGGGCTACATGCTGATTGCCACGTCAGCTCCATAGCGTCACGTAGACCGGAGGACGGAACCGGCTGGCCGGCACGCCTCCATCGATGCGGTGCATGCTCTGCATCGCCTCCGGCGTCCCGAGGAAGCGCCGCAGCATGGTCACGCCCGGTGACCGCCGCTCGCGCGGCAGGGTGCTCACGTACCAGAGCAGGTCGACCGGGGTCGATACCACGTCGAGGCGGACCAACGCGCCTCGGTCGAGGTCCCGCGACACCAGATGGAGGATGGCCGGGGCGACGCCGGCGCCTTCGGCCGCAGCAGCCCACGCCGCGCTCTGGCTCGGGAATACCCGGACCCGCTCGGGGGGCACACGGAGCCGGTCCAGAAGCATGCCGACCTCGGTGGAGCTGTCCGCTCCGGACGGATCGACCAGCCAGTCCTCGTGCGCCAGGGCCTTCCACGGGATTCCCTCGACACGCGCCTGCCGGTGGGCCGGCGACGCCACCACGATCAGCCGGTAGCGCATGATGGGCTCGGACTCGAGCCCGACCGACTGCTCGCCGGCTAATCGGGGACCGAAGCACACATCAGCCAGACGTTCTTGTAAAAGAGCGGCCATCTCGTGGGACGGCGACACGCCCACGTTGGCCTCCACCGCCTTCACCCGGGCGGTAAACGCCGCCAGGAGGGGCGGGGCCACGAACTCGGCGACGGTGCTGGTGGCTGCCACCCGCAACCGTTCCGGCGCGCCCTGGGCCTGCCGGATGGCCGACTCGGCCTCGGCGGCCAGGTTGATCATCTGCGAAGCGATCGGCACCAGGCGTTGGCCGCCGGCGGTGAGGGCCATGCCGGTCGGGGCCCGGGTCAGGAGCGGGTCACCCAGGTGCAGGCGCAGGGCCGCCAGCGCTCCGGAAACGGCTGGCTCGGTCACCCCCAGCACTCCAGCGGCGGCCTTGACCGAGCCCAGCCGGGCGACCAACACGAACGCTTCGAGCTGGGTCAGGGTCATCAGGGATCAGATGTAGCACATCCATTAAGGGTTCGCTTATCTTGGCTGGATAGGGGACAGGAGGGACCAGCGTGCAAGTGCCGGCGTCTTTTGAATATGAGCGAGCAACCAGCGTCGACCACGCCCTGGCGTTGCTCGAACGTCATGGTCCAGAAGCCCGGCTCCTCGCAGGGGGCCACAGTCTCCTCCCCATGATGAAACTGCGCCTGGCCCGCCCCGAGACCTTGATCGACATCAACGATCTCACCGACCTGGACTACATCCGGCTCGACGGCGGTCACATCGCCATCGGGGCCATGACCCGCCACGCCGCGCTCCTCGACTCTGCGCTACTCCACGAGCATTACCGCATCTTTGCCGACGCCGAGCGCGTCATCGCCGATCCCATCGTGCGCAACCGGGGCACGTTGGGCGGGTCACTCTGCCAGGCCGATCCGTCCGAGGATCTGTCCGCGGTGGGCGCGGCCTTACGGGCCCAAGCGGTCATCCGCTCGTCAGGGGCGACCGAGACGGTGGACCTGCGATCGTTCCACCGCGGGCCGTACGAGACGGCGGTGGGCGACGCCCAGATGCTGGTGGAGGTCCGAGTACCGATCCGCCCGGG
>PMHH01000066.1 GCA_003156595.1 Acidimicrobiaceae bacterium
AACGGGGCCGGCAAGTCGACCACCATGCGCATGATCATGGGCCTCGACGTACCCGACTCGGGGTCGGCCCTGATCGGAGGCAAGCTCTTTTCGGAGCTGGCCTGGCCCCTTCGACAGGTCGGCGCGCTGCTCGACGCCAAAGCGTTCCACCCGGCTCGCAGCGCCCGGAACCACCTGCGGTGGCTGGCCCTGACCAATGACATCCCGCTCCGGCGGGTCGATGAGGTCTTGGATCATGTGGGGTTGAGCTCTGTCGCCGGCCGGCCAGTGGGGAAGTTCTCGCTCGGCATGAGCCAGCGGCTCGGCATAGCCGCGACTCTCCTGGGCGACCCGGGAGTGTTGCTGTTCGATGAGCCGGTCAACGGTCTGGACCCGGAGGGCATCCGTTGGGTTCGGCACTTCCTCCGGGGCCTGGCTGCGGAGGGGCGGACCGTCTTCGTGTCGAGCCACCTGATCAGCGAGATGTCGGTGACCGCCGATCGGCTGGTTGTGATCGGCCGCGGCCGGCTGATCGCCGACACCAGCGTGGCCGACTTCGTCAACAGAAGCGGTGGTGGAGCCGTCAAGTTGATCACACCCGATCTGGCCGCGTTCACCTCCGCGCTGACCGTCGAGGGAGCCAACGTAGGCGCCGGCGACGGAGGGTCGTTGACCGTCGAGGGGCTGACTGCCCCGCAGATCGGCGACCTCGCCGCCCGCGATGGCCTCCGGATTCACGAGCTGATGCCGATCAGCGCATCATTGGAGGACGCCTTCATGGAGCTGACCCAGGACGAGGTGGAGTACCGCCCGTCGACGATGGCCGGTGCGGCTGCCGCCGGCAGGAAGGAGTGACCGACATGACACTGGCCATCCAGACCGCCCCGCGGGAGCACTACCGCCTCAAGCACGTGGTCAAGTCCGAGGTTGTCAAGATCGTGACCCTGCGATCGACCGCCATCACCCTCGGCTTGACCGTCGCTGTCGGTCTTTTGGTGACAGGACTGGTAACCAACGCCGCCTTGCACCACGGTCCGGGGTACTACAGCGGTTTCGACCCTACTCAGGCGGCGCTGACCGGCCTGATCGTCGCCGGTCTCACCGGCGGCGTGTTCGGAGCGTTGTTGGTCACCGGCGAGTACTCGAGCGGCACCATCCGCACGACGCTGGCCGCCACCCCCAAACGGCGTGTCCTGCTGGCCGCCAAGATCGGCGTTACGGCTGCGACCACTGTGGTCTTCTGTGAGCTGCTCAGCTTCGTCTCGTTCTTCCTCGGCGAGGGCATCCTCTCCGGAAGCGGCGCTCCGTCAGCAAACCTGGGGTCGCCCGGCGCGCTCCGGGCCGTGCTCATGACCGGCCTGTTCATCGCGCTTATGGCGCTGATGTCCTTCGGCTTCGGGCTCATCTGTCGTAGCACCCCGGCCGCGATCGCCGCTTTCGTCGGCGTCGTGTTCGTGCTCCCGCTCGTCATGCACGGCATATCCGAACCCGACGTTCGATACCTGCCGACCAACATTCTCACCAACTCGATCATGTCCACCGTCAACCAAGGGCCAGGGGGGATAGTCCGACCGCTGTCGCCGGCCCTAGGCTTGTTGCTGATGGCTATGTATGCCGCGATCGCCGTGGCTGCCGGCGCCGTGCTCTTCGTCAAGCGAGACGCTTGAACCAGGCCGGCACCGAGGAGGGTGGGTTGCTGATCCGGATCCCACAGGAACGAGCCGAACAGGCCAAGCGCCTGGCCCGGTTGATCGGTCGGGAACCGTTCCACAAGCGGAGCTGGGCGGAACTGGGGTTCTTCCTCGCCAGTTCCGCCCTGGCCTACGCGGCGGCGTTCGCCCTGGGGGCGCTGGGAATCGCCGGACTGGTCCTCACGGTGGTGTTTGTCGGCGTCGTGATTCTCGCTGGCGGCCTGCGGGCCGCCCGGGGGCTTGGCCGTTGGCAACGGGCGCTGGCCCGGCAGGTGCTGGGCGAGGAGATTTCCGGACCGGAGGCGTTCACCGCTCCTCCGGGGTTCTTCGGGTGGTTGCGGACGTGCCTTGGCGACCGGGCCGCCTGGCGGGCGGTGGGCTACTTCGTAGCCAAAGTGCCGTTCACCGTCTTCGGCGTGTGGTTTGCCCTCAGCATTTGGGTCGAGGCGCTCTTCGGTATCGCTTCGCCTCTGACCGGCAGCACCGGGACGGCCAGCTTCGGCGTCTTCGGCCGGCTGTTCCGCTACAACGGCGGGCCGGCACCCGGGTTCGCCACCCACATTGGTGTGTTCGTGACTGGGGTCGTGTTGTTGTTCGTCGCCCCATGGGCGATGCGGCTGGTCGTCTACCTCGACCGGCGCCTGATGCACCTGCTGCTCGGTCCCGACGCCGCCGCATCCCGAGTGAAGAGCCTCGAGGAGTCGAGGTCGAAGACCCTCGACGCCGCCACCGAGACTTTCCGACGCATCGAGCGCAACCTCCACGACGGTACCCAGGCCCAACTGGTCGCCCTGGCCATGCGGCTCGGCCAGGCCAAGGAAAAAATAGAGGACCTGGTGGCAGAGGATCCCAGCGCAGAACTGCAGGCGATCCGGCGCCTGGTCGACGAAGCGCACAGTGGGGCCAAGGAGGCCATCACTGACCTTCGCGACCTGGCTCGGGGCATCCACCCCCCTGCGCTCGACACCGGACTGGAAAACGCCCTCGCCACCCTGGCCGCACGCAGCTCGGTGCCGACGGAGGTGACGGTGTCGATCGAGTCCCGGCCCAGCCCGGTCATCGAGGCCATCTGCTACTTCTGTGCCGCTGAGCTGCTCGCCAACGTCGCCCTGCACGCCCAGGCGTCCCGAGCCTCGCTGACCTGCGCCCAACACGGCCCGTGGCTGCGGATCGTGGTGCGCGACAACGGGCGCGGCGGCGCCACGGCGAACCGAGTCGGCTCATCCTCGAGTGGGCTGGCCGGGCTCGGCGACCGCGTCGGCGCAGTCGACGGACACCTCAGCATCGCCAGCCCTGCGGGCGGGCCGACGGCCGTCACGGTCGACCTGCCCTGTCAGTCGTGAGCATGGCGGGCGCCGACGCCATACGCGTCGTGATCGCCGAGGACTCCGCCATCCTGCGGGACGGTTTGGTCCAACTTCTCACCGACAGAGGTTTCGCCGTGACCCGGGCGGTCAGTGATGCCGTCAGCCTCGAGCAAGCGGTGACCGCCGATCCCCCCGACGTGGCCGTGGTCGATATCCGCATGCCGCCGACATTTACCGACGAGGGGCTGCGGGCTGCCCTCAGGCTGCGCCGGAGTCACCCCGCCGTAGGGATCCTGGTGTTTTCCCAATACGTCGAGACCCGCTACGCCGCCGAGCTCCTGGCTGGAGGCGCGGCCGGGATCGGCTACCTGCTCAAGGACCGCGTCGCCGACGTCGCCGACTTCGTGGAAGCCTTGGTGCGGGTGGCGTCGGGAGGCACCGCCCTCGACCCAGAGGTGGTGACCCAGCTCATGGGAGCCTCTCGCCGCACCGACATGCTGGCCGGGCTGAGCGGCCGGGAACGGGAAGTGCTCGCCCTGATGGCAGAAGGGCGAACCAACTCGGCTATCGCCGCCAGTCTCGTCATCTCGGAGGGGGCCGTAGAAAAGCACATAGCCAATATTTTCTCCAAGCTGGACTTGCCGGCGACGCCCACCGACCACCGAAGGGTGCTGGCGGTGCTGCGCTACCTGGAAGGATGATCGCCTGGAGGTGGCCTCGGAGCACGTAGCTGACCCTGCCCCGAGAGGGCAGAACCTCGTCCTGCGCACCGGCGGACGGGTCAAGCTTCGCGAGCCAGAGGCTTATGGAGAAGAGCAACCTCAGAACACGAGATCGGACTGCTACCGCCCGGGTTCGTGACCAGCGCCGTGTATGCTCTGCAACGATTGGGAGAGGTGCGAGAGCGGCCGAATCGGACTCACTGCTAATGAGTTGGCTTGGGAAACTGGGCCCGAGGGTTCAAATCCCTCCCTCTCCGCCAACGCAACCGGACACGCGTCACGCCCTCCCGGACGGGGGCGATTCAGGTCGTGACCAAATTCAGGGTGTCGCTTTGAGGTGGTCAGAATGTCCGATCGGTCAATAAATGTCTGAGGCTCCACCGGTCGGTCTAAGTTCTTATGCCCGCGGGGCTTGACACACACCCCACCCCGAACAGATATGGAGCCGTGCGATGAACGTTGGTTCACATCGACCCTGGTTGTCGCGGTGGCTTCCGGCCGTGCTGGTTTCGGCCCCTGTTCTGGCGATCGGAGTGTTGCCAGCGGCAACCGCGGGAGCGCTACCGACCGGTTACCCGATACCGGTCAACGTGACCTTGCAGAACGGCTGGGAATCCGCTGCCGCGGTTGGATCGGATCCATCGGGCAAGCCGCAAGTCGCCGTCGACGGCAACGGCATCGTGCACCTGTCCGGGTCGATCTACAACGGCTCCTCCGACACGGAGGCGTTCGTCCTGCCCAGCGGCGACGCCCCGGCCAGCGACATCTGGATCAACACCTTGGACGACGGCGGCGTGGCCGACGATACCTACGTGTACATCAATACCTCGGGTGACGTCTACCCTATCGGTCCGGAGGTCACGGAGACCACCTTCCTGTCGGGGATCTCGTTTCCGGCGGCCAGTAGTCCGCTCGGATTCTCCACCCTGTCGCTGAAGAACAGCTGGGTGTCGGAGAACTCCGCCTACGACAGCGGGAACCCGGCGGTGGCCATCGACTCCGAAGGCATCGTCCACCTCAGCGGCTCGATGGCGGGCGGAAGCTACGACACAGTAGCCTTCGTGCTCCCGAGCGCCGACCGGCCGCCAGCCGCCATTTACGTCAACACCTACACCAATGAGGGCACGACAGGCAGCCTACTCATCGAGAAGAACGGCGACGTCCTACCATTCGGCTCCGACGTTGCCACCTACACCAGCCTGGCAGGCATCACCTTCCGCTCGGCGCAGTCGATCCTGGCCGCCAACAAGCTGACCTTGCAGAATGGATGGACCGGTGGCGGGTCCTCCACCGGCAATCCGACCGTAACCCGTGACCAGTACGGGTTCGTGCATCTAGCCGGCAGCCTGACCAACTCCAGCGACGGCGGTCTTGTCACCGTTCTCCCCAAAGCTGACCGGCCGGCGAACGACGTCTTCCAGACCATCTACACCTACGACGGAGCCATCGGATATGTAGTGATCTACAGCGACGGCGGCGTGTATATCGCCGGCCAGGGCAGCTCATACCCATTAAGCTCCGATGAGTACAGCTCGTTTTGTTCCATCACTTTCGAAGCCGGCGTCTGAGCATCCCCACCCGATCTCCCGATATCAGGCCAGGTCGCCCATAGCGTTATGTTCCGTCTCGATGAACCAGCCACACTCGGGCCTGGTCTCTTGGGCGGACGACCACCTGATCGATGTCGACGTGGCTGGGACGGGTGGCAACGAAGGCGATCACCTCTGCGACGTCGCCGGCTGTGAGAGGAGTGAGCCCCTCGTAGACGGCGGCCGCCCGATCGCGGTCACCCTCGAAGCGCACCAGCGAAAACTCGGTCTCCACCAACCCAGGATCGACCTCGCTGACCCGCACCGGCTGGCCGACCAACTCGAGGCGTAGGACGTCCATGACCGCGCGGGCGGCGTGCTTGGCCGCGTTGTAGCCCGCGCCTCCCGGGTACGGCTCGATTGCCGCCACGGAGCCGACGGTGATGACGTGGCCGTCGCCGGAGGTCACCAAGAGGGGGAGCAGGGCTCGGGTCATGCGCAATGTGCCGAGCACGTTGGTGTCGTACATCGTCTGCCATTTGGCCTCGTCGGCAGTGGCGATGGGGTCGAGCCCCAGGGCGCCGCCGGCGTTGTTGACCAGGAGCCGGCAATCGTCGATGTGCCCGCAGAACGCGTCCACCGAGATCGGGTCGGTCACGTCGAGCGGGTACGCCTGAGCCTGGGATCCGATCTCGGTAGCCAGAGCCTCGACTAAGTGGAGGCGCCGAGCGCCGAGCACGACCCTGAAGCCCGCGGCCGCCAACGCTCGTCCGGTGGCGGCACCGATCCCACTCGATGCCCCAGTCACAACGGCGGTGCCGCGCTCGGTCACATGGCGAGGCTAGCCACGACCCGGCGATGGCTACGACGCGCTGATCCCGGGTCAGCCGTCCGCGTTCGCGATCTACACCCGATCAAGGAGGCGGGATAGCCGCCGAGGGACCGCGTTCGCCTCTTACGCGGTCCCTCGGCGCTGCGCCCCTCGGTTTGGTACGGGTGAGCTGTACCTCCTGGTCCGAATGTTGCTTCATTGCAACTGCGGCTCTGCTGCAACTGAGGTACCCCGTGATGGTACGGATCAGCGAATCGAGATGATATGGCTCAAACAGGTGGTTTTCGGAGGACGAACGGACTAGCCCAGACGGTTCTTACTGCTATCGAGCGGGCCGGATCGAAGACTCGCTCTCAACTGACGTTCAGCTTCATGTGCTCGGCTAGACGACGTGCGCTGGGTCCGAGTGGTGCCCGTGGTGGGGGCTGTGGTCGTCTTGACCGTGGCTGCCATCGGTTACGAACAGTACATTCCCATCCACCACCTCCAGCGCGCCCGCCTGTCGCGCTTGGTTGTCGACCGCCCTCCCGGCGGTTTCGCGGTCAAACCCACCAGCTCCGCCGAGGTGTCCGCCACGTCCAACCCGTTCGCGACCGTCAAGGCCGCTGCCAAGCGGTCGCCGAACTCGACTGGTTCGTATTCGATCGACTGGGCTGTGACCGGATCGTCGACTGAGGGCGCGTCTGCGCTGGTATCCCTGTTGCCGTCCGGATCGGACGCCGCCGCCGTGCAGGCGGAGGCGATCAAGGCCTATCTGGGGGCGAGCAGCTTCAAGTCCAACAACTTGTCCTTCGAGGGCAGTTTCTCGGTGCCAACCCCGAGCGATGCCGGCACCGCCGCGTTCACGTCGACGTCATCGAAGAGTGAGCAGAAGGTGGCGGTGGTGGTCTTCCGAGAGGACCGGGTCGTCTTCGTCGAATTCGTACAGGAGACCACTGTGGCCAAGGCCGAGGCGGCCGCCACTTCGTTGGCCGGGGCCGAGTACGAGCATCTGCGGCAGCTGGGTTCCGGCTTCTCGCTCGTGGTCACCAGTTGGCCGCTGGAGGCATCGCTCATCTATGGCGCGGTGGCTGTCGCTATCGTCGTCGCCATGTTGTCGGTGGCGCCGGCGGTCAGCATGACCCGCCGGCGTCGCCGCCTGGCGCAGGAGGAGGCAGCCAGACGCGAGTTCCGCGGGCGAGGAAGGAAGATCGCCCGACACCAGGCTGCCCGCCGACGGTGACCCACTTGGGCCGTACCGGACTCGGTGAAAGTTACTCAGACGGTTGGTCACCAGCCGAGAGCAGCTCGTCGAGACCGAGAGGCTGCAGGAGGGGGGTCGATGCGGCCCGAAGCTTCCCGACCGCGTCGTCGAGCCGGGCGCTCGAAATGGGGCTGGCGTCGGGCGATTTGGCCAGCGACGCCATCGTGCGCGCCATCTCGGCGGCGAGGTACTGAGCTTGTTCCAGGAAGGTCCGCGACACCCTGGCTTCGATCAGGACCGGAGCCCCGACAAGCAGCATGATCATGTAGGTCCGCACCTCGTCGGCTGCCGCGGCCCGGTCACCCGAACCGTCCAGGACCGACGACACCGCCTTCGAAGACCGGACAGCCTGACCCATCACGATGGCCGCCTGCGCTGACACCGCCCGGGATCGGTCCTTGATCTGCCGGCGCCCGACCACCTGGTCAACAACCAACACCGTGATCAGCAGCACCAGCATCCCTGCCACGGTGTCCGTGGTCAGCGCTCGCTGCGCCCACCAGCTTCGAAACGGGCGGTCGGCGAGATCGAGGACCACCAGCCCCAGGGTCACCAGTGAAACGGCCGCCGCCGCGATCCAGCCTTGCCACCGGGTCAACATCGAACCGGCAAGTTCGGGAGGAGCCTGAGCCAGGATCGCCGTCCTTTGTCCAGGTGATGCGCCTCCCCGGTCACTGCCCAGTCCGGCTTACGAAGCCTCACAACTTCCTGGCCAGCGCGGCCCACCCGAATGGGTTCGTCTTGACTTCCACCGCCGCGAACCCGGCCGCCTCGAGGACATCGTCGCCGAGGTCAGCGTCCCCGATCGCCCACGGGAGAATGGAGTCGCGGACCACAGCCCTCCACTCGTCGCTGCCGCATAGTTGGTGGCGTTCGCTCATCCCTTCACTCTTACCGCGCGCGAACATGGTCGCGTGGTGACTGACGTCGACATCACCCGCTGGGAAACGGATCGCTCCGTCCATGAGACGGCGGTCCGTGATGCCGCCGGCGCGGCCCGGAACGCGGTACGCGGGTATGTGGGCTATGAGGAGTGGCTGAGTAGCCCTATGTTGCGCCGGGAGATCGCCCGCTGCGGGATTGCTCTCATTCTGGCCTTCGGTGACCGCCTCGACGTGCGGGACGGCATGGACGGTCCGACCCGCTCACTTGGCGCATTCGTGGTCGGAAGTCAGTCCCATGCCAGCCTTACCGACCTTGGTGGCCACCAGCACGGCGTCCAGGTCGAGCTCTCCGCGGCCGGAGCGGTCGCCCTTTTCGGACAGGTGCGCGACCTCAACGACATGGTGATCCCCATCGACGAAGCCCTGGGCCGCTGGGGGGCGAGGCTGGTGGAGCAGTTGGGCAATGCCGCCACCTGGGAGGAGCGCTTCGCCCTCCTCGACGATGTCTTCTCCACCCGTCCTGCCCTTGACGGTAACGCAACTGGCGCCGCCATCTCACCCGAGGTCTCCTGGCTGCGGCGCCAGTTGGTGGCGACCGGCGGTCAAGCGCGAGTCGAGCCGTTGATGGACGAGACCGGGTGGAGTCGCCGAGTTGTCACCGAGCGTTTCCGCACCCAGCTCGGCGTGTCGCCCAAGGCCTACGCCCGCATCTTGCGTTTCAAGCGCGCCATGGTCTTGCTCAACAGAGTGGGGCACGGTCGCACACTCGCCGATGTGGCGATGGAGTGCGGGTACTACGACCAGTCTCATTTCACGCGGGATTGCGTTGCCCTGGCCGGTTGCAGCCCGAGTGCGTTAATCGCCGAATCGACCGGAGAACCTGGAGTCAGGTTTCTACAAGACGACGACCCGGTCGGCTCGGTACCGTGACCAAATGACGACTCAGCAAGGCACCATCACCGAGACTGCCGTCATTCCCATCCTGGTGTACGAGGATATTGAGGCAGCCCACGACTTCCTGGTCGGGACATTCGGATTCACATCGGGTGGCCTCCACCGCACAGAGGATGGCACCGTTATCCACGGGGAGGTCCGGATCGGTGACGCCGCCATCTGGCTGCACGCGGTAACCGAGGAGCACCAGATGGCGACACCCCGGGGTTCGGCCCAGTCGCATGGGGGTCTAGAGGTCATCGTGGATGACGTCGACGCCCATTACGAACGCAGCAAGGCGGCGGGCGCCGAGATCGACCGGGCGCCGACCGACCAGGCCTACGGATTGCGGGAGTATGGTGTCCGCGACCCCGAGAACCACCGTTGGTGGTTCTCCACGCCGCTGGCCGACTGATCGGCGAGGCCCCTGTCGGCGTGGCTGAGAGTCAGAGGGCCAGGTGTAGGCGGAGTGTTTCGTCAAGGTCGGCCATCACGGCGGGCGGTACCACTCCTAGTCGTGGTCCCACCCGCTGGATGGATACCGTTCGGATCTGCTCGGCCTGGGCCTTGGAGTCCCGTTGCAGACCGGTCTCGGCGGCTCGCAGGAGCACCTGAAACGGATAGACGCGGGCGATGTTCGATGTCACGGGAACGATCGTGATCACCCCATGGCCGAGTCGAGCCGCGGTGGCGTTGGCGCCGTCGTTGCTGACGATGACCGCGGGTCGACGCTTGTCGGCCTCAGCTTCTTTGACAGGTTCCAAGTCGACGAGGCGGATCTCAGCTCGCTGCATCGGCTATCAAACCGTCGCCAACGGTCGTTTCCCATGCTGCCGCGTTGCCGGTCTGCTCCCATTCGACGAACGCCTCCTCGTAGGCGGCGCTGAGTTGCGCCCCGCGCAGAAGGCGGACGGCCTTGTGCAGCACGGCTGACCTAGAGGCGAAGCCCTGCTCGTTGGCGTAGGCGTCGAGAAACGCGACGTCTTCGTCTGGGAGGCTGACGCTGAGTTTCATACTGTGATACTACCAATAGTAGGGCTATAGTAGTAAATAGATCACCGAACTGATCATCGAGAATCTGGTTGCTGATCTCATCTAGCCGGTCCGCTCATCCCGAAGGGCCGAGCGGCCTCACCACTACGGCATGTCCCCGGCGACGGTCGCGAGCCGGTTCCCCTCGAACGTCGGCGGTTCTCGAGCGGCTTTCTGGGTGCCGCCCCCGCTAGGAACCGGCGGGGGGAGAGGAGCGCAAGTCTTGTCCCACTTGGCGTTCGGATTGCGCTTGGGCAGCTTCCCGCTCTCCAGGTAGGCGGCGATCGTTCCGTCCACGCACAGGTCGCCCGACAGCGAATCGGCGTGGCTGGTGCCACCCGGTTCGGCCAGCAAGACCGAGTTCGGGAAGAGCTGGCGTACCACCTCGCTGCCCTGGAACGGCGTCGCCGCGTCGAGTGTCTCGTCGATCAGCAGAGCGCTGCTGATGCCCGAGCCGTTGACCTGGAACTGGGTGGAGGACGGCGCCGACCAGAAGATGCAAGGGGCGTTGAACCAGGCGTTGTCCCACGTCTCGAACGGGGCTTTCTCGTTGATGGCCGACACGTTGTGGTTCCAGACGCTCCAGTTGAGGGGCCACTGCGAGTCGGTGCAGAGCACCGACAGGTAGACGGCGAACTCGTTGTCGTTGCCCGGAGTGTCAGTCTCCTCGTACAGATTGACGAGATTCTTGGCGGCCGCGGCGTCAGGCTTGTTGACCCACTCGGAGAAGGCTTGACCGAGCTGCAGCCACGTCTGCTCGTAGTAGCCAGCCTCGAGGAAGATGTCGTTCCACTCGTCAGGGCCGACGATGCCTGCGGCCGGGTCGTTGGCGAGCTGTTCCTGGGTGGCGTAGTAAAGGTCCTGGACGGCGGTCTCGGTCGAACCGAGGTGGTACACGTCGTCGTACTTGGCGAGCCAGGCGAACCAGATGTCGCCGTTGCGGTTGAACGGGCCGTCCTGGTCGAGGTTGAAGTCCTGGTACCCGTCGCGCAACGGATCGACATTGCTGTCCAAGATCAGCCGGCGGACGTGGGTCGGGAAGAGCGTCGAGTACACCTGGCCGAGGTCGGTCCCGTAGGAGAACCCGTAGTAGGTGATCTGTGACTGGCCCAGGGCTTGGCGGATGCTGTCCATGTCCATGGCCACGTCGACGGTCGTCATGTTGTGCAGGAGGGCGGACTGCTCGGCGCTCTGGTCGTCGCACGCCTGGGCGTAAGACTGCGACTCGGACAGCCAGTAGTCGAGGAGTTGGTCGGTCTGCGGGTCGTAGTTCGGCCGGTCCGGGCCGAAGTAGTCCGGTATGCAGGTGATGGCGGGGACGCTCGACCCGACGCCTCGGGGATCGAAGCCGATCCAGTCATAGTCGGCGGCGGCCGCTCCGAACCCTTCCGACTTCAGAGGCTCGATGAGATACGGGTTGAGGGCCAGGCCAGAACCGCCTGGGCCGCCAGGGTTGGTCAGGATGTCCCCCTGGTAGTCGGCCTTGGAGGAGGTGTGCTCGATCCTCGACACGGCGATCCTGATGTGGGCGCCTCTCGGCTTGCTGTAGTCGAGCGGCACGGACACGTATCCGCATTGGGCGTGGTACGCCTTGAGGGGCTGCCCGGTGCAGGGACTCCACTGGATAGCGGGTGGAGCCGGCACCTTCGGGACGGCGGCAGTCGTGGCAGTCGCGGCAGTCGCGGCAGTCGTGGCCCCGGCCGGTGACGTCCCTCCTATCCCTACTGTGGTCAGCACGGCCGAGAAGGCCATGGCCATCCCGCCGACCGAGTACAGACGCTTCCTGGCGCTCGCCTTCACCGATCATCCTCCCGTCACTCAGGTCTGCGGAGATTACGCACCGGTAATGGGCGGGGACAAGAACGCGATCACCACGGTCATCCGCATCTGTGTCACACCCGTGGAGCATCATGAGGATGGGCTCAAAGGGAGGTCGTTTGGTGGGAAAGCAGAACCAGGAGCGAAGGGCGGCCAAGAAGCGGCGAGACGGCCGCCGGCGGGGACCGGACCGGGTTCGCTCGGGCTGGGCTGACCACCCAGGCGGCTCCCCGTCAGATCGGTCCGGCCCGGGTCGCTCCGAGACCCCGCCCGGCCGTTCGGTGCCCGATTTTCGCTATGTATTGATCACGGCGGCGAGGGCGGCGGGGGGTCGGGCCACCTCGGGGCCGCCTGATGACCTGAGAGACGTCCTGATCGAGGTCGCCAGGCACAACAGCTCCGCGGCGGTGTCGCTCATCGTCGACGAGGTGTTCGCCGAAGGTCTCAGCTACGTCTGGGAGGGCGGGTGGCAGCCGGCCGAGGTGGCGCGGGCCGTACGGCGCCGCCGCAGTTCGCTGCACTCCGACCTGGCGGTGACCTCCGTCGCGGCCGCGCACGCTCGGATCGCAACGGCGCCGCCGCCCGAGTGGTCGGCGCAGCTTCGCGACCTCGACGCGGAGACCCAGTGGTGGGGCAGCGGCCGGGACTGGCTGGGCCCGTGGGCGCTCAGGTCCGGTCTCAGTTGGACCGAAGGCCTACTGATAGCAACCGAGACCCTCGGGGTTATCCTGCACCTGCCGGTGATCGAGTCCATTCTTCCGCCTCCCTCGCAGTGGTCGGCGGGGGTCGGCTCGGTCCGCCGGAGTGGAGCGGTCGTCGACGATGCAGTGCTGGACAAGGTGCGGGCTCTGCTGGCGAAGGCTGAGGGCACCACCTTCCAACACGAAGCCGACGCCTTCACGGCCAAGGCACAGGAGATGATGGCCCGCCACGCCATCGACGAAGCCCTCGCCAGGGGCACGGCCGGCCACGAACGGCGGCCCCCGGTAGTTCGGCGGGTGGCGATAGACGATCCCTACTCTCGGGCCAAGGGGTCACTGCTCGCCGGGATAGCCGCCGCCAACGGTGTGCGGTCGGTTTGGGATAGCGAGTTCGCTCACATGACCGTCATCGGATTCGAAGCCGATCTCGAGGCGGTCGACCTACTTTTTACGTCGCTGCTCATGCAGGCATCCAAGGCCATGCTCAGCAAGGGTCGGGTCGTGGACCCCCGAGGACGGTCGCGGACCCGGTCGTATCGTCAGTCGTTCTACCTGGCCTTCGCGGGGCGCATCGGCGAGCGCCTCGCGGTGGCTACCCGCCAGGCTCGGGTCGACGCGGAGCGGGAGATCGGTAGCGAGATCCTGCCGGTGCTCGCGGGCCGGCAGGAGGAAATCGACGAGGCGACGACCCGCATGTTCCCGAAGCTGCGCAAGGGCAGTGGCCTCTCGATCACGAACGAGGACGGTTTCCGGGCGGGCCGTGTCGCGGCTGAGCTGGCGACTCTGGGTCCGATCCAGGAGCGCTTGGACGTCACCGGCTGACCTGGGGCGAGCCGGGCCTGGGGCGAGCCTGGCCTGGGGTCATCCGCCGGCTGTCAGGCAGCTCGGGATCTGTAGCCCCGTAGTCGGCCTGCGTTCTCGTAGGACTTCGTGATTCTGGTAGTGGAATCGTGCAGTTGAGTGCATTTGAGTGCATGATTCCACTACGAGAACCACGAAACACTACGAGAATGACAAACACTGCGAGACGCGCTGCCAGCAGGATCACCTGCAACACGCGACCGAGGGGGTCGTCGAACGCCTAACCGCATGTCTCGGTGTGGAGACGACCGGTCGCGGTCAGACTCCGCTGAAGGGGCGGGCCGGTGCTCAGAGGTCCTCGACATTCGGGCTGGCGTTGGCGGTCGAATCGAGCCACTGGCGTAGGGCGGCCGTGGCCTCGACGTCGTTGCGGTTGTAGTCGAGGAGCCATTGGCGGGCGTCGTCGGAGTCGGGAGAGCAGGGGTCGGCGGCGATGTCGTAGCGAAGCATGGACTCGGCGCCGCCGGGTTCGTCTACGTCCCAGGTGAAGTCGCACAGCGGTGCGACGGTCTTGAGTCCGATGGAT
This sequence comes from Acidimicrobiaceae bacterium, assembly GCA_003156595.1. Classification (GTDB taxonomy): domain Bacteria; phylum Actinomycetota; class Acidimicrobiia; order Acidimicrobiales; family Palsa-688; genus PALSA-693. The sequence goes on from PMHH01000066.1 coordinate 14,059, forward strand.
GAGCCGGTGAGGAGTTGGGTGTCGAAGACTCGGAACAGGTCGACCCATTCGTCGGTGCTGATGAAGTCCTCGACCTCCTCGATGATTCCGAGGTCGGCGGCGATACGGCGCATCTGGCCGTTCTCGGCGCTCTCGTTGTAGCAGTAGGCGCGGAACGTCAGCCCCATCCCCCGGGCGGCCGACCGCAGCCGAGTCAGCCAGGTCCAGAAGTCGGTGAATAGGCGTCCTTCGACGTCGGGGCTGAGAGGTTCCCAGGTGGCGAATGCCCGGTAGCCGGCGGGGACGCCGACGGCCGTGGCATTGTCGGAGGCGAGCGCTCCCCAGAGGTAGACGCCGTCTTCGACGTTCTCCATGTCGATGTCGACCTCGATGTCAGCTCGGGGGACGGTGACGGTATCGATGCCGCGGCGGCGGTACACGGCGGACTCACCGAGGGCGGCTCGGGCCCGGTCGATCTGCTCGGGGAGCCCGCTCATAGGCTGGTCGGAGTAGGCGGCGGTGCGCTCGCAGAGGCTCCGGGCATCAGCGACGGTCCAGACGCCGGCGGATTCCAGTCGTCCGATCTGCCCGGTCTTGCGTCTCCCGATCACCTCGCCGACGAGCGTCGAGTCGTCGACTGTGCCGATCGCCTCGATGAGGGGACGCAGGTCGACGCCGGCGGCGACCAGCGAAGCGGTTCGGTGGTCGAGAGCGGCGAGTTGCTCCCGGGTGGTGACGCCGTGGTCGCGGTGGACCTTCCACCCTTTCCAGCCGGTCCGGGCGATGAGGCTCACGTCCCCAGACCCGGCGTTGAGCTCGGGCCCGCAATGCGACCACCACGGGCACTGTGGGCACTCCCCGATCCGCACCGGCACCACTAACGGCGGAATCGACGCATCGGCCAGATGGTCGAAGGCGACGGCCATGATGTCGAGACGAAAGTCGAACTCGAAGTCGTATATCTCCATCGTCGAGCGGCGTTTCTGATGACCCGACGACGAAGGTGTCTGCCACAGCGGCTCGTCCAAGTCGTACCAGACGACGACGCCTTCGACGCCGATGATCCCCGCCCACCGGCCGCCGTCAGCGGCGAAACCCGCCGCTTCGAGCATCCGCTGATAGTGGGCCAGCTGGAGCAGGTCGCCTCGGTGCCGACGGGCTGACCACTCAGGGCCTGGGGCCGCAGATTCCAGGCCGGGCTCACCAAGACCGCAACACAGAGCCGGCCCCGCGTTATCGATCGGATCGAGGCAACGGTGACGCTTGATGTCAATCGGCCGGTACCCCGCCGACGAGGCCGAGCGGACTAACAGGTCCGGTTCCCCGACCCGCCGGCCCATCAGATCCGCCGGCAGGCGGCCACCGACGATCAGAACGGCTCCGGCGTCCATCGCCTCGACGGTCAGTGACCGGCGAGCCGACCGGTCATCTCCCTCGATCACCACCGCGGACGACGATCCAGCCGTGACGGACTCGATGACGGCGGACTCGTATTCGATCCCCTGGGCGATCCGCCGCTCCGCGACCGGTGACGGCGGGAGGGGTTCTGTCGGCCGCATCACGTCCAGCTGGGCTCGGACCGGGCAACGACGGGCCAGATAGCCGCCCTGGGGCGGGACCATCGAAACATCGCGCCTGGTAGCCACGTCCCCGATCCTATGAAGCTGGTGTGACGGCCCGCGAAACGTAGGGCCGCAGACAGGGGACCGGAACCGGTGAGACCGTCACAGGGTCGTCGTAGTCTTGGCGGCATGGGCGAGGGGCAAGATCTGGATCGGCGTGCCGGGGTGGTTGTGGGTTTGGCCGGCGAGGAACCAGCGCCGATCTCATTGGGTCCGCGCTTCGATGCGGCGTTGACGCTGGCAGGCGAACTGCACCACGATCAGGTGCGAAAGGGAAGCGGCACGCCCTACGTCGCCCATCTGCTCGCGGTCGCGTCGCTGGTTGTGGAGAACGGCGGCAGCGAAGACGCCGCCATCGCCTCCCTGTTGCACGACGCTATAGAGGACCAGGGCGGCCTGCCGACGTTGACCCGCATCGTCAACCTCTTCGGTCCCGGCGTCGGGGCCATCGTGGAAGCGTGCTCGGACTCGACCGTGCAGCCCAAGCCGCCTGCGCTGGAGCGGAAGCGTCGCTACATCGAGCACCTCGACCAGGACACCACCAGCACGGATGTCCTACTGGTGTCATCCGCCGACAAGCTCCACAATCTCCGCAGCATCCTGACCGACTACCGTACGGTCGGTCCCGCGGTGTGGGACCGATTCAAACTGGGTCCGTCCGATCAGCTCTGGTACTACCAGTCGCTCGCCGATATCTACCGGCGCCGGCTGGGCGGACCGCTCAGCACAGAGCTGGACCGGCTCGTCGCAGAACTGGCCGGCGTGGTCTCACCTCTCTCCGCGCTGGTCTGGGCTCGGGTCGCGGTGATGGCCGACTGTGCGTTCGCGGCCATCGGTGATCCGGAAGCTGTCGACGCGCCCGCCGATCGCGACCGCGACCGCCGGGGCTGGATCCAACTTATGGCCGAGTCGGGGCTCGGAATGGTGTGCGGATTCGCCGAGACCGACGGGCTTCCAGTCGAAATCGGCATCGCCGGCTCCTCGGTCATCGCAGCGCGCCTGGAATTCGTCGACGACGTCGCGGACCTCGAAGCGGCTGGCGAGGGCGCCTGGGAGGACCTGAGGCTAATCCGGTGCGACCGGGTCGTCGCCACCGATCTCAAATCCCCCAACAGACCCGCATGCCGCGTGGAGCTGCCGCTGGCAGCCGGCGTGTATCGGGCTGTCGTCTTTCGGACCAGTACCGGGGATGCCGTCGGCATCATGCTCAAGGCTGGGTAAAGCGAGTGAACGCTCTTCTGGCACTCGTTGACAGTCACTGACATCTGTTCTATATTGATGGCGGTTGCTGACATCACTGAGTTCCTGGAGGTACCATCATGAGGGAGGACGTACGCCAGGCGTTGGCCATCGATGCCTCCTCGACGATTGAGGATCGCACGATCGACATCACGACCACGGGCCGGCGTTCCGGCGAGCCGCGGCGGATTGAGATCGCTTTCTACCGGTTGGGCGACGGCATCTACCTGAGCGGGATCCCTGGATCCACGACCCGCAACTGGCTGGCCAATCTGGCCGCCCAACCACAGTTCACCTTCCACCTCAAGCACGGCCCCTACGCCGATCTGCCGGCGACGGCCAAGGTCATCGTCGGCCCAGCGGAGCGCCGGCGCGTCCTCGCCGTCTTCGTCGAGGAGTTCAACCGCCGCCACGGCCCGGACAGTCCGTGGCCGGAGGCCGTCCTCGATGAGTGGGTGGAGCGCAGTCCGCTGGTCAAGGTCATTTTCGCAGAGACCGACTGACAGGCGCCGACTGGCGTCCCGGCTAGGGACCACTCGGTCCAGGGTCCTGTCGAGCTGGGGGTTCGGCGCTCCTCGCGGCGAGGCATCCACCTGCGGGCCGGCGAGTTGCCGACACTCAAGCGGACAGACCTCCGTGTCCGTTCGGCCCCCCGGAGGGAGGTCTGTCCGTTTGGATGTCAATTTCGGCACTGTGGTGGACAGACTTCAGTGGTTAAGTGGGCGCCGACCTCGAGGTCTGTCCGTTTGGCGGGCGGCGGCAGGCGGCGGCAGTGGGGTGACCGGTGTCGTGCCCCTACCCTGAGCAGGTCGAAGCGTTTCGGGCGCTTCTGCCCGACAACCTGATCGGCCGCCACGCCCTATCGCATATCGAGGCTGCTCTGCGCTGGCGCGACTGGCGGCCGTCGCGGTCGTTGCGAACCGAGCCCGAACTCGACCGGCTGCGCAGCCAGGTCCACATCATCCTGGAAGCTGGGCCCCACAAGGAGCTGAATCGTCGGCTCAAGGACGCGTTCCACCGTCAGAGCGTCCCGGCCTATCCCGTCTCGCGGGCGTCGATCGTGCCGAGCCGCCTGCTGCTCGGCGCCCACGACGTCGACGACTTCGCCACACACGCCGATCGCCACCAGGCTGTCCGCCGGATCATCCTTGATCTGGCGGACCAGCGACCTCGTGAAGCTAGGTCTTGTTGATGAACTCTGACATCTTGGCGCGATCGAGAGCCCCGATGGATGTCACAGCCTCAGACGAGGATGTTGAGAAACAGGGAGGTATCGATGGCGATGTGCGAGTACTGCAATCAGGAGATGACCACGGCGATGGGATGCGTGACTGCCCCGATCGTCATAGCAGGCGAGTCTTATCAGCCGGTCCCATTCGGGTCGGAGCGTCGGCTGAGGGGCATCCGGGGGAGGTGTCACGACTGCGGTATCCTTCCGGGCCGGGTCCACCACCATGGCTGCGACGTCGAGGAGTGCCCGGCCTGTGGACTTCAGTCGATCTCGTGCGGTTGCCGCTGGGCGGGCGAGGAGCACCTTGCCGATGACTGGGAGGATGAGATGGAAGAGCGATTCCAACTCGTTGGTCCAGACGGGTGACACGACCCTGACCGCTGTCGCGTGGTTTGCGTGCGAGCCCGAGCGTCTCAAGGAGGGAACCACACCATGGGCCTGGCCCTACCAGGGTGGCCGGCTTGCACCCTCTTCATGTCGGCCTTCATGTCGGCGCTTCGGTTTGGAGCTTGTGACCATTGACCAGGGATGTTGGGACTATTGGCTCCCTTGGGGTGGTCGCCGGGTGGCGATGATCGAGAGGTCGTGAGCTTTCACGACTGGACCGGGAGGGTAGCCATGCGCAGTGTCTTTTTCCACGACCCCGAAGGAGATGCCGACGACCTTGAGTCCCGCTGGGGTATCCGGGTGGCGCTGGAGATGCTCGGGGAGCAGGTCATCACCCCGCTGGACTTCTTCGAGCTGTGCGAGGAGGTCGCCAGCGCCACCGTACCTGCCTGTGACCGCGCGTCCAATCGAGCGCCTAAGCGGTTGCAAGTGGCCTGACCCGCGATGCAACACGCGCAGCGGCTGAGCCTCCGCTGGTGGCCAGATGTTGCGGCGTTAGGTTTAAGGGTCGTGAGGAGGGTTGAAGAGGTTCACCGGTCGTCTGACTGGGTCTGCGACGGGTCGTGGCAGCAGTGAGCGGTGGGGACCAGAGGGAGGCGTTCGTCGACGGGGTGCGCCAGGGCGCCGGCCCGGGGGCGGCGATCTTCGTCTTGGCGTTGGCTTACGGAGCGGCCGCGAGCGTCGCGGGCTGGGGGCTCGCCGTCCCGTTGGTCTTCTCGGCGCTGGGGTTTTCCGGTTCGGCCCAGTTCACGTTGTTGACCACGCTGTCATCTGGAACTGCCGTGGCTGCAGTTACTGCGGCCGTGTTGATCAACGCTCGCTACGTCGTGATGAGTGTCGCTCTCAACGACAGCTTGCAAGGTGGTCGGGTTCACCGAGCCGTACAAGCTCAAGCCCTGGCGGATGCTTCGTTTGTGGTCGCACATCGCGGCGATGGCCGATTCGACATTCCCCGCCTTATCGGAGCCAGCGTTCCGCAATGGCTCTGCTGGGTGACCGGAACGGCGGTTGGTCTACTTGCCGCTCCATCGGCCCATCTGCTGAATGCCGTCGGAGCCGACGTCACATTCCCGGCCTTCTTTTTGATGCTCGCCCTTGATGAAGTCCGCAAGTCGCGGCGAGCGATTGTGGCTGCGCTCTTGGGGGCCGCGATCGCCGCCGCCCTTCTGTTCGTTACCACGCCGGGTAACGCGCTATTGGGCGCCACCGCAGGTGCCCTAATCGGTGCTATCCACGGCAACCCCGAGCGGAACCGTCGAGGAGAGCAGTCGTGAGGTTGTGGTTGCCCGTGGTCGCGGTCACGGTCGCGACCTGGATGATGAAGGGCAGCGGCCCTCTCGCGCTCGGTGATCGACAACTGCCGCCTACCGCCGTCAAAGTCAGCGCCTTGATGGCTCCCGTGCTCCTCGCCGGCCTGATCACCGTTGACCTCGGCGGTGCCCGTTGGACTGACCTCAACTGGCAGCAGGTGGTCGGTGTCGGCGTGGCCGGCGTGGCGCGAACGCTCAAGGCGCCCATGTTGCTCGCCGTTGTATTCGGCATTGCCTCCACGGCATTAATACGACTTTTCCTCGCCTGATGGCCGGCCGATAGTAGAGGGCCGGTTTGCGGAACGATGACCGGACGCGCTCCTTGGCCGGTCGAGAACTCATAGCCAGGTCGTCCTGGGCTTTTTCCGAGTACGCCTCAACTTTCTCTGGATTCTGCCGATAGCACCACTTGTGAACTGCCTGGCGAGGAATATCGACAGCCGAACCCCTTGACGACCCTCGCCGGGCTGATGGGGCGGCGGTCTCGGGAGGGCCGGCGCTGGGGGATAGGGGTCCTGATCATCGTCGGGATCCTCGGGTTGCCCACAGCCGGGCTGGTGGCCACGAACCATCTTCTGCGACAAAGCAGTGAGCAGCGGGCCAATGACAGCAACGCCGTGGCGGCGTCCACCCTGGCGTTCGAGGTGGGTCAGTCCTACCGGCAGCGACTGGCGCTCTTCAGCGAAATACCGGACCGCCCGGACGTGGCGGCCGGGTTGTCGGACGGGGATCCGGCGCTGACGGCGCAGGCGTTACGGGCCGCCCTGATCGACGGGGGGTTCTGCCAGCTGGAGTTGCGCTCGCCGGGGATCCGAGCCATGAGCGTGTCGAGCGGCGGTCCGTGCTGGGCGCCGCCTGCGCCGGCGACCGGCGCGGCGGGGATCCGCGCCCTCGGGGCGACCATGGTGGGCTCGAGGGCATTTGTCGGGTTCGATGTCCTCGGCGACTTCCCCGGACACCCCGGCGCCTCGCTCCAGGCGGTCTTCCCCGTCGATGCGCTGACGGCGACAGTCCTACCCGGCACCGGCATCCACGCCACGGTGGTCGACGGGCTGCGGATCGTGTCGTCCTCGAACCCGGCGCTGGTGGGCAGGCTGATCGCATCGCCGTTCGCGCGTGCCATGGCCCTGGCTGGGCGGCCGGCGAGCGCAACCCTGTACTCTCCGAGCCTGCGCACTGAGGTGCTCGACGCCTTCCGGCCGGTGCCCGGCACGGGGCTCGGGGTGTTCTACAGCGAAACCACCGCCGTCGCCTACGCCGCCACCAACCATGTCAGCCGGGTCCTGCTCGAAGGCTACCTGGTCTTGTTGGCCATCATCGTCTCGCTGGCCGGCCTGGTCATAGTCATGCTGCGGCGCCGGGACCGCGCCGCGCAACGCTCGGAGGACGAGCTGCGGGCCAGCGAGGAGCGGTACCGGCTCCTCATCGCCGGCGTCACCGATTACGCCATCTTGGCTTTGGACGTCGACGGTATGGTCACGACCTGGAATTCCGGCGCCGAGCGGATCAAGGGCTACCGGGCCGAGGAGATCATCGGCCGACACTGCTCGGTGTTCTACCCGCCCGAGGACATCAGCGCCGGGATACCGGCCGCCGAGCTGGTCGCGGCGACCGCGAACGGCAGTGTCGAGGCCGAGGGCTGGCGGCTGCGAAAGGACGGCACCCGCTTCTGGGGCAGCGTGGTCATCACCGCCATCTTCGACGACGACCACCACCCGGCCGGGTTCACCAAGGTCACCCGGGACATCACCGAACGCCACACACACGCCCAGCTCCTCGCCCACGAACGCCGCCGCCTGCTGGCGGCCGAATCGATCGGGCGGGTCGGCTCCTGGGAGCTGGACCTGCTCACCAAAACGGCCGTGTGGTCCGACAGCTTCTTGGACCTGTATGGCCAGGATCGGGGCGACTTGGCCGCCGCGAGAGATTGCGTCCATCCCGACGATCTCGCTAAGCTGGACGCCGCGATCCTTGGATGTGCGACAACGGGCGCGCCGTTCCAGGTCCGGTACCGGATCAAACGGGTCAATGACGGAGAGCTTCGATGGCTCGAGGCCCTCGGTGAGCGCGACGCCGCCGGGCCCCACACCAGCCTGATAGGGGCGACGATCGACGTGACCGACCAGGTCCTGCGCAGCCGGGCCGATACCGAGGCACGCTTCCGGGAGGTGTTCGACACCGCCCCGATCGGGATGGCCATCATCGACCTGTCCCAGTTGTCCTCTGGCCTGCTGCGGGTGAACCCGGCGATGTGCGCATTGACGGGGCGGACCGACGATGAGCTCGTCGTGTTGGATCTCGACGCTATCTCCGACCCGGCCGACGCCGCCGCCGACCACCGGATGCTCGCCCGGCTCCGCAGCGGCCAGGACGAGGTCGTGCAGGGCGAGAAGCGGTTCGCTCGCCCGGACGGGTCCACGGTGTGGGGGAAGTTCTCGATGTCAGCGGTATCGGCCGGCGACGGGACGGACGCCTACGCGGTTTGTCTGGTCGAGAACATCACCGCCCGGAAACAGGCCGAGGAAGCGCTCGTTCATGAAAGCCTCCACGATCCGCTTACCGGTCTCGCCAACCGCACCCTGCTCCACGACCGCATCGACCATGCCCTGGCCGCGTCGACCCGTTCCCACCGCCCGATCGGTCTGGTCTACATCGACCTGGAGCTCGGGGGCGGCGTCGGAGTGGATCTGGGCCATGCACCAGTCGTAGTACGCGATGACTCGGTCACTGCCGTGCTCGGTAACCACGAAGACCCGCGTGGACCCGCTGCTGGCCGACTGGCGAGCGTGTCGTCGCAGCCAGTCGGTCTGCTCGCTCGACTGGCAGCTGAAACCGGCCACGTCGTGGTGCTCCGCGCACAGCTCAGGCGGTCGGTACGGCCCGGTCACTCAGTAAACGGAGAGCGGCGCTGCATAAGCCGCCGGAGGCCGGGGATCTCACGGGCCGGCCGAGCGTTGATCGCTTCCCATTCCTCGAGGGCGGCGGCGTTCAGCTCGAAGTGGTCACGGTCCGCCAGTACTCGCCGAGCTGCGTCGCAGGCGTGGGTGACGACGAAGTCCGTCAGGTCGGTGCCGGTGGCTGCGACGGCGCGGTCGATCAGCTCGCGCTCCTCCGGCGTCGTCCGTAGGTCCATGCGTCGGCTTCGTCGCCTCGATTGCGTTTCCATCTACTCGACCCCTGATCAGCGATGTACGTCCAGTGTACGGCCAGATGAACAGACGGCACCCCCGACCCTCAGACACCCAAAGAATCCTTCGCCACGGCGAACGGTATCGCCGCCGCAACCTCGGTTCCGGCAGCCAGCCCAGCAAGACCTGACTTTTATGTAGCCACGAGGCGGTCTCGGGCGGCATTGATGAGGGTGGTGGCTTGGCGGACGCAGGCGGTCGGGTCGCTGGCGGCGACGTCGCGAGACTCATAGGCGGCTTGAGTCTTCTGCCGGTCCAGAGCCCGCTTCAGCGCCGTCGCCAACTTCGGGTCGACTCGGGCTAGCAGGCTGACCGCTGCCGCGTGATTGCCGTCAGCGGATCGTTCCCGTAGGGCCACACAACAGATGGCGTCTGCTGCGGCGATGGCAGAGTGGATGGCATTGGTGGCGATGACGTCATGGTTCTTTGCGCCTCGGGCGGCTTCGAGGAAGGCCTCGGCGTCCAGCAGGCGGGCCTTGGCGTCTGGGACCGTGCAGGGTGCTCGCTTTCCCGGCGACCTGGGGTTCACTGGATCGGAGGTAGCAGAGCCCGGCTGGTTCGGGTGAGAGGTATCCCGTCGGCTCGGATGGCTGCGACGAGGGGATTGCGGGTGGCCATCAACTTGGCGAAGGAATCTCGGGTGTGTTCGACCAACTGGGCCACGTTGCCAGTCCAGGCGTGGACCTGAGCGGTGAGGGAGCCGACGGCGTCTGTCCATTCGGCTGTTTCGGTGCTGTGCTGGGCCACTAAGAGAAGATCGATGTCGGAGCGGCGGTCCCCTGAGCCCCGGGCGACGGACCCGAACAGCCAGGCGCCGGCCAGGTCTGACCAGCCGGCGAGCTGGTCGGACAGATTGTCCACGAGCCGGCGGCGAGTTCCGATGGCGGCCAGGACCGGTTCGGCGAGAAGGTGATCGCGGTTGAGGGTCACCATGTGGGCCCGCCCGGCGCGCTCGACGAAGACCAGGCCGACGTCGGTGAGGTCGTTGACTATGTCGAGTGCTGATTGGGGTGAGGTTCCCGAATGCCTGGCGAGCTCGCGGACCGTTACCGGTCTAGCGAGCTGGCCGAGGGCGGCGAGCAGCCGGCCTCGCGGTCCAGGCAGCAGGTCAGTGATCGGCGAACCGAGGTTCACGGTGTCTAATATATCAGACATATGTCTCTACTGACAGACATACCGAGGTATGGGAACGTGGCCGAGCTAGAACACGGTCTTTACCAGGAACATCACGACTAGGGCGATCAGGAACCATCGCGTACCTTCGACGATCAACTTCCAGCACAGGGCCAGGAACGGTCGGGGCACGGGCCTGAGCTGAACTTGCTTCGTGAAGACGATCCACATGTACGTAGGTCTACACCACGCCTGTGACAGCTAGCCCAACACGGTCTGCTCGAGGACTCGCCGATCCGAAATCGGTACAACACCACGCGAGTGAATAAACATGCGTCGGTACGAATGGCGACCCGAGCGGTCGCCGGACATGTCGCGTGGCCACCCGCTCAGCTGCGAATGCTGCGGAACGATCCTCAACTTCCCCGTCCGCGGTGCCGACGATCTGACCGCACGGCTCGCTCCCAGGTCAACGTCTCACAACCAGAAAGACCAGCCGCATGACGCCTGACAACAACAGCCCATTTGGACACTATTCAACCCTCGAGGAACGACTGCAGGAGTTGGCAAATAGATTGCACGCCTGGCACCTGAGCGGTGAGCAGCTCCCCGAACTGTTCAATGAGGCGGAGCGGAAGATGGCGGCCACCCTGGACGACTACGTCGACCCGATGGACGCTCCGAAGGAGACCGTGCTAGAGGCGTTCGAGAGCGCCCTGACCGACTTCGACAACATACTGCGGGCGTTTCCCGAAACTGTTCCCGACTGGAACGAGAATATTGCCTGACAGCTGGGGCAGCCCGGCCAGCTCTTCGACGTTGCCGTAATCCGGCTCGACTGGCATCAGCGTGGTCGCCGTTGTGACTGTGGGCTACGCCCCCCGGCGCACCGTTGGCGCGCATTAGGTGGCTGACCTCCGGCTCGCCGGGCAGTTCGGCCACGTCGAGAAGAGCCGTCGCCCCCGTCACCAGCCCGTTGATGTCGGGGGCATCGGTCCACAGCGGGAAGTAGGTGATCGTGCCGAGCACGGTGGCTCGCCCGACGTGGATGGCGGGTACCGATGTCACCGCCGAACCGTAGACGTGGAGGGCATGTCAGCCACGCTAGAACTCGGGTGTGACGGCCTTCCGGTTGGGCCTGGTCACGGGCGAAACACTGGCCAGCAGATCTCCGTGCGCCACTCGCCCTCGGTGGCCCGGTCCAGGGGGCTCACCAGGTAGTGCTCGCGGATGGGGCCATCGACGCCTAAACCCCGGGTTGTCACCGCCGTGCCGAGAGCCCCGTAGGTCCGGTCGGTGTCGTCGTAGCTTCCCTCGTGCACCATGACGGCCAGTTCGGCGGCCGGTACCTCCCTGACTGCTGCCGCGCTGAGGTGACGATGGCCGCCCGCACCGCCCGCGTCGCGGTCCCCACTGGCAAAGGGGATGTAGGCGACCACCTCGGCCTCTTCGAGTTCGAAGAACTCGCCTGGGTAGAGGGCGCTGTCGGGCCCGGTACGGGTGAGGCCAGAGCCGGCCAGGGCGTCGCGCAGCTCGGTAAAGGCTGCAACCCACCAGCGCTGGAAATCCTCGACTCGCACCAGCGAGACGATGGCCAGGACCGAGACCGCGGGCACGTGGCGGTACTCCACCGGTCGCGACAGGGCTGGCCCTTCGAGCAGGCCGCGAAGTGACGTCACCGTCGACGCCGTTTCGGCCAACTGGGCTTCCATGCGCTCGAGGTGGGCGATGATGACCTTGTTCCTGGTGGCCTCGTCGGTGGCGCTGAGCATGGTGCGTACCTCATCCACGGGCATCCCCAGATCCCGAAAACGCCGGATCATCTGGGCCACCGGCACCTGTCGGATCTCATACAGGCGATAGCCGCTGGCAGAATCCACCTCGATCGGATCCAAGAGACCGACGTCGTGGTAGTGGCGTAGGGCCTTCACACTCAGGTGAGTCATGCGGGAGAAATCACCGATGGTGACGAGCGTGCTCATGCCCGTGAGTATCCACTCTCGAGGAGAGGCATATCCATGTCGGCATCGCCGCCTCCCGGGCTCGGGCTCAGGCGCACGTGAGCTCCGAGCACCACGGCGGTCTGCGCGTGGTCGTCAGCGCCGAACGACAGCCACCAGAATCGGCCGTAGCGGCCGACCCCCCGGACCCGGCAGCCCCCACCGGCTACTTCGGCGAGCGAGGCCTAGGCGGTGACCCCCACGTCGGTCAGGCCGATGTCCCATCCGGGGAGGTGGAGGGCCAGAGTCCAGTTGTCCGAGCGGTCGACGCCAATCAGGGGCGAGCCGATCAGCTGGCGCAGGCGGACAAGCGTTTCCTCCGGTCCGGGCTTGACCGAGCCGGCCGGAGCGGGGAGCAAGCGGCTGAGGGCGGCCACCGCGATCAGCAGGAGGGCCAAGCCAGCGACGCTCAAGGCGAAGGCGTGGGCGTAGCCGTGGGAGAGAGCACCGAAGGAGACGATGCTGACGACGGCGACGCCGACGGAGTTGCCGACCTGTTGCACGGTGGCGAGGGCGCCAGAGGTGGCTCCCGCCCGGGACGGCTCGCACGACGACAGGACGACGGTGGACAGCGGGGCGATACACAACCCCATGCCCAGGCCGACCAGGAGCAGGCCGGGGGCCAGCCAGCCAACCGAGCCGCCGGTCCCCTCGGCCAGCACGGCGGCGAGCAGCAGCCCGTGACCGGCGGCCAGGATCAGGGCTCCGATACCGATGACCCGCCGCCCGAAGCGCAGTACCAGGGCGGCGGAGCGCATGGAAGCGAAGAGGTACGACCCGGCCATGACCGTGAAGATCAGGCCGGCTTGTAGGGCGTCCAGGCCGCGTCCCTGTTGAAGGTACAAAGCCAACACGAGGAAAAAGGAGGCCTGCCCGCACCACAGTCCCATTTGAGTGACGAGCCCGGTGGCGAACGGCCTCTCTTTGAACATGGTCATGTCCATCAACACCGCCCGGCCCGAGCGGCGGCGGCGGATCTGGGTGACGACGAAGGCGGCCAGGATTATCGGGGCGGCGACCAGGCCGGCGAGGCTCCACCACGGCCAGCCGTATTGGCGGCCCTGGACCAGGGGGAGGATCACGGCGGTCAGGCCGGCGGTCACCAGGGCCGTGCCGGTCCAGTCCAGCGGCGCCTCGCCCGGGGCCTTCGACTCGGGCACCCAGCGGGGGGTGAGGGCCAGGGCGGCGGCGGCCACGGGGAGGTTGATGAGGAACACCGACCGCCAGCCCAGCCCGGCCGGGTCGGCCTGGATGAGCAAGCCGCCGATGAGCTGGCCGCTGGCCGCGGCCACGCCCAGCACGGTCCCGTAGATCCCTATGGCTCGCACTCGCTCGGGACCCTGGTAGGTGACCCCGATGATCGACAGCACGGTCGGGCTGATCAGGGCCCCGCCCACGCCCTGGAGGAGGCGGAAGGCGATCAGGACGCCGGCGTCGGGGGCCAGGCCGCAGCCGGCCGAGGCCACGGCGAAGACACCCAGTCCGATGCTGAACAGGCGGCGCCGCCCGATCCGGTCTCCCAGACGGCCGGCGGTGATCAGGAACGTGGAGAAGGTCAGTCCGTAGCCGGCCACGACCCACTCCACGGTGCCGTAACTGGCGTGCAGCCGGGCCTGCATCGATGGCAAGGCCACGTTGACGATAAAGAAGTCCAGGACGATCATGAATGTCCCGGCCAAGAGGACCAGCAGGGGCCTCTGCTGGGTTCGGGTTGTTGTGCTCATGAACTGAGCGTCGGGCCTCCCGTTACAGGAGGGTCAAGAGATTTCTCCGGCTGGCGTCAGACGACGTCGCGCTCGTCAAGGGGTCAAGCCAGGTCCGTCGCGGTCGGGGGATCGTTCCTGCTCGATCGACCGCTGGCGCTCGAGTTGGTGCACGATGTCCTCGACCACTAGGCGAGCCCGACTGGTCAGGGGCTCGTCTGGATAGACCCGGGCGCAGATCGCCTCAACGTCGCCCAGGCTGGTCACGCCTAGTCGGTCGCACAGCAACTTGATGTCGTCGATATCGGCGTAGGTTCTTGCCGCTAATGCCTTCATCGCCAGGAGGTGGGTTGGAGAAACGATGGTCACACGTAGATTCGGATGATCGAATATCAGACGGGCTTTTTCGTCAGGGGCTCTCGGTAGGTAGACCGTCGCTTGATCATTGAGCCACCACCGGGGAAGCCCCAGTTCCTCGGCGACCTGGATTGCCGCCTGATGGACTTTCTCCCTCGGTTCGAACAGCGCGTCGACATCCCGGGTTGCTTCGCGCGCTTGGTAGGCCAGGATCATGGCCGCGCCGCCGAATATGTAGATGTCGCCCACCGTGCCATCCCGTTGTAACGCGATCGCCAACCGTCCGAAGGCCTCGTAAAGCTGGGTCTTATCGATGAACTCCGACATTTAGGCGCGTTCGAGAGCCCCGGAGCCGAGGAAGATACCCCGGATCCGGAAAGCACCGGGGGAATGCACCAGAGCGTCGGCTCGGACGGCGGGAAGGTCGATCGGGAACCACCACTCCTCAAGGAACCGATCCCCGTCTTGAACCCATTCCGGGGCGCTGAGCTGATCGTGATAAGCGAGGTGTTCGGCGAGGGCGGCCAGGAACGCGTCATATCTAGGGTCACCAGTGAGCGCTGGACGTTGTTCCAGAAGAGGGGACCTCTGGGCCATGGGCTCCCAGCGGTACTCCTCGACGAACTCGAGGATGAGGCGCCGGCGTCCGCTGTCCGTCGCCTCATCCTTGAGGCGGTCCGCCAGCTCAGCCAGAGTCATAGCCCGATAGTTACGCTGGACCTCGGCCGTCATCCCAATCAGCGTACCGATGCTTACTTCTTCCGAGGTGTGGGACTGCCGGTGTGGAGCTTGAAGCCGCAGGTCTGGACACCAGATGGCTCGCCAGCCCTTCGGGGACTTCAATGCCTTTGGATGTCACAGTCTCGGACGATGATGTTGCGAAACAGGGAGGTATCGACATGGCGGTTTGCGACTACTGCAATCAGGAGATGACCACGGCGATGGGATGCGTGACTGCCCCGATCGTCATCGAAGGCGAGTCCTATCAGCCGGTCCCATTCGGGTCTGAGCGTGGGCTCAAGGGCATCCGACGGAGATGCCATGACTGCGGCATCCTTCCGGGCCGGGTCCACCACCATAGCTGCGACGTCGAGGAGTGCCCAGCCTGTGGACGTCAGTCGATCTCGTGTGGTTGCCTCTGGGCCGGCGAGGAGCACCTTGCCGATGACTGGGAGGATGAGATGGAAGAGCGGCTCCAGCTCGTTGGGCCAGATGAGTGACACGACATGCTCGTTTGGCTGAGATCCGCGCTGATCATCGAGTACGACAACGCCGCCACCCGGGTGTACGCACAACCGCTGTACAGTGTCGTTCCTAGGTACGACGCGTCCACTTCGTACCTGAACTTCAAGGGAGTGTCGATGTCATGCCGGCGATCAAAGAGGAGCGACTCAACCTGCGGTTGTCTGCCCGCGACAACGCCCTCATCAAGGAGGCCGCCGAGACCCGAGGGACCTCTGTCAGTGAGTTCGTGACCCAGGCGGCGGTTCGTCGCGCTCATCAGGAGTTGGCCGACCAGCGACATTTCGTGATGGATGACGAGACCTGGGACCAGTTCGTGGCTGCTTTGGACCGGCCCGCGAAACCTAACGAACGACTGGCATCGTTCCTACGTCGTCCCAGCCTTCTCGACCCTGACCATTAGGGGCTGCCGCGTGCGGACGGTCGACGCTGACGGACCTTGCTCTGCCTCGGGTTAGTCGCTTCGACGAGTTCGGGCCGACCAAGAGCGAACGAGCCGTGTTCGACTGCGGGAACGAGGAGCTCAACGATTGGCTCGTTCGCTACGCAGGCCAAGCCATGGCCGCCAGAGATGCCGTCGTCTATCTGCTGCACGAAGACCGCGAGATTCTCGGGTACTTCACCCTCTCCGCCGGATCATGTTCGAGACACGAGGCCAGTTTGCGCGTCGGCAAGCGAGCGCCGGACCCGGTCCCGATGATCCTGCTGGGCCGGATGGGTGTCGACCTGGGCCACCAGGGCCAGGGTCTTGGGTTCGAGATCATTCGCCAGGCGCTCAAGAGGGCGTTGTCTTCCGCCGGCGCTATCGGCGCCAGGGGCATACTCCTGCATGCCATCGACGACTCCGCCCAGCAGTTCTATGCACACCTCGGCTTCGAGGAATCACCCGTCGCTCGGCAGATGATGATTTCGTTCGCTGAACTCGCCGAGACGCTCGGCAGCATCGAATAAGCCGTCGAGCGAGAAGTCGGGGGCGACAAGCGGCCGCCGGGCGCTCGTCACCGCCAACATCCGCGACTTCGTGCCTCTCGATCAGCGTGACAAGGACTCCGGTCTAGCTCATGCCGCCTCGTACTGATAGCCGCTAAGGCCTTCCCGCAGGATCGATCGTTTATCGGCGCGCTGGTCGGGGCGCTGGACAAGCTCCTCGGCGAGGGCTCAGTACGGGACGACGCCATCATGTTCCTATCCCGCCAATCCGAGATCCCCGGCACAACACCACGCGAGTGAATAAACATGCGTCGGTGCGAATGGTTATAGCGCCAGGAGCGGGTGGCGCCGGTCGTACACGGATAGGTGGGCCCATCGGCCGTCCATCTGGATGCCGCGGAGCACGATCTTGTCGGTGTCGGCGGCGTAGAGGGTGCCGCCCCCGCCGTCGAGGCCGGGCTCGGGCTTGGGGCTGAGCCCTTCGAGGTGGGCGGCGAGGCGTCGTGCTCTGCGTCCGGGGACCGGCTCGGTCCCAGATGCCAGCGCGGTGGCGTCGAGGAGGAGCGAGGAGAGTATCTGCCCGAGATGAGCTTGGAGGGCGGCGGTCGACTCGAATATCTCGATGCCGACCGGGTAGCCGTCGACACCAAAGACGATGCCGCGCTGCCCGGCCAGGGGCTCTACTGCTCGGGCGGATTCGAGCGCGTCGATGATGTCGGGCGCCTGGCTGGTCAGGTGGTCGACGTGATCGAGATATGACGAGGTCGCCGAGGCGCCGAAGGCGGTCTCGTAGCCGGCGACGCGTTCCCAGACTTCGTGCTGTCTGGCCGGGGCGGGGCTGGCGTGCAGCGCGGCCCGGATCCTGGGCGAGGCCCGGCGGGACTGGCGCCGATGTCCCCCTTTTTCCTGCCAGCGTCCGGCTTCCACGCAGGCCACGTCGACGACGAGCGACTGGCCGGAGCCGACGATGACGTCGTGTTGGAGCACCCGGTGCTGCCAGCCGCCTTCGAGAAGCTCTCCTTCGATCAGCAGCGCCGGCGCCCCGCTCGGATTGGTCACCGCCAGGTGGCTGACCTCGGGCTGACCTGGCAGTTCGGCCACGTCGATCAGGGCCGTCGCCCCGGTCACCAGCCCGTTCGTGTCGGGGGCGTCGGTCCACAGCGGGAAGTAGGTGACCGGGCCGAGCGGAGTGGCTCGCCCGATGTGGATGGCGGGGATGGCCGTGGACGGGGAGGTCATGGCGGCCAAGGTAGAGGCGGGGTGTGACAGCTTCCGCTTTGGACATTTGCCGGCGTGACCGTCCCAGGGTCGGGGTACGGTTGGGGCCAGGTCACGAGTTCCAGCGCCAAGCCCCGGCTGGCTGGACGGCTTCCCGTACCGCTTTCGGGTGCCCCGGGTGACGACCCGCCCGGCGCGGACCAGCGCCGGGTAAGAGCGGATCCCGTCACTGGGGATCCTCGAAACCGGAGGTCCCGATGATCAAGCTGTGTGAGGACGTCGTCGCCCGTCTCGGCGTCGAGCCGGAGTGGACGGTCGCCGCTGCCGATGGGGTCGGTTTCGTGGCCGGCGAACTCGGCGTGTGGATGACAGTGGAGGAAAAAGGAGCGGCCCCACCGCGCTTTCGGGCCGAGGTCCGCCTGGCCCGCCAGGTGCCAGACGACGAAACGATATCGGAGTTCGTCGATCGCCTCAATCACCGAGGTCTGCTCGGTTGTTGGGTTCACGACCAGCCCACCGGGATCCTGGCGCTGAGCGCGGGCATCGACCTGTCGACAACCGTCAGGGAGGACACGGTGGCCATCGCGGCCCAGGTGGTCTCTTCGATGGTGGCCTCGGCTGAGGAACTGGCCTACAAGTCGGCCCCCCAGCGCGACCTCGGCGCCGCCAAGGCCCTCACCCTGGTGGGCGGAGTCAGACGGAAGGGGGAGCATCCGTTGTTTCGTCGCCACACCGGGACCGTCCTGGAGCAGGGACGGACGGCTGACACGGCCAGGGTGTCGCTCTGCCTGGCCCAGGACGTAATGCTCTACCTGGTCCCAGGATGGACCTTCGAGCACGACACGACCGCCACGACCTGCGAGGACGACCAAGGGTTCGTTCTGGTCGTCCGGGTGGCACAACACCCGGCCTTCGGGTACGGGCTCATGATCGCCCTCGGCAGCCAGTCGCGGCTGACCATCCCAGCCGCTGACGCCCACCGGCGGGCCTTCGAGCTCAACCGGTCGGAGGCCCGCCGGCCCGGCCTCGGCGCCTGGGCGGTGTCCGGTCCCGGACTCGAGTACCGCACCTTCCTACCCAACTCTCTGCTGGAACTGGCGAACCGCGACCTACCTGAACTCCGACTTGTCAGCGCGGTCATCCGCGACACCGCCGCCCGGGCCCGGCCGTCGCTCGTGCCGCTCCGGGCAGTCGCCGAGCACCCCGACCGGACCCTGCTGAAGCCGGACTGGGCCGGCGACACCGAAGCAGAGATACTGGCCCGCCGGGACCCGATCAACGACGGGCTCCACGCTCCGGACAGTTACGTCTGGCTCGACCGCCTGGGGAGGGCCGCGGCCACCACCGAGTCGTCTTTTGAGCTGTGGCGTTCACGGCTGCATCCCGTCGACGTCGACGATCCCACTGTCGCCGGCTACTCCGACTGGTTCCAGCGCGAAGCCGCTCACCGCCACGGAAAACGACGAACCTCATAGGCCTCGCCGTCTCACCCGAGTTCTAGGGTCCGGTGCATCATGAGACGACCGGACCGCTTCGTGTCGATCGACCCATCCGTGTTCCTCGATCCGGAGATCACCTCGGTCGAATACGTGAGCCGCTACGGCGACGGGACGGCGTCGGCTGAGCCGACCGCCCGTCCCACTGTTGGGTCAGACTGCAAGACGGCCGTTTAGGAGCGACGAGATGGTGTTGGCATCAGTGAAGTTGGATCGGGTGGCTGGGGTCATGGTCGGGATGGCCGCCGGCGACGCCTTGGGGGCGGGCTACGAGTTCCGCGAGTTGGCTCCGCCCGTCCCGGAGATGATCGGGGGCGGCCTGGGTCATTGGGAGCCAGGCGAGTGGACCGACGACACCCAGATGGCCATCTGCATCGCCAACGCGGCCGCCACTGGCACGCTCGACCCGGTGGCTGTGGCCGGTAACTTCCTAGGTTGGTTCCAGTCGGGGCCGGCGGATGTCGGGATCCAGACCAGGGCGGTGCTGGGCGCAGCCACCAGCACGGCCGAGGTGGCGGCCGTGGCGGCCGCCTACTTCGCGGATCACCCGAACAGCGCGGCCGGTAACGGCAGCTTGATGCGCACGGCCCCGGTCGCCCTGGCCCACCTCGGCGACGATGCTGCCCTGGCCGCCAAGGCTCGGGTGGTCTCCGACCTGACTCACGGCGACCCGCTGGCGGGCGACGCCTGCGTGCTGTGGTGCGTCGCCATCGACCGGGCCATCCGCGAGGGCCGCCTCGACGGTATCCGGGATGGTCTCGGGCTGCTCCCGGCCGAGCGACGCGGCTTCTGGGAGGCCAGGATCGCTGAGGCGGAAACGGAGCCCCCGGCCAGCTTCAACCCCAATGGCTACGTGGTCCCCGCCTTGCAGGCCGCCTACGCGGCCGCCGGCCAAAGCCCGATCCCGGCTGAGCAGCCGTGCCGCCACCTCCACGATGCGCTCTGCGCCGCGGTGCGAATCGGCAACGACACCGACACGGTGGCAGCCATCGCCGGCGGGCTGCTCGGCGCCCGGTGGGGCGCCTCGGCCGTGCCGGCCGGCTGGAAGACGCAGCTGCAAGGTTGGCCCGGCTACCAAGCCCGGGATCTGGTCCGTCTAGCCGTTCTCACTGCCGGGGGCGGCCACGACAGCTCCGGGTGGCCGAAGGCGGCCAGCCTCACTGACTTCTACGCCCACAGCTACGGCACCCACACGGTCAACGTCGCCTTGGCCGAGGACCCCGGAGTCACCCTCGGAAACTTCGCCGGGCTGATCGCCCTCGAGCCTCCCTACCCCGACGTGGTCGTCTCCCTCTGCCGGGTCGGAGGTGAGGACGTGCCAGCCGGGACTCTCAGCCACGAGGTATGGCTCATCGATGAGGCCGCTCCAGCCGACAACCCCAACCTCGAGTTCATACTCACCGATTTGGCCGAGCAGACCGTCGCGTGGCGGAATCAAGGTAAGACGGTGTTCGTCCACTGCGTCATGGCCGAGAGCCGCACCCCCACGGTTGCGGCTGCCTACCTGGCCCACCGGTTCGGGATCAGTGGCAAAGAAGCACTCAGCCGGGTCAAGGCCGTGCTGCCCCAAGCTCACCCCAACGCCGGCTTCGTGGCTGCATTGTCCCAGATCTGGCCCTGAGGCCAAACTACTTACAATATCTGTACAACGACCAGGACTAGTACGCGCAACCGCTGTAAAGCGTCCCGCCAGGTAATGACCCGGCCGCCTCGTACCTGAAACCAACGCAGTGGAGATGTCATGCCGCCAATCAAAGAGGAGCGACTCAACCTGCGGTTGTCTGCCCGCGACAACGCCCTCATCAAAGAGGCCGCCGAGACCCGGGGGACCTCTGTGAGTGAGTTCGTGACGCAGCCGGCGGTTCGTCGCGCCCGTCAGGAGTTGGCCGACCAGCGGCATTTCGTGATGGATGACGAAACCTGGGACCGGTTCGTGGCTGCTCTGGACCGGCCCGCAAGGCTCAACGAACGACTGGCGTCGTTCCTTCGTCGTCCCAGTCTTCTCGACGCCGACCAGTAAGGACCTCCGCGTGCGGACGGTCGACTCTCGCGGACTTTGCTCTGCCTCGGGTTAGTCGCTTCGACGAGTTCGGGCCGACCAAGGGCGAACGGGCCGCGTTCGACTGCGGCAACGAGGAACTCAACGATTGGCTCGGGCGCGCCAGCGCCCCCCGAGCAGGTCAGTTTCGAAAGCCGCATCCTGGACCGAACTTAACCAGCCTATGGATAAGATCAATAAGATGTAGTAACTTCTGTTGAGATGGATGAGTTCACTAACCCTTTTCGCCCCGGAGCTGGCACCAGCCCTCCGGCGCTGCTCGGTCGCGATGAGTTGATCGCCCAGTTCAGCATGACCGTTCGTCGCGCCATCACCGGTCGACCGGGCAAGAGCCTGATGCCCATCGGTCTACGCGGTGTGGGGAAGACCGTTTTGTTGAACCGCTTCACGGAGATCGCGGACCAAGAGGGGTTCGCCGTCGGCTTCATCGAGGCCCCAGAATCCGGTGACTTCCGGGCACTGCTCGCTACCCGACTGCGCAAGATACTGCTGGCCTACGACAACAAGAGGAAGACCGCGAAGGTCCTGAAGGCGCTTCGCGTGTTGAAGACTTTCTCCCTGCAGCTTCCGGATGGGTCAAAAATCTCGATTGGCGTGGATGCACTCGCCGGATCGGCTGACAGTGGAAACCTGTCGGACGATGTGACAGACCTTCTCGTCGCGACAGGCGAGGCGGCCAAAGAACGTGACAGCGGGGTCCTGCTCGCAGTCGATGAGGTCCAGTACTTGAGCGAGGCTGAGCTGGCTGCGCTCATCACTGCTATCCATCGCACAACCCAGCGAGACCTACCCGTCGTGCTGGTGGGCGCCGGATTACCGCAGCTGCCCGGCATTGCTGGCGATGCCAAGTCTTACGCCGAGCGGTTGTTCGAGTTCCCGCTCATCGGTTCGCTGGGAGGCGACGACGCTCGAGCGGCCATCCGAGTGCCGGCCGCGGAGAAGGGTGTCGACTTCGCCGACGAGGCCATAGAGGCGATCATCGAACGGGCCCACGGCTATCCGTACTTTCTTCAGGAGTGGGGATATCACGTTTGGAACGCGGCGAACGAGAGTCCCGTCGTGCGGGAAGTGGTCGACCACGTGACGCCCCGAGTGGTCAGCCACCTCGACGAGAACTTCTTTCTGGTGCGGTTCGACCGTCTTACACCAGCAGAGAAGAAGTACCTGCGGGCGATGGCAGAGCTGGGGCCAGGACCGCATCGTTCGGGCGATATAGCGGGGCAGCTCGGTGTCAAGGTGGAGTCGGTGGCCCCGCGACGTAGTGGGCTGATCTCCAAGGGCATGGTCTATAGCCCTGCCCACGGTGACACCGCGTTCACCGTTCCCCTTTTCGACCAATTCCTCCGGCGCCTCATGCCGGAACCATGACAGTCCGCCGTTCGACGCGCTAGTGCGACGGCGGATCTTGTCGGTTGCCCTCCCAACGGGCCACCGCACGGCGCCTGGCGGGAGGTGTAAAAGATGTGAGGAGCCTGCCACGATGGTGACCGGAGAGCTATGAGCGCGATAGAGCACGCCATTGTCGAGCGGCTCGGGCGGGTACCGCTCGACGACGCGGCGGCCGATCACCTCCTCGCGGCCGTAACCGACGGTGGCGGGTTGCGACCCTCCGGGAGCGGTGAGGACCTGCCGTCCGCTGGTGCCTATCTGAAATCCGTCACGGTCGCCGGTTTTCGCGGTATCGGCCCGGCCAGCAGGATCGACATCAAGCCCGGCCCCGGCCTGACCGTCGTGTGCGGACGCAACGGGTCGGGCAAGTCCAGCTTCGCCGAAGCACTCGAGGTTCTCCTGACCGGAGACGTCCGTCGGTTGCGAACCCGCTCGCAGGTGTGGCGGAGCAGTTGGCGCTGCCTGCACGGCGATGGCCCCAGCGAGGTGTCCGCCGAACTGGTCATGGAGGGGATCAAGGGAACCGCCATCGTCACCTGCCGATGGGACGAGGACGCCCGGAAGATCGAGGACGGCCAGGTGCGCATCAAGATCCCCGGTGAGCCGGACTCGAGGATCGACCGCCTCGGGTGGGGTAAGGCCATGGATCTCTACCGGCCCTTCCTCTCCCACGCCGAGCTCGAGGTGGTGCTCGACAAACCCTCCGAGCTCTACGACCAGCTCAGCGCCATCCTGGGCTTGGGCGAGCTCGCAGACATCGCGGCACGCCTCGCCGTCGCCCGCAAAGCTAGTGACGCCACCGCCAACACACCGAAGACCCTCCTCGCTGGACTGGTACCGGAGCTCGAACGGTGCCCAGACCCGCGAGCGGCCGAAGCGGTCAAGCTCATGACCGGTAAAAATGTCGACCTCGACGCCATCGAATCCCTCGCCACCGGTTCGGCCGAGGCGCCCGACAGCACGCTCGTCACCCTCGGTCGGCTCCGATCGCTCAACGTGCCGCTCCACGAGGAGGTGGTCGAAGTCCAAGGCCAGCTGCTCGACGCCGCCGATCGGCTGGAAGCAGCTGGGACCTCATCGGTACGCCTGGCCCAGAGCACCGCAGACCTCCTGGCCGCCGCAGTCGACCACTACGGGGTCCACGGCCCAGGTGACTGCCCGGTGTGCGGGCGCGCCGGGGCGCTCACCAACACCTGGCTCGACGAAACCCGGACTCGCATCGACGACCTGCGGGCCCAGGCGTCGGAGATGGACAGAGCCCAGGCGGCCGGCCACCGCGCCACCCAAAGAGCCCAGGAGGTGGTCACCCGGCCACCCGACGTCCTCCGCGAGGCCGCCACCGTCGGTCTCGACGCCGCTCGGGCCGAAGAGGCGTGGGCGAGATGGGCCGCGATCGAACCCGCTGCCGACCGGGTCGCGTCCCTGCGGGCGGCGGCCGCACATCTCGGCACCAATCATCCAGACCTGGCGGCGGCCGTTGATGACCTGGTCGCCGCCGCGAGCGCGGAGTACGTCCGCCGGCAGGACCTCTGGTCCCCTCTGGCTGTCCGGATCGGGGCGTGGTGCATCGCCGAGCAGGAGGCCATGACTGCCCGACTTCGATCCAAAGCGATCAAGAAGGCCGAAGGGTGGCTCAAAGCCGCCGCCCACGATCTTCGCAATGAGCGGCTCCAGCCATATGTTCAAGGCGCCGCGCACATCTGGTCTCAGCTCCGCCAGGAGAGCAACGTGGACCTGGTAAAGATCAGCCTCGAAGGAGTGGCGACGAGCCGATCGGTCGACTTCGACGTAACCGTCGACGGCCAGCAGGCCGCGGGCCTCGGGGTGATGAGCCAAGGAGAGGTCAACGCCCTCGCCCTGTCGGTCTTCCTTCCCAGAGCGACAGCCGACGACAGTCCGTGCGGTTCGTCGTCATCGACGACCCGGTGCAGGCCATGGACCCGAGCAAGGTCGAAGGGATGGCCTGGGTCCTCGCTGAGGTGGCCGAGACCCGCCAGGTGATCGTCTTCACCCACGACGACCGCCTACCCGCCGCCATGCGCTACCTCGACCTCCCCGGTCGGGTCATCCAGGTCACCCGGCAGACCGAATCGGTCATCGACATCCAGTCGGCCGGCGACCCCAGCGCCCAGTACCTCGGCGACGCCGGCAAGCTGGCGGTCAACACATCTGTCCCAAAGGTGGTGGCGGCTCGGGTCATACCGGGCCTGTGCCGGAGCGGCATCGAAAGCGCCTGTCACGACATCGTCAGATCCCGCCGCCTTTCCCGCGGCGACAGCCACCAGTCAGTGGAGGCTGCCATCGAGGAAGTGACCACGGTCGTCACCTGTCTGGCCCTCGCCATCTTCGACGACTCGACCAAGGGCGGCGACGTCTACGGTTGGCTCAACAGCCAGATCGGCGCCTGGGCCACCAACGCCGTCAAGACCTGCAACACAGGAGCCCACGCCGACGCGGGCGTCGACATGGGTGAGCTGGTGGGAGCGGTCCGCAAGATCGTCGAGAAGGTTCGGGAGAAGCTCCCGTGAGTGACGGTCCCACCCCGGCGCAGCTCCTGGCCGCGGCCAAGGTCACCCTTTCGAACTCTTCACCCTGGGGCGGCTCCTGGCAGCGGGCCGTGGCCTTCCTGGCCCGCCAAGCCCTCGAGGACGCCATCGGCGAAGTGTGGACCGGCGCGGCGGCGGGGATGGCGGCCTGTCCGCTGGCGGCCCAGCTGACCTGCCTGCCGTACTACCTCGAAGACCAGGCCTTGGCCTTCCGAGCCCGCCACTGCTGGTACGCCCTCTCGTCCGCCTGCCACGCCCACCCATACGAGCTAGCTCCGACCCTGGCCGAGCTGGCGGGATGGCTTGCCGACGTCGAGGCCCTGGTCAGCCCGACGCTTTCCTGAGGGCCCTGCCGATCGGACGCGGATATTCAGTTGGGTGCTGGCGGGTCGTGTGTCACAATCGCCGGCCCGCCCCTGACACGGTTGCGGCCGTCCCAACTGAAAGGAGGCATGGCGTGACACGAATGTGACGCCAGCCCAAGAGCCGGACATCCGTCTGGCCCTGGCGTTCCAGGAGGTTCCTGGTGCGCAACCACGACCAGAAGATCAAAGACATGGCCGAGTCGGTTCTGCCCTCGACCGGCCGCCAGGCCGCCCGCCAGCAGCGCCGCAGCCTTCACCACGCCGAGCGGGCCCGTACCCGCACGGCAATGCACAACTGGGTCGGCTCAACCGATCGTGAGTATCTCGACGTCCATCCGGCCTCGACCTACCGCCGTGACATAGGCGAACTGGTGTACGACCGCCGGGCCGGTGACAAGGTCGCCCCTCTCGTCCGCTGGGCGCTGCGCAAGGTGGACACCGATCCGGCGCTGATGTCGTGCCCCTACCCTGAGCAGGTCGACGCGTTTCGGGCGCTTCTGCCCGACAACCTGATCGGCCGGCACGCCCTATCGCATATCGAGGCTGCTCTGCGCTGGCGCGAGTGGCGACCGTCGCGGTCCTTGCGGGCCGAGCCCGAACTCGACCGGCTGCGCGCCCAGGTCCACATCATCCTGGAGGCTGGGCTCCACAAGGACCTGAATCGTCGGCTCAAGGATGCGTTCAACCGTCAGAGCGTCCCGGCCCATCCCGTGTCGCGGGCGTCGATTGCGCCGAGCCGCCTGTTGCTCGGCGCCCACGACGTCGACGACTTCGCCGCCCACGCCCATCGGCACCAGGCAGTCCGCCGGATCATCGTTGATCTTGCTGACGGGTCGGGGAGGGCGTGGGGAGGGAACTTCGGCAGCTAGGTCCTCAGGGGCTGAGACGCCCCGACCGAACCCACTCAGCCAGGAGGGGGTCGACGACGTGCCAGCGATCCTCGACTCGGGTGATTATTCCGCGTCCCTCAAGGCCGGCCAGGGCGCGTGTAACGGCGGAGCCTTGGGCACGACCTCCTATGCGCTGGTACGGGGGTTCGCCTCTCGCTACCGCCACGAGGCTCTTTCGTTCGGCCGTGTTGAGTTCGACCCAGGAAGTTTTCAGGTCGTCGTCGACGCCGCTCATCAGAGCGCCCCGAGCCGTCTCCCACTGGTCTATATCTGCGGTGCGCTCGGTGGCGGCCCACAGAGCGTGGGCGGCGGCCATCGCCCGCTGGGGGTGCCCTTCGACGAGTTCGAGTACGGCGTCGAGGGCCGGCGGCGCGATCTCCTTGCCGGTTTGCTCGAAGCGACTCGCGATATAGCCGGCGAGCGGCTCGGGGTCGAGTGGGTTGAGCGACACCCTCTCGGTTTGTCCGTAGAACGCTCGCTTGCGGTCGGCGAAGAGCATCTCCATCATCCGAAGATGGGAGCCCGCGAACACATAGCTGGCGGCGTCGCCGTGATGCTGGATTTCACTGCGAACAACCGCGTCCGCTTGCCCTTCGACGTTGTCGAGCTCCTGAAACTCGTCGAAGACCACGTGGACTCTCTGCCCCGTCTTGTCAAACACCCTGGCCGGAAGGGCCAGGCGGGTCAGCAGCGCCTCGCGTTGGCGGCCGGCGACTTCGAGCGACGCCGATGCCGGAATCGGTCCACCCCCGACCGTCAGCGTGGGGCGTAACGACCGGCGCAGCCCGGTAAACCAGCGGGCGACCGGCCCTTTCAGCGCCTCTGTGTACGCCCGCTCGATGCGGGCGGCGAAGTCCTCGAGGGTGATGATCCCGAGCA
This sequence comes from Acidimicrobiaceae bacterium, assembly GCA_003156595.1. Classification (GTDB taxonomy): domain Bacteria; phylum Actinomycetota; class Acidimicrobiia; order Acidimicrobiales; family Palsa-688; genus PALSA-693. The sequence continues at coordinate 41,202 of PMHH01000066.1, forward strand.
GGTCGACGTAGATCGTGACCCATCCGGACTGCTCGAGGTCACTCTGGGCGCGCTTGAGCAGCGATGTCTTCCCATATCGTCGGGGGGCGACCAGGCGAGCGTTGTTTCCCTCCCGGGCCAGCGCCGCGAGTTGGGATGATTCCGTTTCCCGGTCGATCACCTCGGCCGGCGCCACCGGCTTCGTGACCTGGAAGGGGTTGTCCATAACACCACTATATGCGAGTGACACCATTCTTGTGTGTCATATGACACCGGATTAGGTGTCGCCTGACACCAAGACAAGGACGCGCTATGAAACTCCAGGCTTGTTCATCGGATTCGATGCTCAGCTGGGCGGACTTCGCCGGGTCCCAAGGGATCGGTCCGAACTCCTGACCCAGACCAGTTCCGAAAGCGACGTCGAAGCGGTGAAAGCAGAAAATCGGGCTCGGACGGCTATCTGAAGCCGTCGATCCAGATCTGAAGGGCACCTACCGCGAGCGCGGGCGTCGCCGAGTCGACCTTGCCCCGCCCTAACCAGAACGGGGTGTCCCGACCAGGCAGGTTGCGATAGATCGAGCGCGCAACCGCAAGCGTGACAGTCGCATCGGTATCCCACCGACTGTTGTTGGCGATCCGGACGAGGTTCGCCCCCTCGACACGGTTACGTTCGGCCCAGGTGCGGATCAGCTCGGGGCCGGCGAGAATGTCTCTCTTGTCGTTGTTGCAGGATCGGTCGGCCATGACCAGATTCTCGATAGCGTCGACATTGCAACGAGATCTCGGGACGAAGTGGTCGGCCTCAGCTGTTCCCGTCAGTTCACCTTTGCAATAGAAGCATCGGCCTCCCTGCAGGAAGCCCAACCCTCTACGCAGGTCTAGCGGCGGCGTGACGCGGTCAGAGCCGAACAGATGGTCCTGAAGATCCTGCTCGACCACGGCGATGCTGTTAAATTGGGCGACCATCCGCGTCCAGTGGAGCTCGACGAGGGGCCGAACAAGGGGGCTCAGTTTCACCAACTCGTCGCCGGCGCCCGGCAGGAACTCAATTGCGCTCGCACGGCCCTTCCTGCTCCGAGGAACTCGTAGATAAATGGGAAGCTCCGGTCGGACGATCCCACTGTTTGGAGGCGGGCGAGAGGCTCTCTCACGACCGTGTTCTCGACTTTCCTGAGCATCCCCGCGAACTCTTGGGGAAGGCGCAGCCGCGCCAGATGGAATGAGTGGGCGCCGGCACCTCCCGCTTCGCGGCGGAACTCACGAACAGCGTCGATGATCGCCGACCTGGAGGTCGTGATCTGGCGGAGGTCAATCGCCGTTGGTAGCCCCCGAACTGCGAACGGAGCGACCTGCGGCCAGTACAGCGCAGCAACCCGTTCGGCTATATCTCTAGTAGAGAGTTGCTTGGGCGCATGTCCGTCGACATCGCTCTGGCGCGTGCAGAGGTCGAGCAGGGCGAGTAGGACGGCGAGCTTGTACGTGGCCGTTCTGCGCCCGGAGTCGATGACTTCTAGTAGGCGCTCTGCAAATCCCGGGCTGACGCTCTTCCCGACGCCCGATCCTAAAGTCACCCGCAGATCATGTCCCAACGCCGGCGTCGCCGCTAGATACGGCTGGCCAGCCGTAGACTCGGTCGATCGACGGCTCCTTGCGAGATCGAGCCCGGTATTGGGCGCGGTAGGGATGCCGATCGGCTCGCCGAGTTTGCGATTTGCGACCGCCGCGGGTCCATGCAAATGCAGGTGGGCATCGACGTGGTAACACTGGACGAGGCCGTTGCGTAAGCACCTGGCGACGATGATGGATACAGGCTGTACATGCTCTGCACATTTATGGACAAGGATATGGACGGATAAAGACCCACTACTCCGACCTAAAAAACGCCTCTGACCTGTGGAGGGAGAGGGATTCGAACCCCCGGGGACTTGCATCCCAAGGCTTTTCAAGTGAATAAACATTCGTCGTTACGAATGGCTACAGTAGGCCTGACCAGGAAGTATAGGACTTGCCTGTCGCTCTAGTTGGCCTTTGTCGGACCGGTTTGGCTGGAACTTATGGTCAGAATTATGGTCAACATTCTGGCGCATAGGTATGCAAAAGGTCCTGGATAATATGCAATAGAGAGCGACGTCGGCAGGAGCGGCGCCCTCGCCCGAGCTTGTGACCATTGACCAGGGATGTTGGGACTATTGGCTCCCTTGGAGTGGTCGCCGGGTGGCGATGATTGAGACGTCGTGAGCTTTCACGACTGGATCGGGAGGGTAGCCATGCGCGGTGTCTTTTTCCACGACCCTTGAGGGAGATGCCGACGACCTTGAGTCCCGTTGGGGTATACGGGTGGCGCTGGAGATGCTTCGGGAGAGGTCATTACCCCGCTGGACTTCTTCGAGCTGTGCGAGGAGGTCCCCAGCGCCACCGTACCTGCCGGTAACCGCGGGCCCAATCCAGCGCCTAAGCGGTTGCAAGTGGCCTGACCCGCTATCCAACACGCCCAGCAGCATGCCGAACTGCTTCTGGCGATTGTCGACGGCCGGACCTGGATGATCCGCAGGTGCCAAGCCGGCTACGTCATCCAGGGGGGTTATTTGTGAACGCCGGGGACGGGAGAGACCTAGCCCGAGACCGACATCTGCCACATGGCGTTACGCTTTGCCGCCCGGTGTAGGGCTCTTGGAGACGGAAGGACGCGCCCCTGTGCAAGAGGAGTGGAGCCGGAAGGGCGCAACGCTCAGCGACAAGACAGCACGCAAGGAGTTCGGGCTGACCCAGGAGGAGATCGCCGCCGCGATTGACGCCGGTCAGCTTCAGTACCGAGTCGGCGTCATCCACGGCAATCCGTGGCTGAGGCTCCTGCGGCGCGAGGTCGAGGAGCTCATGGACAGCACCTATCAGGATCGGGACCATCGGCAGCGGCGCGCGAGGGCCGAGGTGGCGCGGGTCGATCGCGAGTTGAAGAGGCTCCGAGCTGAGGTCTCTGCGCTGGAAGAGCACCGCGCCAAGCTGCTTGCCGACCTGGAAGCATGACCTTCGCGGGCGGGCCAGAGCACCTCCGAGCGCCGACTCCCTAGGCACCGACGTCAGCCGAGGCCAGATCCCTGCCGCGGGACGGGTGCTGGGGTCTACGGTGGCGGTGGGTCCTCACTCACCCATAGTGCGTAGGTCTCGAACGCCGCTGCCGAAAGCGCATGGAAGTCCTCGGTGACGACCTTGACAGTAAAGCCACTGCCGCCGAGGCGATGGTTGATCTCGGCGCTGAGCTTCCTGGCTCCTGCGTCGAAGTCCCGTACGTTCCAGGTGGTCTCGGTCGGTTCTGCCTTGACGGTCGCAAGCAGCCCGTTGGCTTTCGCCAGCTCGGGGTCACGCCTGCCCATTACCTCGACGTAGCGGTCGGTGGCCCGCACGTACCACTCGTTGCAGCTGCAGGCAACCCGCATCGCCGGGGTGGCATTGGCGCCCCGGTTGTCACGCGCCCTCTGCATGCTGGTCAGCCTGGCGGCGACCTCGGGCAGGATCGTGTCGGCGACCGGATCGGCAAAGGATTGGCGGGCGAACCGGGAGCCGACCCAGTCCGCGAAGCGTACCTTGTGCTCGCCGCGCAGGGAGAACCGCTGGTCGTAGTGGGCGGCCAGCGCCGTCTTGTCGATGCTCGAGACGTATCGCACATCGACCACCGGCATCCCGGTTGACCCGGAACGGTGGGCGGCTGAGCCCTCGATGGGTTCGAGGGCCTCCGGGTCGAGGGGGAAGCGCCGGTAGGAGAGCATGCCCCGGCGGAGCTGACGCCACTCCTCTTCGGGAACATAGAGCACGGGGGCCACGACGATGCAGGGCTCGAGCGACGCTTGGCGAACGATGTCGCAGTCCTGGGTGAGCACGGCGTACCAGCCGGACTCGGTCTCTACGGTGATGGAGGTGACTTCGACCCCGGCCGCCTTGCGGCCCCTCGTGCCGGTCACCTCGGAGGTGGTCGTCCCGACGATGGCGATCGCTCCGAGGTCGATCAGGTCGCCCTGCTCGAGGCTGCGAAGGTGCAGCTCGAGGCCGGCAACCCTTTTCTGGTCGTCCGCGAGCCGGGCCGAGCCCCTAGACGGCTGCGCTGGCACGCAAAACCCGCCGGGCCGACCTCACCAAGTCAGCAACGGCCGCGGAGGGGGCCGGGCGTGTGGGTTCCGGGCTCTGAACCGGCTCCGACGGGGCGCCCGCCGAGGTCGTCACGATGGCCCGGCGCTGGCGGCGCCGCAGGGTGGATTCCGGCACGTCGAAGACCTCACGAGTGGCCGTACGACCCGACGGCGCCAGCGCCTGGCGAACCTCGTCGAGGTTGAACAGCCGGTGACCGCCAGGCGTCGCCGCGAACGGGATCTGCCCGGCTCGGGCGTAGCGCCCGACGGAGTCAGCCGAGACTCCCAGGGCTACCGAGACCTGCGCGGCCTTTAGGGTGCGGTGCAACTCCACGACTAGTTCCTCTCTGTCCCGACCATCCTACTCCGCAGCGTTTGCGGCGTCCACAGGTTTTGCAGGGTTCCAGAGCGACTGTGCCACGTGTACGTTTGCCGTCCGACCCAGTGTCACCGTCATGGATTGCGGAAGGTGGAGTCGAGTCATCGACGACCGCGTCCAGGTCTGTGGTGGCACGGTGGGCCTGGTTGAGTCGCGCCGAGACAGCCACGCCTCCGATGATGGCGTACTGGCCCAACGAGGCAGACGCGACCGAAGCGGCCGCCCGCACGAGGCGGATCATCGCCTCTCCGGGCAGGACGACCTGGGGTTCACCAGACACGTTCGGGGGGACTCCATTCATCGAGGATCTGGCGGCCCCGCGACTGGTCCTGGGCGAGATCAAGGGCAACGGCCACGGGATGAGCCAACGGCCAGTCCTGGGCGAGCGGCGGTCGCCGGTGGGCGGTGACCTCAGCGACGGGTGCGACCGCGATGGAGGCGGCGGCCATGTTTGGATCGTTGGTTACACCGTATCGACGCGCCGCGATGGTCAGATCGACCGGTCCCGGCACGTACAGGTCGCAGATCGAGGTGGTCGTGGTGATGGGTGCTCCGAGCTCGACGGCGGCCAATGTCCCTGACAGACACCAGCCGGCGGCTGTTGGGTCGTGCCAGGCGGCCTCGCTCGGATCGGGGGCCGTCAAGAGCCACCATCGGTCTGGCGACCATTGCCCGGCGAGTACCCAGAACAGTTCGGGCACCAATGCCCGACCGTCACTTCCGAGCAGTCCGGCGTCCCGGATGCGCTGCAGGGCGACGCTGACCGTGGAGGGCGCGAACCCTGTTCCCGAGTGGGTCGGTCTTAGCGGTTCTTTTGAGTGTGTGAGCAGTCGGTAGGCTACGGCCAGCCCTGCCCGGCCCATGATCGGGTCGGCAATTGCCGGCTGGTGTGTCTCCATGGATCGAACGTCAGTGTCGATGAGCAGACCTGAGGCCGGGAGTCGCAAGTGACCTCGACGGTCCAGGTAACCCCATCCCGCCTGCTCGAGCTGAGCCCGGGCATCAGCCGTGATGCGGTCTGACACCAGCACCCGAACCGCTCTGGTGGTGCTCGCAGCGGTGTCGATGAGCTCGCGCACCCGGGCAGACGTCGCATATGCAGCGGCGACCACCTCGATGTCGATCCGGTTTCGATCGAGAGAGAGGACTAGCGATCCTGCTTTCCGTTCGACTTCTGGTCCGACCTCTTGGATCGCTGTGGCCAAGTCCTGGATGGCGGCGTCCATCAGATCGATGGCGCTTACGCGGGTCCGGGCCACGACAAAGGTCTTTCACTCATTCGAGATTCGAGTATACCCGAATGGCGAATTCGGGATGCCGATCGTGCCCCGCCGTCGAGGGCTCGATGGGTGGAGAAGCTAGGAGTAGTTTCGCCGCTGGTGACCAAGAAGTCGGAACGTCGGCGGCAGAAGAGGCGTCAAGACCATCAGGGTGCACGAATCGAGGTACGCAAGCAGCGTCAGCGAGCGGTAGCGGACGCGGTAGAGGCGACCAGGTCAGCGGTGCGGGAGCTGGCCGACGTGGCCGCTAGCGAGGCGGTGTCGCCGGAGACGTTCGCGGACCAGGTTGTCGAGGTGCTGCGGGACGATCTGTGTGCCAAGGTGCTGACCAACGACGATCTGGTGAGCGACCTGAGCGAGGAGATCGTCGAGCGTTCCGGCGCCGAACGGGCGGCAGCGCTTGCCGAGGCGCTGGCTGGTCGACTCTCCGAGGAGAGCCGGGTGGCTCGTCTGGCCATCTCGATCTCCGAGGACGCGGGCGACTTGACCCAGGCCGGACGTATCACCGAGGTGGTCCTGGGCGCGGCCGCCGATGATGATGCGGACGCCGGTGATTTCGCGGCCGAGTTGGCCCAGATCCGGATGGCGGGGGGAGAGTTGGGGGACGCGTTGGAAGTCCTGGACGTCAACTGCACCCGCTGGCCGGGCCATGACGAGTTGCAGTCGGTGCGGGCCCGGGCTCTGGCCTGGACGGTGTCTCTGATCTGGCCGGATGATCGGCTCGCCTCGATGTCCAGGCCAGAGGTGAGCGCTGAGCAACTGGAAAAGGCGCGGTCGTTTCTGGACCGGTTCAATGACCGATCCCTCCTCTACCGGTTGAGGACGGCGGTAGAGGAATTCATGGCCCGCGACTCCGTACTGCGGGAGTGGCGCGAACAGGAGATGGCCGCATTTCTCTCCGAGGTCAGGCAAGCCGGAAGCCTCGGTCCTTTCGACGAGATGTCGAGTGAGGCGGGACCGTTGGCGGCAGAATACTTGTGGCTGGGCGGCCCGGATGATCCCGACACGGAGGACTTGGCCGATGGGTTTACTGTCCTCGGCCGTTTCGCCGGCGCTCCTGATACTGCGCCGGCGCTGGCTGACACGGCCCGGTCCTGGTACCGCCACGTTCGGTATGGGCTGTGGCAAGTGGCGGGTGAGGGTCCGGCGTCGACCGATATGCCGGCAGCGGGTGTGTGGGTGGCCGACCTTGTCACCCGCCGGCTGGTTTACGCCGCGATTCCCGCCGAGCAGCTCAAAGGTCTCCCACGCTGGAGCGTGCTGGCCGGGCCTCTCGCCCCGCTGGGTGGGGTGTGGCGTAGCGGCGAGTCACTGGTTGTCCTCGATCCCGCCTTGGCCGACCGGGCCACCGAAGCGGCGCTGCGCGTCGCCGACGAGGTGGTGTTTGGCTTGGCCCGAGAGCATGGCATCAAAGCTCCCCGTCCCAGGCCCGACCGGAGCGAGCGCCCACGACCCCACGGTGTTCTGGTCGACGTGCTGGATGCCATGGACTCCTACCAGGCCGATCTGACGGCCAAGGTGCTGGGCGGTTCGCTGAGCAACCTGGTCGGCATGGTCGAGGAGGCCGGTCGCCGGCTGCCGGCCTTGTCCAACACCGACGGGGACCCGATCGAGTTGATCAGCGCGGTATTCCCCGCCGACGACCCAGCCGAGGTTCGCCGGAAGTTGCTGACCGACGAGGACTTCGACAGCGACGACCGGCCCGGCGAACCTGACGAGGTGGCGGGACAGCTGACGTGGCTGGGCCGCCAGATGTCAGAAGCGGAGTCAGCCAACTCGCTCGCCCAGCTTCACGCCGAGGCCCGCAAACGAGGGTGGGGCCCGATCGAGCCACCGGTCGGACCCAGACGGTGGCTCCGTGGAACCGTCGTTTTCGAGGCCGGCGCAATTCGGGTCGAAGTCAACTCCAGGCAACGTCTCCAAGCCCTCTCGGCCAAGCTCAGCTGGGCCGGCGCCCAGGCAAAGCCGACGGTTCGCAGTCGGATAGACCCGTCGATGGACCTGGCCTTGCCCGGCGGTCGCTTGCGAGGCGGTCGAGCAGGCGATCCCGAGGCAGAGGAGACATGGAGGCAGCACTGGCCGGACGAGAAGGTCCCCGCCTTGGACAACGCCACCCCGCGTGCGGCCGCGAAGGCCCCGAGAAAGAGGGTGCTACTCGAGTCTCTGCTGCGCCAATTCGAACACGACGCCGACTCGGCCGCCAACGAGGGGGAACAACCTCTCGATGTCGATCAGCTGCGAGCGGACCTGGGCATGCAGGATGGCGTCCTGGGGTGAACGGGACCGGCGGAAGATCTATGACCGCCCGACACCACAGCCAGCCAATATGCAAACCTCTGCGTAGAGGTCAACGCGCCACCGATCGAGCAATACATATGGTCAACTCAGGCCACGCGATCCATAGCGGACCCGACCACAGCCTGCCTGACCAGCGGAGGGAGTGGGATTTGAACCCACGCAGGGTTTCCCCTGAAGGCTTTTCAAGAGCCTCCTCACTTGTCGGCGGGATCGGCTGACATTGGCCTGACCTGCGGTTTCTCGCGTCGTCGGGTCGGTCGAGCCGGCTTGAATCGGCTCGAGTTGGCCGGAAATTATGGCCGTCGTTATGGCCGTGGGTGTGCGGTCCGCTCTCACGCGGGTCGACCGGTACTCTTTCTGCATGTCCATCTCGGTCAACGATCTTCGCTCGCTGGGAGCGAGAGTACGTGCCGAAGCTGAGGCGGCGGGCGAGCTCACGCTGACTGGTCCGACCCATTGGGACCTTCCTGAAGCTGCACGGGCCGCTCTTCTGGAATACGCCGCATCAGGGGCCTACGAGGAAGCCGCTCAGGCTTGTATCGCTGAAGACCCCGACCTGACCGAGGGCTGACCAGAACTCTTGATCGTCGTCGACGACCGCCTTCTGCTCGATGTGGTGGTCGGGTCCGCGACACCGGTGGTAGAGCCGTTCCTGCGAGTTCTTGAGCGACGAGAGCTGTTTACCACGGGCTACTGGTACTGGCGGCTCGCCAGAGCGATCGCCCACCCGACCGGCGGCTCGTTGTCGGGACCTTTCGCCGCTATGACTGAGGATGACCAACGTAAGGTCCTCGGTGCTATGGCGAGCCTTCCGGACAGCATCGGCATCCTCAATCTCCGTCGTCTGGTGCCTGTCATGGCCGCGCTGCCAGGACAGCTGAACATTCTGACCGCCGAGGCGGTGGCCACTGCGATCGTGCTCGACGCGTCTGTCGCGGTCGTCGCAACCTCGGCGATGCTCGACCGGGCGCAGCAGCAGCCGGGGTGCCGGTCCAGGTGGTCCGCTTGCATTGATAGCCCTTCGTCCCCATACACAAATGGCCGCTCACCGCCAGCGGAGCCGCAGCAAGGGCGCTTTCGGTCTGTCAATTCTTCTGGGCCTGTTCAAGTTTGCGGTGGCGAGCGACGAGTCAGCGATCCGAGCCGCGGCGGCGTGAACCCGACGGTCTGGTAGCCACGAGCCCGTTCCGTGTACATCCGGGCGAGCACGGGCACGTCGAGGTCGACATAGTCGTGGACGATCGCATCGGTCTTGCCTGGGGCGGGCGCAGTATACGGCCGACGTATTGCTCGACGCTGCCTTTGAAACGGATCGGGAAGGCGAGAAAGACGGTGTCGAGTGACGGGCAGTCGAAGCCTTCGCCGAGCAGGCTGGCCGTGGCGACGAGCACGGCGCCCCGCAAACCGGGCAGGCCCAGACGCTCGATGACAGTTCGGGTCGACTTCTTGCCCATGCCTCCTCTCAGAACGAGTGCCTCGACGCTGAGGCTGGTCAGTCCGCCCACAATCGCGTCGAGGTGCTCAGTCCAGCGGGTCAGGACCAGGCTGTTGCGACCGGATGCACAGGCGGCGCCGACATCTGCGCAGATGACTGCCGTCCGCCGCTCGTGCTCCACCAGGCGCCGGAACGTCTCTTGGATATGCTCCCCCGGCTCGTTGGGAAGGTCCGTAGGGTGGACGACGATCGACCGGTTGAGCATTTGGGCGTCCGCCGATCCGGCCATGCGGTGCCGGGTCGGGCCGCAGTGCATGGCCATCATGGCTTGGAGGCCGTCACGCCGGTATGGGGTGGCGGTCAGGCCCAGCCAACGCTGGACGGGGATCTGGCGGACGGCCCGTGCGAAGGTCACGGCCGGAACGTGATGGCACTCGTCGACGACCACCAGTCCGTAACCGCCGGTCAGGTCTGCTAAGGCTTCGCTGCGGGCGAGGCTCTGGGCCATGGCGATATCGACGATCCCGCTCGCCTTGCGTGTCCCCGCAATGTGGCCGACCTGTTTCTTCGTGAGACCCAGGTGGGCCCCGAGCCGATCTCTCCACTGATCGACGAGGTGCTGCCGGTCGACTATGACCAGAGTAGGCACCTGGTGGTCGGCCATCAGGGCGCAAGCCATGACCGTCTTGCCGGCGCCGGGAGGGGCGACGAGGACGCCGAGCTGGTGAGGGCGGAGAGCTTCTAACGCTTCCTGTTGCTCGGGGCGCAGCTGGGCACGAAGCTCGAACTCGACCCTGTCGGCGGCGGGGTAGTCGTCTGACACGTCCAGCCGTGAACCGGCCTCGGAGAGGATTCGCTCGGCCTCGGGCCGCAGTCCTCTGGGCAGGAGCAGCTGGTCGATTGTCTCCCGGTAGCAGCGGATGAACCGCGGTGTGTTCCCGGTCCAGAACCGGTTCGCCTCTTTCTCGAAGAACTCCGGATTGGCCAGGGAGGCGGCGTGCTTCAACCCCGATATGACACTTGGTGGTACCCCGATCCGATCGATGGCGAGCATGGCCGAAGCCACCGCCCGCACCGACTCGGGGACCGGCTGAGGGCGTAGCCGAGCCTGACGGTACGAGCGGGTATCCGGCCCTGCGCTTACGTTCCCGATCGCCTCGGCCATCGAAAGGGCTGCCTTGATGCTCATCCGTTCGCATTGCGACAGGAACGCCCACTGGTCGGGGTAGGGGTCGAGGGACCCTGGATCTTAAAAGACCGTCTTGGCCTCCTTGCGGCGCTGACCCTCTAGCGGGAGGGCGATCAGGTTCCCGAATCCTTGGCGGGGCAGGAAGTCCTGCGACGGGAAGAGACGGTCGTAGCTGGCCAGGTCAATCTCCGCCCGGACTGTCATGGCCTCACGGACCAAGTAGGCACCAATCCTCCGCGCCGAGGCGGCCGGCAGGCGGCCCTCGAAGAAGGACCAAACGTGCCCGCCGTCTCCTGAGCGCGATCGCTCCAGGGCGGCTGGCACCCCATCCGCCCTGGCCGCGTCCAGGTAGGCCAGGGCGTCGAGAAGCCATCCCTCACCGTCGAAGTCGCATACGAGTAGCTGGCAAGTGTCGTCCCGCAGGAGTGGGTAGAGCCCGAAGTGATGACGGCCGGCCAGATGCGCCTCGATCACCTCATCGGTGAGCGGCAGGTACTCCTTCGGGCGTCCCCGGTCCGTAGCGAAACCGCCCTTGAGGGCCGGCGACCAACCAGACTTCCCCGACCGCAGGCTTTCCCAACGCTGGGCGTAGACGTCGTCCCGTCCTCGGAACAGTGACCGGAACAAGGCGACCTTCTCGTGCGCGGACGATGCTTGGGTGATCGTCGGCCCGGCGGGCTTGGCCTCGACATCTCCGAATAGAGTCGGCTCCCACCTCGGAGCGGGTTCGGCGGCCCGGTCATCGATGCCCAGCAGGGATCGCAGGCGCAGGTTCTCTGCTTCGAGTTCATCGACCCGCCGGCGAAGTTGTCCGGCCACGTCGGCCCCGCCGTTAGGTTGGTGTTCTCTGGTCACAGCGGCAACCGTACCGACACATGCGGGCCGCGATTCACCGACTGGGACGAGCTGCTCGCCTACCTGGGCCAGCACGCCCGGCGGTGAGCTGGCGGATCTTCGTCACCGAGTCGGCAGCCAAGGACAGGCATCGAATCTTGGAGCGATACCGACAAGAACGCCCTGAACAGTGGTCTATTCAGCTGGGTCGAGGCAGGCTCGTCGAAAAGGAGGCCCGCCGAAGACTCACCCGGATGAACTGTTTGGCCGTTTTCGGGTTGGACGTCTGCGTCCGAAGATTATGGCCGATTTTATGGCCCTCCATGCAGACCGGCGATGCTCGGCTGGTATCTGTTGAGGTGTGGTCCGTCGGTTTCGCCTTATGTAGCAAGGGTTTTTTTGATGGATGGAGCGCGGCCGTCCTGGAATCGAGCAGAGTGCGGAGGGAGAGGGATTCGAA
>PMHH01000165.1 GCA_003156595.1 Acidimicrobiaceae bacterium
CGCTCGCCGCCACCACGCGAATGGCCACCGGCTCCGTCTAGGGATTCAGCTCGGGGTCGGCCAGTCCGTGTTCCTGTAGCTGCCGGATGGATTCGGCCACCGCCTGGGTGTGGTGAGATCACACGTCGGCGAGTTGGCGGGTGTGGGCGGGGTAGGTGGATCCGATGTAGGTGCCGTCGGGGCGGTAGTAGCGCAGTTCTCCGTTGGGGTCGCCTTGCATGCGGTAGCCGGCGTGGATCATGTGGTGATGGCGTCTGCACTGGCAGGCGCCGTTGTCGATGTCGGTGGTCCCGTCCTGTTCCCAGGGTTGGATGTGATGAATGTCGTAGTGGGCGAACTGGCAGGCCACGAACCGGCAGTGGCCGCCGTCGCGCACGCTGATGGCCCGCCGCTGGGCTGTGTTCCACTCCCGGGTCTTGCGACCCAGGCGCAGCGGCTCCCCGCCCTCAGTGACGGTGTGGACCACCACCGAGGTGTCGCAGGCCACCATGGCCGCGTCGGTCGGATGCAGCGGCCGCCCGTCCAACGTGGCGACACCCACCCCATCCTGGTGTCGGACCAGGTGGACCAGGTAGCGGTCGTCGCCGGCCGCGTGGCCCCCGTCGGCGTGCTCAACAGCGGTGCGCACCAGGTCCATGAACGCATCCGCCTTCTTGGCCGCCCGGCTGGCCTCCTCCATCGGAGCCTCTGTATCTCCAGTGGAGTCTTCCGCTGAAGACTCGTCCCCAGAACGAGCCCGGTATTGCAGGTCCAGGAACGCTTGCAGGGTGGCAGCGAACTCCTCCACCTCCAGGTCGCCCAAGGTGATCTCCACCTTGCCTACTCCCCCGTCGCCGCGGAGGATCTTCACGGTGCGGCGTTGGGCGGCGTCATCGGCCGGCGGGCGCTCCTGGTCGGCATACAGCGGGTGATGGCCCGCACCGCCGAATACGACAGTCCGCCGGTACGAAACGCCTCGGCCACGATCGGCCGGCGGGCCAACTCGTGCGCCACCCGCAACTTCTCGAACGCGGTCGAGCGGGCCATATTGGTCCGCCACACCAACCACGTCGCGCAGGAGAACTGGCCGTCCAGAGCCCACCAGCCTTCCCGGTCGAACTCGGCCAACCGCTCCAGCCACACCGCCTCCGCCCGATCCGCCTCCGCCCGGTGATCGATCAGCCACTGACCGACATCCATCACAGACCTCCTCATCTACAAGCATCAACAACGAGGAGGTCGTCAGGCCCGACCACAAGGCACTCCTACCAACATACCAAACACCTGTTCGTACCGGCAAGATCAGGGCGCAGGTTTGGGCGCTGCCGGACAAGAACGCCGTCGGTGCTTTGGAGAGGACCGTCAGGGGACTGCGAAGTACGGGATCGGCACGGTCGCGGTCTGCCCGGCATGGACTATCGCCGGGACCGGGGTCTGGCAGGCGTCGACGGGCGAGCCGTTCGAGCTGACCTGCTGTATGTGCGAGGTGCACACCTTTACCTGGTAGCTGCCTGGCGGCAGTGCCTGGGAGAACTCCCCGTCCGCTCCGACCTCCACTTTCGCCGTCACGCTTCCCTGATGGAGGAAGGTCACGACGCCGGATATCGGGCGCGGCTTGCCGCCTTGAGGAGGGCCCCCTTCGACGATCAACTGGCCGGATAGCGCGCCCCTGGCAGAGCCACCGAGGCTGCGGGTAAGGGTGGCGGTGTGGGTGGCTGTACTGCACCCGCCGACGCCCAAGCTGGCGACGAGGAGGAGCGGGATGAGCCAGCGCGTTTTTGGTGTCATGGTCCGTCTGACGTTGTAACCCCGGACGATAGTTCCCGCGAGGCGAGGGGTGGCTTATCTGATAGTCCCACTACGCAAAGCGAGTTCTGCGATATATCCACCCTGCCGGTGGTGGATCCTCGATCCCCCTGACGTCAGCAGCGTCGTCTAGTCGCGCTTCAAGAAACGGTCGACGTTGGCCCGCAGCTCCGGCGAGGAAAAGGAGCGGTACTCCGCGGTGAAGGCGAAGTCCATCACCGACTGCACCGCCCGCTCCAGGTGGATGTTGAGCACTCGCTTGGTGTCCTCGGTCGCGAGTCTGGGCAGCTTGGCAATCTTGTGGGCACAGGCCAGGGCCTGGTCGAGCACCTCGTCGTCGGGGACCACGTGGTTGGCCAGCCCGATCTCTGCCGCCCGCCGGGCCGATATCCGGTCACCGGTAAGGGCGTACTCCTTGGCCAGCTGGAGGCTGACAAGCAAGGGCCAGGTGAGCGCAGCTCCGTCGGCAGCCACCAGGCCGACGAGCACGTGGGGGTCGGCCAGGTGGGCGCTCTCGGCCATGTACACGATGTCCGACAGGGCCACGAGGCTGCAGCCGAGCCCGATGGCCGGGCCGTTGACCGCCGCCACCAGAGGGAGCCGGCACTCGACCATGCCCTTGATGATCCTCTTGCCGTCGACGATGGTCTGCTGGCGCATCAGCTCGTCGCGCGTCAGCTCGTCGATGTATTCGAAGTCACCGCCGGCGGAGAAAGCCCGGCCGTTGCCGGTGATGACCGCAGCCCGGGCTTCGGGGTCGGCATCCAGTTGGGGGAACACGGAGGCGATGGCGGTGTGGAGGGCGTGGTTGGTGGCGTTGAGCTGCTCCGGTCGGTTGAGCCGGACTATGCGGACCGGTCCGTCGCTCTCGACCTGGATCTCCTCGGGGAGGTCGTATGCAAAGGTCATTGGGTTGGCAATCCAAGCACGCGTGTGGCCACCAGGTTGCGCTGGATCTGCGACGTGCCCCCCATGGTCGGCGAGCCGGAGAAGCCGGCTATCCGATGACCCAGCTGCGCCACGAAGCTGGCGAGCGCCAAGTCCCGGAGACGAAGCTGGCCGTCGTCACCTAGGGTGGCGGCACGCTCCGGGGTGTTGCTTCTCCGGCGAGACGGAACGTGAGGCAGGACATTCCTCGAGCGAGGAGGTACACGTGAAGGCAGTCGTCGTCGGCGCATCCAGCGGGCTCGGCCGCTGCATCGGTATCGGTCTGGCCCAGCGCGGCGCCGAAGTGGCGCTCATGGCCCGGCGCCGGGACCGGCTGGTGGAGGCGGCCAAGGAGGCCGGCCCCGGCACCCTGGCGATCGGGTGCGACGTCACCGACGCCGACATTTGCCGGGCCGCCATCGACGAGGCGGCCCACGGGCTGGGCGGAATCGACGCCATCGTGTACACCCCGGCCATCGGAGCGCTCAGCCGCCTCATCGACACCGACACCGTGACGTGGCGCCGGCTGTTCGACACCAACGTCATCGGCGCGGCCCACTTCACCGCGGCGGCCATTCCCTACCTGACCGAGTCGCGAGGGGCGGCCGCCTACCTCTCGACGGTGAGCGCCTCGGCCACCGACCCGTGGCCCGGCCTCGGCGCCTACCTCGTCAGCAAGGCCGCGCTCGACAAGCTGGTGGAGGCCTGGCGGGCCGAGTACCCCATGCTGAACTTCACCCGGGTCGTCGTGGGCGACTGCGCCGGCGGCGAGGGCCATGGGACGACCGAGTTCCCGTCCAACTGGGACTGGAACCTGGCCGGTGAGCTCTACCCGGTCTGGACGTCCCGGGGCCTGATCGCCGGGTCGCTGGTCGACGTCGAGGACGTGGTGAGGGTGGTGGACTCGGTGCTGCGCTGCGGTCCGACCGCCCACATCCCCTCGGTGACCGTGGCCCCGCGGCGCCCTGGCGAGTCGGCTACTTAGGAGGGAAGCGCTGTCCGGCTTCGACCACTACCTTGAGATCAAATCCCTGGCCTGGCCCAAGGCCTGAGGCGCAAAGGACATCCGTTGGCGACCATCGGCGATAGCGACCTCTACTACGACCCCTACGACTTTGGCATCGACGCCGATCCCTACCCGCTCTGGAAGCGGATGAGAGAGGAAGCCCCGCTTTACTACAACGAGAAGTACGACTTCTTCGCCCTGAGCCGCTTCGACGACGTCGAGCCGGCCCTGGTCGAATGGAACACCTACCGTTCCGGCAAGGGTTCGGTGCTCGAGTTGATCCGGGCCGATTTCGGGATCCCGCCCGGGATCATCCTCTTCGAGGACCCGCCCATCCACGACATCCACCGGGGCTTGATGTCGCGGGTGTTCACACCGAAGAAGATGCTGGCCATCGAGCCCAAGATCCGCGAGTTCTGCGCCCGGTCGCTCGATCCCCTGATGGGGTCGGGTGGCTTCGATTTCATCCGGGACCTCGGCGCCCAGATGCCGATGCGCACCATCGGTTACCTGCTCGGCATACCCGAGTCCGATCAGGAGGCCATCCGCGACCAACTGGACAAAGGCCTGCGCCTCGAGGAAGGGGCGCCGGTGATGAGCAGGGAAGGGGCCCTTAACGGCCCGGAGGAACTGTTCGCCCAGTACGTCGACTGGAGGACCGAGCATCCCTCCGACGACCTGATGACCGAGTTGATCACGGCCGAGTTCGAGGACGACACCGGCACCACCCGCCGCCTCAGCCGCGCCGAGGTCATGACCTACATCGGCATGCTCGCCGGCGCCGGCAACGAGACGACCACCCGGCTGATCGGCTGGACCGGCAAGACCCTGGGCGAGCACCCCGACCAGCGACGCGAGGTGGCGGCCGACCGGACGCTCATCCCGAAGGCCATCGAGGAGATCCTCCGCTACGAGGCCCCCTCCCCCGTCCAGGCGCGCTACGTGGCCAAGGACGTGGAGCACCACGGCCAGGCGATCCCCGAGGGCAGTGCGATGGTGCTGCTCAATGGCTCAGCCAACCGCGACGAGCGCCACTTCCCCGACGGTGATCGCTTCGACATCCACCGCGAGGCCGGCCACCACCTGAGCTTCGGCTACGGCCTGCACTTCTGCCTCGGCGCCGCCCTGGCCCGTCTCGAAGGCCGGGTGGCGCTCGACGAGGTGCTCGAGCGCTGGCCCGACTGGGAGGTCGACTACTCCAACGCGGTGCAGGCCCACACGTCGACCGTCCGCGGCTGGGAATCGCTTCCGGTCCTCACCGCCGGCATCGGCACCTTCTGATCAGCCCGTGCTCCTCGAACCGACCTCAGACCAGGAATTCTTCCGGCTCAACACAGACAAGTTCCTCGCCGACCGCATGCCGATCAGCGAGGTGCGGCGGCTGCGCTACGACCCGGCCGGCTTCGAAAGCAGCTATTGGACACAAGGCGCCAACCTGGGATGGACCTCCCTGCTGGTGGACGAGGACCGAGGCGGCGGCAGCATCAGCGGGCAGGGGCTGATCGACCTCACCCTCGTCGCCTACGAGTTCGGCCACCACGCCGCACCCGGGCCCCTGCTCGACACCAACGTGGTCGCCGCCGCGCTCGCTACCGCCGGCGGGGAAGCTCACGGCGAGGTGTTGGCCCGGATCCTGTCGGGCGAGTCGGTTGTCGCCTGGTGCTTCGCCGAGCCGCCGCCCCGCCACGGGCTCGGCGACGTTGGCTTGCGGATCGAGCGGGCCGGCGGCGGACTGGTCATACAGGGGACCAAGCGTCCGGTCTCCTCGGCGGAGCAGGCCTCGCACTTCCTCGTCACCGGCATGGGGGGCGAAGGCGAAGACGCCGGCATGACCCAGGTGCTGGTGCCGGCGCGCGCCGCGGGGGTTTCCCTCGAGCCGCTCCACTCGGTGGACCTGACCCGGCGCTTCTGGGAGGTCACCTTCCAGGACGTTCGTTTGCCAGCGACCGCCCTGGTAGGGGAGCCGGGCCAAGCCGGCGAGCAGGTGGAACGCCAGCTCCAGCTGGCGGTCGTCATCCTCTCGGCCGAGTCGGTAGGAGCGATGCAGGCTGCGTTCGACATGACCGTCGAGTGGTCCTTCGACCGCTACAGCTTCGGCCGGCCCCTGGCGTCGTATCAGGCTCTGAAGCACCGCTTCGCCAACATGAAGGCCTGGCTCGAAACCGGGCACGCCATAGCCGACCGAGCTGCCCTCGCGGTCGGCGACGGGGAGCCCGCCGCGGCCGAGATGGCCAGTGCGGCCAAAGCTTTCATCGGCCAGTACGGCACCGATCTGGTCCAGGACTGCGTCCAGATGCACGGGGGCATCGGACTCACGTACGACCACGACCTGCACCTCTTCCTGCGCCGGGTCACCCTCGACCGGACCCTGTTCGGGACACCAACGGATCACCAGCTGAGACTGGCCGACATAGCGGAGCGGGACCGGGCCACGGCATGACCGACGACGCAGAAGCAGCAGCGGAACCAGTGGAGGACGTCGAGGCGTTCCGGGCGCGGGCCCGGTCCTGGATCGCCGACAACCTCGAGCCGGTCAGTTCGGACGAGCTCAACTCTTTCGCCCTCAAACGGGTCCCCGAAGCCGAGGAACTGGCCGCCGTCGAACAGGCGCGCGCCCTGCAGCGGAAGCTGTTCGACGGCGGGTTCGCCGGGATCTGCTTCCCGCCGGAGTACGGCGGTCAGGGACTGACGGCCGAGCACCAGCGGGCGTTCAACGTCGAGCTGGCCGGCCACGAATGGCCCGACAAGCTGTCGGTGCCCACCATGTCGCCCTGCGCCGCGGTGTTGCTCGAGTTCGCCAGCGCGGAGCAGAAACAACGGCACATCCCGGCCATCCTCAAGGGCGAGGAGATCTGGATGCAGCTCCTCTCCGAGCCGAGCGGGGGTTCCGACGTGGCCGGCGCCCAGATGACCGCGGTACACGATGGCGACGAGTGGGTGCTCAACGGTTCCAAGATCTGGACCANNCCCGGACCAACTGGGACGTGCCGAAGCACCGCGGGCTGACGGTGTTTATCCTCCCGCTGCACCAGCCCGGCGTCGAGCTGCAGAGGATCGAGATGCTCAACGGTTCGCGGGAGTTCTGCCAGGAGTTC
>PMHH01000001.1 GCA_003156595.1 Acidimicrobiaceae bacterium
TAGCGCGGTTTGGCCAGGTACGACTTCGTTCGGGACTGATCGCGTAGACAGCCGCCACGCCCGCCCGCCTTTTTCCGCGCCCAATGCCTGTAGCGGTCACCGGCTCAGTCTTGCGCATCATCACGCAGGACCGATCAGTCGATCGTGGCCAGGCCCGGGGCACGGTCGATCGCGCCTTCTGGGCAGGTGACGCGGCGGATCTACCCGGTCATGGGTCGAACCTCTGCGAGCTTCAGGCCTTCGGTGAGACCCGCGGTGTTGCGGCCCGCGGCAAGCAAATGAACCCTCTCGTGAATTGCTACGCCGCGGCTGACAGTGAGCGTTTCTGGCTCCTCGGTGCCGAGAGCGATCGCCACTGGCCGAGGCTGCTCGAGGGGATCGGGAGACCGGACCTCGGTGCCGATGGACGATCGCTGGAGCCAAGGAGCGCCTCCGAAATCGGGAGGCTTTGATCGCGGAGCTCGACGTAGCGTTCGCGGCCGGGCCGATGGCGGAGTGGGCGGAGCGCTTTGATCGATCCGACGTTTGGTGGGCGCCCCACCACCACGACTCGAAGCGTGCTCGGGGACCCCCAGGCCATCGCGTCGGGCGCGTTCGTGGAGGTACCGGAGGAAGCCGGCGCACCGGCGAGACCGTCGGTTGCAGGGCCGGTGGACTTCGACAGAGACGCACCGACGCCCGGACCTGTTCCGAGAGCAGGCCAACACAACCAACTACTGAAGCGATGACTGTTACTTCCGGTGCTTGGCCTAGGTCGGTCGCTTGCGTTCGAGCAGCTGCTTGGAGATCGCAGCGGCGAGGTCGTCGCTGACCCGGTAGGGAGTATGGAGGATCACCCGGTCCACCAAGCCGTCGAATCGGTCTTCGACTTGGTCGACGATGGTGTCGGGCTGGCCCACCACCGCGAACGCGGCGAGAGTTTCGTCGTCGATGCAGCGCGACAGATCGCTCCACCGACCTTGCGAAACCAGGTCATGGAGCTCGACTTGCAGGTCACCCCACCCGTGCAAGTCGAGCACGGGTCGGTACGCCGGGGTGGAACCGTAGAAGGCGATCTGGCTGCGTACACCAGCCATGGCCGCCTGCATCTCCTCTTCTGTCGTGCCGGTTGCGACCATGGCGGGCTGCACGATCTGCCATTCGGCTCTGGAACGCCCCGAGGCGGCGAGGCTGGCTTCGAGATGGGGCAGTGATCGATCGCGCATGTACTCGGCCGTGGTGAAAGCGTGGAGTATCGCCCCGTCGGCGACCTCGGATGCGACCGAGGTCATGAGGGGACCCACGGCGGCCACGAAGATCTTGGGCCGCGGTCGCTTGAGCGGCCGGGGCCGGAAGAAGGGCGGCGCCAGATCGTGGCGGTAGAACTCGCCTCGGAACGCCAGCGGCCCCCCGGTCTCCCACGCCTCCCAGATGGCGAGGACGGCCTGCACGTATTCCCGCATCCGGTCCGCCGGTTTGGACCACGGCATCGAGTAGCGCCGTTCGATGTGTGCCCGTACTTGGCTGCCCAACCCGAGAGTGAAGCGCCCGCCGCTCAGGCGCTGAAGGTCCCACGCCGCCGCGGCGACGGTCATGGGGCTGCGGGCGAACGCGACGGTGATACCCGTTCCGAGTTCGATCGACGGCGCTGAGGTCGCGGCCAGCGCCAGGGGCAGGAAGGGGTCGTTGGCTGCTTCACCGGACCAGACCGCATCGAAGCCGTCGGTCTCGGCTCTCAACGCGTCCTCGCCCGCCCGGACAAGCGGGGCCGTCAGGTTGCGCTCGATCTTCATCCCCATGTCACCCATTCCTCGGGAGGTCCCGGAAAGGAACGGCTTTGACGTCGTGTGGATCTTTCGGCAACCCAAGCACCCTCTCG
This sequence comes from Acidimicrobiaceae bacterium, assembly GCA_003156595.1. GTDB lineage: Bacteria > Actinomycetota > Acidimicrobiia > Acidimicrobiales > Palsa-688 > PALSA-693. The sequence goes on from PMHH01000001.1 coordinate 1,859, forward strand.
GAGAGGATGTTCCGCTGGATCTCGTCGGTGCCGCCGAAGATCGACACCGCGGACGCGAACAGTGCCGTTTCGCCGACGAGGGCGAAGTCTCCGACCTGCTCGGCCAGCGCGATGCTCTGCTCCTTGTTGTAGGGGTACAGGGTGCCGGTGGGTCCGAGCAGGGACAGGCTGAGGTCCCGGCAGCGCCGGCCGATGTCGCTCATGGTCAGCTTGTCGATGTTGCCGTGACCAGGAACCGCTTTGCTCCCGCCGGCCTTGGCTCGCAGACCGTTGTAGCGGCCCAGGTTGACCAGGGTGTACAGGTGCGCCAGCTGTTGCCGCACGAGTGGATCTTCGGCCCGCCCCATCCGCACCGCCAGCTCGGTCACCCGTGCGGCCGCGTCGTTGATGTACGCCAGCGCGTCGCCGGTTCGACGCTTGGGGGAGACGGTGAAATCTCCGGCCCTCCTGGCCAGGTCACCCGCCAACTGGCCGGCGGACGCCAACGACCCGGCGCTGTGGCCCCCCGCGGTCAGCCCGGCCCGCTCGTTCATCAAGGTCGTCGTCGCTACCGTCCACCCCCGGTCGCGCCCGCCGAGAAGCGCACCGACTGGAGCAACGGCATCGTCGAGGAAAACCTCGTTGAACACCGAACGACCGGTCATCTCCCGCAACGCCCGAACCACGACACCGGGTTGACGCATCTCGAACGCAAACCACGACAGGCCCTGGTGCTTCGGGACGTCCGGATTCGTCCGGGCCAGCAGCATCCCCATGTCGCACACCTGCGCTGCAGAGGTCCACACCTTCTGCCCGTTGATGCACCACTCGTCCCCGTCGAGCACAGCGCTGCAGGACACGCCGGCCAGGTCCGACCCTGCGCCGGGTTCGCTGAACAGCTGGCACCAGCTCCGCTGTCCGGTCACGATGTCTCGAAGGTAGGAACGCTTCTGGTCGTCAGTGCCGTGGGCGGCGATCGTCGGGCCAGCGAGCATCAGGCCGAGCCCTCCGGGGGCGGGCAAAGCGCGGTGGCGCTTGATGGCTAAAGCAACTGACGTGCCGTCAGAGCGCGAAAGCCCCCGGCCGTACCAGGCGGGGTCCCAATCGGGCGCCGACCAGCCTTCGACTCCAAGTTTCTCCCACCACTCCCCGACAGTCAGGTCGGGGTCCCACTCCGATGCAAGGAACTTTTCGAGGTCGATCAAAGCCTCAGTTGCCATGCTGGATCAGCGTCCCCGAAAGGAAGGCGGGCGCTGCTCGCGCACCGCCCTGCGCATCTCGCGGGCGTCCTCGGTGGGCATGGCCAGGATCTGGGAACGCAGCTCGAACTCGATGGTCACCGCCAGCGGAGACGAGGCCGCCATGTTGAGGGAGTCCTTGGTCATCCAGACGCCTAGCGGCGTATGGCGGGTGATAGCCGACGCGGTCGCTAGAGCGGTCGGCATCAGCTCATCGGGCGAGACGACCGCCGTGACCAGGCCGACACGCTCGGCCTCTTCGGCCCGCACGGTGCGGCCGGTCAGGAGGATCTCGGTCGCCCGCCCGAGGCCGACGAGGCGGGGCATGATCCAGCTCAGGCCCATCTCGGCGGCCGAGATGCCCAATTTCTGGTAGCCGGAGTTGAAGCTCGCCTCGCTCGAGGCTATGCGGATGTCAGCTCCGAGAGTGATGGCAAACCCGGCTCCGAGGGCCGCACCGTTGACCGCGGCCACGATCGGTAGTCGCAGCTCTCTCATCCGCGGCACCAGCCGGCTCCACTGGCTCTTCGACCCGGAGAGGGCGTTGTAGGCGAACCCAGGACCGTCGGCGCTTTCGACCGCGGAGCTCTGGGTGAGATCCATCCCTGCGCAGAATCCCCGGCCGCTCCCGGTGACGACGAGGACCCGGGCGGTCGGGTCCTGTTCTGCTGAATCGAACAACGCGTTGAGCTCCCGGAGGCCGGCTTCGCCGATGGCGTTCATCTTCTCGGGGGCCGAAAGGGTAACGACGTCGACGCCGTCAGCCGCCCGCTCTAGGACCGCGTACGCCATCAGGCGCATCTCCTGGTGAAGGGATGAATCATCCCGGAGACCTTATATAGGGTGACTACAGTACGGCAAGACCGGAGGGCTGGCGTCGACGAAGATCAGCTCACAGCGTCTTCGCCGTCCATCCCAGCCGGCGGTCGGGCCTTCGACAGCAGCTCCCGCATGACCTCGTCCACCGCCGCCGGGTCCTCCACCGGCCGGGCCACTGGTCCACGGTGCCAGCCTTCGGCCACGGCCAGGAGCCGGCCCGAGGTCTCGAACACCCCGCCAGTTACTCCCTCGGAGCGCTCGTTGGCCAGCCAGGTGCACAGGGGTGCCACCCAGCGGGGCGAACTGGCTGTTCGCATCTTTGGTGATCTCGCCTCCGATGAGGTCCTCGGTGAGGCGGGTGAGGGCTCCCGGAGCGATGGCGTTGACCGTGACCCCGTATCGGGCGAGCTCGAGCGAGGCGATGTAGGTGAAGGCGGCGATGCCCTGCTTCGCGGCGCCTAGTTGGTCTGACCCGGGTTGCCGTAGATACCCGACACCGACGAGGTGTTGATGATCCGGGCGCGGTTGTCGGCGCCGCCCTGGGCCAGCGCTTCCAGTACGCCGCCGCGTGACGGCACGCTGCGAAGGTGCCCCTCAGATCTACGCGGATGACGTCGTCCCATTCTTCCTCGGTCATGTTCGTCAGCATCCGGTCCCGCAGGATTCCGGCGTTGTTGACCAGCACGTCCAGGCGCCCGAAGAACTCCACCGCCTCGTCCACCATCTCCTTCGCGGCGGCAAAGGAGCTGACATCCGACCCGTTGACAACTGCCTCGCCACCCTGCTCCTGGATCTCGTCGACGTTGCTCGTGCTGCCTACGACGTCGACCGACTGCCCGACGACGTGGCGGTCGCCATAGCGGCCGCCGAGATCGACCAACTTGCCTTCCGCCTGACACAGCGCCGCGCCTCCGAGATGGGCAGGGCCGGCCAGCTCGACCGCACCCATCGGTCCTCAAATACGCCGGGGCCAAGCTCACCCAGCGCCGCCGAGACCTCGAGGAATCCCTTCGCGGCGCGTCGGGTCTCGGATGGGAAGGCGACGGGTTTAGCGAGGAGGACCTGCGCGCCGCACGCGAATGGCTGCGCGCCTTCGGCCTGTCAATCGAAGGCGGGACCTCGGAAATCCAGCTCAACATCATCTCAAAACGCGAGCTCGGTCTCCCGTCCTGAGCTCCCTCGAGTAGGAGTCAATATCCAAATGAAGTACGTCATCTACGAGTTGGTCGGCGGCTGGGCTCGCGTCACGCTCAACCGACCCGAAAAACGAAACGCGCTCTCTGCTGCCCTCCTCGACGAGCTGGCGTCGGTGTTGTGGGAAGCGGACGAGGACCGCGAGGTGCATGCGGTGTTGCTCCGGGGCGCGGGACCGTCTTTCTGCTCCGGATATGACCTGGGTCGCGACCGGCGCGAGGACCTGCGTATCCGGGAGGGCGCCTCGAAGTTTCGGGGTATCTCGTCCACCGACGACGACATCTGGCAGATCGAACGCAACCAGCGGGCCATGATGACGATCTTCGACATGCACAAGCCGGTGGTGGCCCAGGTCCACGGCTACTGCCTCGCCGGTGGGATCGACCTGGCTATGCTCTGTGACTTGGTGATCGCGGCCGACGACGCCCGGATCGGATTCCCGCCGGCGCGGAGCATGGGCACGCTGCCGGTGAACATGTGGC
>PMHH01000103.1:0-1639 GCA_003156595.1 Acidimicrobiaceae bacterium
CGGCCGGCGGGCCTCGGGTGGCCGGCCTCGGGTGGCGGGCCTCGGGTGGTAGGCCTCGGGTGGCAGGACCGGGTGGCCGACCTTATCGGCGACATGTAACGCTTTTTGGTAGCAGAAACGCTTTTTGGTAGCAGGGATGACCTCATGTGGACATGACCTCATGTGGTCGTCCCCGGCTACCAAGATCGCTAAGTGCTACCAAGAAGCCGCCCTGGACGTCGTCTTGGGTTGGCCCGGCACCCACCTGGGAACCCNNGGGCGCCGGCCGGCGGGCAGTGGCCGGCCGGCGGTGGAGGGTGGCCGGGGGTAGCGGCCCGCCGCCCTACCCCTCAGCCAGGTCTGCGACCTTGGAGATCACCCGGTCGGCGTAGCGGTGGAAGGCGTCGATCTTCGCTTGCAGGGTCTCGGTGTCGGGTTCCATTCCATAGGGATTGAAGGAGCCGAAACCCCCTACTGCGTGGGTCACGCCCAGGTCGGCCAGGCGTCGCACCCCGTCCGCACTGAAGGCGTCGATCGAGATGGCGTGGACGGCGAAGGGCAGGTGGTCGCGCTCGTTGCGCTTGCGCAGCTCGGTCAGACGGGCCATGGCGGTGGCGAGCTCGTCGCTGGCCATCCCGGCCGGCAACCAGCCGTCGCCGAAGCGGGCGGCCCGCTCGAGGCTGCGTTCCGAGTGGCCCCCGATCAGGATCGGCAGTTTGGCGCCCGGATTGAGCTTGATGGCCGGGAAGTCGTAGAACTCGCCGTGATGCTCCACGTACTCCCCGGTTGCCAGCTCGGAGATGACTTCGATGCACTCCTCGAACCGCCGGCCCCGGCCGGCCCAGGGGACCCCGCAGGCCTGGTAGTCATCCGGCCACGGGCTGATCCCCACGCCCAGGTCGAAACGCCCGCCCGTTAGGGCGGAAACGGAGGTGGCTTCCTTAGCGAAGATGACCGGATTGCGGATCGGCAGCTTGAGCACGGCGGTGTGGAAGCGGAGGGTGGAGGTGGCCGCCCCCATGGCGGCGGTGCACGCCAGCGGCTCGATGAACGGCTTGTTCTCGAGGAACTCCCGGGTCCCGTCCGCGTTGTAGGGGTAGGTGGAGTCCGACTCCTTGGGGTAGCAGATACTGTCGGCCAGCCCCATGCTGTCGAAGCCGGTCTCTTCGGCGGCTCGGGCCAGGGGCACGTAGTAGGACGGGTCGATCATGGACAGCATGGTGGTGAACTGCATGACGAAGGAGAGTAGAGGTCGCGACGCCGCCCCGGCGGGTGACCCGGTTGACGTTGTCTCGCTGGCCGGAACAGCCGCTTTGAGCTACGACCTGGCAGCGGCCATCCTGGTGCCGTGACCACCCTGAGCTCGGACCAACGCGAGCTGGCTGCCAAAGCCCTCTGGGAAGCGGAGCGAACCGCGGAGCCGATCGGGCAGCTCACCGTCGACTACCCGGGCATCGACGTGGTCGACGCCTACGAGATCCAGCTGATCAACATCCGCCGGCGACTGGCGGAGGGCCGCCTCATCCGGGGTCACAAGGTGGGCCTCTCGTCGAAGGCTATGCAGGAGATGATGGGTGTCCACGAGCCCGACTACGGACATCTCCTGGATGACATGTTCGTCTTCGAGGACGACGAGGTCGAAACGGCGCGCCTGTGCCAG
>PMHH01000103.1:1648-3191 GCA_003156595.1 Acidimicrobiaceae bacterium
CCATCGCCGACAACGCCTCGTCATGCGGGGTGGTGCTCGGAGGCCGGGCCACCCGCATCGAGCAGGTGGACCTCAGGACGGTCGGCGCCACCTTGCGGCGTAATGGCACGGTCATCGCCACGGGCAGCAGTGGTGCGGTCCTCGGCAACCCAGTGACGGCGGTGGCCTGGTTGGCCAACAAGGTGCACGGATTTGGCGTCACCCTCGAGGCCGGTCATGTGATCCTCCCCGGGTCGTGCACCCGGGCCTACGACGTGACCCCCGGCGACAATATTCGGGCCGATTTCGACACCCTCGGCGGTGTCTCCGTCAACTTTCAGTAGAGGAGCCGTAGATGTCCAAGGTCGCAGCGGCCATCGTGGGGTCAGGCAACATCGGGACCGACCTGCTCTACAAGCTCCTGCGCTCGGAGTGGATCGAGCCGCGCTACATGATCGGGGTGGACCCGGAGTCCAAGGGCTTGGCTGACGCCCGCCGGCTGGGCGTGGAAGCATCACACGAAGGCGTCGATTGGCTGCTCGCCCGCCCTGACCCCCCCCAGCTCGTCTTCGAAGCTACCTCCGCTTACATTCACAAAGAAAACGCCCCGCGCTACCTCGCCGTCGGTATCAGGGCCATCGACTTGACGCCGGCCGCCGTTGGCCCCTTCGTGGTGCCCCCCGTCAACCTGGTGGAGCACATCAATGAGATGAACGTCAACATGGTGACCTGCGGCGGCCAAGCCACCATCCCCATGGTGCACGCCGTGAGTCGGGTCGTCGAGGTGGACTACGCCGAGATCGTGGCCACCGTTTCGTCGGACTCGGCGGGGCCGGGGACCCGCCAGAACATCGACGAGTTCACCCGCACCACGTCACGCGGGGTCGAGGTCTTGGGCGGCGCGGCCAAGGGCAAGGCGATCATCATCCTCAACCCGGCCGATCCGCCGATCATGATGCGCGACACCATCTTCTGCTCGCTGCCCAGTGACGCCGACCACGACAAGGTCGACGGCTCGATCCGCCAGATGGTGGAGTCGGTGGCGACCTACGTGCCCGGTTACCGGTTGCGGAGCGATCCGCAGTTCGACGAGGTTCCCGACAGCCAGGGCGGGACAACGGGCCGCGTCGCCATCTTCATCGAGGTCGAGGGCGCGGGCGATTTCCTGCCGCCCTACGCCGGGAACCTGGACATCATGACTGCGGCAGCCGCCAAAGTCGGCGACGAGATGGCCCGCCATCTCCTAGGAGGCGAGTAGACGTGCCCTACTCCGATGCTCTCGACGTCCGGGTCACCGACACCTGCCTGCGGGACGGGTCCCACGCCAAGCGCCACCAGTTCACCGAAGACGACGTGACCTCCATCGTGGCTGCGCTCGACGCGGCCGGCGTGCCCGTGATCGAGGTCACCCACGGCGACGGGCTGGGGGGCAGCTCCTTCAACTACGGGTTCTCCCACACCGACGAACGGGTCCTCATGAAGGCGGCGGTGGCCACCGCGACGCGGGCCAAGATCGCGGCCCTGATGCTGCCCGGCCTGGGCACCAAGGACGACATCTCGGCCG
>PMHH01000103.1:3206-9013 GCA_003156595.1 Acidimicrobiaceae bacterium
TTCCTGATGATGGCGCACAGCCAGCCACCCGAGGTACTCGCCAAGCAAGCCCGGATCATGGTGGACGCCGGCTGCCAGTGCGTGTACGTGGTGGACTCGGCCGGGGCCATGGTCATGGAGGACGCCTCCGACCGCGTCGCCGCCCTGGTGGCCGAGATCGGGTCGGAGGCTCAGGTGGGCTTCCACGGGCACGAGAACCNNCTGGCCAACACCATCCTGGCCGTGCGGGCTGGGGCGTTGCAGGTGGACGGGTCCACCCGTCGGTTCGGGGCCGGCGCCGGCAACACCAGTGTCGAGGCCATGGCTGCCGTCTTCGAGCGGCTGGGTATCCGGACCGGGATCGACGTGCTCCCACTCATCGACGCAGCCGAGGACGTGGTCCGGCCGGTCATGGACGAGGAGCCCACCCTGGACCGGCTGGCGCTCATCATGGGGTACGCCGGCGTCTACTCCAGCTTCCTCAAGCATGCCTACCGGGCGGCCGATCGCTATGGCGTGTCGGGGCCCGAGATCCTCCTCGAGTGTGGGCGCCAACGTCTCGTCGGGGGCCAGGAGGACCAGATCATCCAGATCGCGGCCGAGCTGGCCCGAGAGGCGCAACCCGCGTCGGGCTGACAGTCGGCGGCCGCACTCAGGGCCGGCTCCCGTCGCGTGGCGCGGACAGCGGCAGGAGAAATCGCGGCATTTGTCTCCGGGAGCGCGGTGCAGCAGTTATGGTGCGATCCGGGGTAGCGAGGAGGGCGTCGATGGGACCAGGTTGGGTCATCGTCATCGGGCTGACGGCGGTTGGGACCGCGGCATTCTGGATCTGGGGGATCGTCGATACGGCCAGCCACCCGGAATGGGCGTTCCGACGCGCCGGCCAGAACAAGGCGTTCTGGATCGTCCTGGAAGTGGCGCTGGGGTGGTTCTGCACCCTGTTGTACTTGCTATCGGTTCGGCCCCGTGTGCTGCACCAGCAGCTGAGCTGGGCCGGCGGTCCGACGCCCTATGCGCCGCCGGCCGTCCCGGAGCCCGCCTGGTTCCCGGACCCGCAAGGAACCGGCATGATGCGCTACTGGGATGGGACGGTCTGGACGCAGTATCTGCGACCGGACGACAGGCCGGCCTGGTAGCGCCTGATCCCGGTGTTAGCTGCGCTGCTNNGTGTACCGCGCCGCCGGAGAGCCGGATGAAATACTCGACCTGCAGGTTGACGGTGACCCCTTCGTTGTCACCGGTGCGGCGACTGTCGGTGCGCAGGCCGACGACGGGGAGACCACCCTTGGCGGCGTAGCCGATCTCGGCAGCGGTGCCCGAGTCAACATCGGGGCCGTCCAGTATGGCCAGCACGCCGCAAGAGCCATCGATCAGCGCCGCGTTGGTGGCGCCGGTCTCATAGTCGAGGTCCTGGTAGCGCAGACGCCGGTCCGGGCCGACCGGCATCGCCGCCAGCGTGACGAAAAGGTCATCCACAGAGCCCGGCGGGTCGACCGAGCCGACCGAGCCCGGTGGGTCCGCTGGCGAGTCCGCCGCGCCCCAGGGCGACAACGGGTGCAAGCCCGCAGCCCGCACGGCTGGAATGAGAACCTGACGATGCCAATGGAGACCCGCCGGCGTGAACCCGTCCGGGCCGGCCAGGTAGACGGACGGGCCTTGCTCGTCGGGCACCAGAACTGGTCGCTACGTCGTGGGCAGGACTGAGCCGGTCTGTGGGCTCTCTCCGGTGTCGACCAGGGCTTGGGCCACGTCGCGGATCTTGGTGCTGAGGTGCTGGGACGCCCGACGCAGGATGTCGAAGGCCTGGTNNCTTGGGCCTGGCCGATCATCTCCCGGGTGGTGAGGGCGGCCTGGAGGGTGTCGCGCACTTCGTCGTCGTGCGCCTCCGCGGCGGTGAGAGCCAGGCCAGCCATAGCGGCCAGGATCACCCCTTTGGCCCGGTCGAGGACCCCGAACGCCTGGGGATAGCGCGCGTAGAGGCAGAGGGCGGCGCCTCGAGTGCTTTCATCCGCCAAGAGGCGGATCGCCAGCGCGCTGCGTACCCCCGCCGCCGCCGCCACCGGCCCGAAGGAGATCCACCGTTGATCGTCGGCGAGGTCCTCGGCGTAGACCGTTCCGCCTTGGGCGATGGCATCGGGTCCGGGCCCCTCCCCGGCCTGGTGCTGGGCCACGTCGACTTCGGCCACGACCGGGTCGGTGCCGGCGGGGGTCGTGACCTCGTCCCCCTTGACGACGAAGATGCTGGCGAAATCGCAGCCGTCGATGGTCTCCACGGCCAGGTCCACCACCGCTTGCAGGGTATCGACGGCGCTGCCGGCCGCGAACAGGGCCCGGGCCGTGTCGGAGAAGCTGGCGGTGAGTTCCGAGGTGCGCTCGTCCGTGGTGCCGGAACGCTCAGCGCTGACCATGGCTTCCTCGATCGTCAAATGGATGTTCAGACGCGAACTCTATCGGGCACTCAGTTGACCATGCGATGGGAGTCGGCCCAGTAGCGCGCCCGGAGGGCCTTCTTGTCCGGCTTGCCCAGCGGACTGAGCGGGATGGCCTCGACGAAGTCGATCGACTTGGGCGCCGAGACGGAGCCTTTGCGGTCCTTGACCAAGGCGATGAGCTCCTCTTGGCCGACATCGGCCCCGGGCCGGCGCACGACCACCGCCTTGACGGCCTCGCCCCACTTGTCGTCGGGCACGCCGATGACCGCGGCCGCCGATACCCCCGGATGCGACGAAAGGACGTCCTCAAGCTCGCGAGGGAACACGTTGAACCCGCCCGTGATGATCATGTCCTTCTTGCGGTCGACGATGGTGAGGAACCCCTCCTCGTCGGCCCGGGCCACGTCGCCGGTGTGCAGCCAGCCGAACTTGAACGCCTCCGCGGTCTGCTCGGGTTTGTTGAGGTACTCCTTCATCACCAGCGGGCCTCGCACGCAGATCTCCCCGGGCTGGCCCTGATCCACCTGCTGGCCCTCCTCGTCCAAGAGAGCGACGTCGAGCCACGGTACGGCGCGGCCGCAGCTGGCCAAGCGCTGGGGATCGTCCACCCGGTGCTCTTCCTTGCGGAGCACGGTGATGGTCATCGGGCATTCGGCTTGCCCGTAGAATTGGAAAAAGACGTCCCCCAGGCGCTCGATCCCCTCCGCCAGACGGCTCGGCGACATCGCCGCCGCCCCGTAGTACAGGACCTCCAGGCTGGACAGGTCAGCGGTCTGCAACTTCGGGTGGTCGAGCAACACGTAGATCATCGTCGGCACCAGCATGGTGGCCGTGATCCGATGCCGCTCGATGGTGTCCATCACCCGCTCCGGATCGAAGTAGGGCAGCACCACCAACGCCCCGCCGCGCAGCAGGGTGGGCACGAAGAAGGCCGCCCCGGCGTGGCTGAGCGGGGTGCAACACAGGAACCGGGTCTCGCTCGGCCACTGCCACTCGGCCATCTGGATGGTCGTCATGGTGGATCCGCTTCGGTAAGTGCCGACGACCCCCTTGGGCTGGCCGGACGTCCCTCCCGTGTAGGCGATCGATGATGGGGTCTCAGGGCTTGCGACCGCAGCGCGTAGCCGGCGGGCGCCGAACCGCGCCGCCGCGGTGGGGACGTCCTCGGCGGCATCGGTGGGAGCCAACGCCACCACCCGCTTGAGGGAAGGGACCCGCTCCTTGAGGGCCATAGCCCGTTCCTCGTAGGCCGAGGGGTCATAGAACAAGGTTTCGATCTGGGCGTCCTCGAGAATGTACACGTGGTCGTCGAGGGAGCCCATGGGGTGCAACGGCGTCCCTCGGCAGCCGGCGATCATCCCGGCCCCCATGGCGAAGAGCACCTCGGGCCGGTTGGCGGAAAGGGTCGCCGTCGAACTGCCCTGGGTTACCCCCCACGCCTCGTAGGCCTGGACATATCGGCTTATCTCATCGGCCATCTCACCTGCGGTCAGGACCCGATCGCCCAGGTAGACGGCCGGCTTGGATGGATCGCGAGACAGTCCGCGGATCAGGAGGTCACCTCCGTACGCCGGCCGGTATCGTTCGTCCAATGCCGCATCACTGCTCATGGCCCCGCCTCCAGGCTCGTCGTCTAAGGTGGAATCGTATTCTTGTCTACTGAGGATGGTTCCGACAAAGTGACCGACAGCGGCCTCCCCGTCACTCTGCCGGCGGCTCTCCGGACGACCGCAGCTGCGCATCCCGATGTCGAGGCGGTGGTTGACGGCGACCTCCGCCTCACCTACGCCGATCTGGCCGAACGGGCTTTGCGGGCCGGAGCCGCGCTGGTGGCGGCCGGGATCGCCCCAGGCGACCGGATCGCAATCTGGGCGCCCAACTCGGCCGCGTGGATCGAGGCCTTCCTGGGCTGTGCCTCGGCCGGGGCCGTTCTCGTCCCGCTCAACACCCGTTTTCAGGGTGCTGAGGCCGCCTACATTCTCCAGCGCAGCCGGGCCCGGCTGTTGTTTACCGTTGGACAGTTCCTCGGCCGGGACTACCCAGCTCTGCTGGCCGGCCAGGATCTGCCCGACCTGGGCGCGACCGTGACCTTCGACGGATCGTGGCCGGAGTGGCTGTCCGCCGGCGACGACCCCGCAGCCGTCGCCGAGTTGGACCGTCGGATCGACGCCCTCGGTGCCGACGACTGGTTGGACCTGATGTTCACGTCCGGAACCACCGGTGCGCCGAAAGGAGTACGAGCCCGACACGGCGACACCTTGCGTTCCTACCGGTATTACGCCCAGACCCTTGGCATCAGGACGGGCGACCGCTACCTGCTCGTCAATCCGCTGTTCCATTCCTTTGGTTGCAAAGCCGGGTTGGTGGCGGCCATCACCGCGGCGGCGACCGTGTATCCCGTCCCCGTCTTCGATCCGGCGGCGGCCGCGGTGCTCATCGCCAAAGAACAGATCACCGTCTTTCCCGGCCCGCCGACCATCTACTACGCCCTATTGGAGGTGCCGCCCGAGAGTCGGGAGTCCCTGCGGTCCCTCCGCCTCGCCGTGACCGGAGCCGCGAGCGTCCCCGTCGAGCTCCTGCGCCGCATGAGCGCCGAGCTCGGTTTCGACGTCGTCTTGACCGCCTATGGCCTGACCGAGACCGGAGGCTTGGTCACCATGTGCCGGGCCGGCGATCCCCTCGAGGTGGTGTCCGCCACTTGCGGCCGTCCCATCCCTGGTGTGGAGGTGGCGACCGTTGACGAGGAGAATCGGCCGACCCAGCCCGGCCACCCGGGGGAGGTCGTGGTCCGGGGCTACCCGGTGACCGACGGCTACTTCGAGGACCCGGCCGCCACCGCCGAAGCCATCGACGCAGAGGGCTGGTTCCACACCGGTGACATCGGGGTCCTTGACACCGCCGGCGGTTTGAAGATCACCGACCGGCTCAAGGACATGTACATCGTGGGCGGCTTCAATGCTTATCCAGCCGAGATCGAGGCCACCCTCCTCGAAGCCCCGGGCGTGGCGCAGGTCGCGGTCGTGGGCATGCCCGATGACCGTCTCGGAGAGGTGGGCATGGCGTTTGTGGTGGCCCGCCGCGGGGCTGAGGTCGACCCTGATGAGGTGATCGCGTTCGCCCGAGAACGGCTCGCCAACTTCAAGGTGCCCCGACGGGTGGATATCGTCGCAGACCTGCCGGTCAACGCCGGCGGCAAGGTGATGAAACACGTGTTGCGCCAGCGCGCCAGAGGAGGAGTGCCGTCTTGATCTGCGAGGGACGCGTCGTACTGGTGACTGGCGCCGGCCGGGGTATTGGCCGGGCTCACGCCTTGGAGTTCGCCCGGCAGGGCGCGGCCGTGGTCGTCAACGACCTGGGCGCCACCCTGGATGGTCAGGGTCGTTCGACCGACCCGGC
>PMHH01000119.1 GCA_003156595.1 Acidimicrobiaceae bacterium
GCACCGAGTCGGCGTGGGCCGGCAGCCCCTCGGTCTCGGCCAGGGTGATGACCTTGGGCCCGAGCGTCGCCATGGCGTCAGGGCTGACCCGTACGGCGTGGATGTGGGTACGGAAGTCGTCGGCCCGCAGCGCCGAGGAGAAGCGGGCCGTGCGGTTGGTGGGCAGGACGTGGTTGGGCCCAGCGATGTAGTCGCCCAGGCTGGCCGGGGCCCACTGCCCGATGAAGACGGCCCCGGCGCTGCGCACCTGGGCCAACAGCGCGTCGGCCAGGTCCTCGGCCACCATGAGCTGGAGGTGCTCGGGCGCCACCGTGTTGGCCACCGCCATGGCCTCGCCCGGGCCGTCGACCAGGCAGGTGATGCCCGAAGTGGCCAAGGTGGACTCGAGGTCGGCCCGGCGGGGCGAGGCGGCCACGATGCGATCGACTTCGGCCGAGACGGCGGCGGCCACCTCGGCGTCCCAGGTGACCAGCCAAGCCAGCCCGTCGGGGCCGTGCTCGGCCTGCACGACCAAGTCGATGGCGGCGTAGGCGACCGGCGTCGTGTCGTCGGCGACGACGGCCACCTCGGAGGGTCCGGTGAACGCCGAGGGGACGCCGACCGCCCCCTGACCGGCGACCAGCCGCTCGGCGATCGCCACGTAGCGGTTGCCGGGCCCGACGATCACGTCGACCGCCGGAATGGACTCGGTCCCGTAGGCCAGGGCCCCGATGGCCTGGGCGCCGCCGACCCGGTACACCTCGTCGACGCCGGCGACGGCCGCGGCGGCCAGCACGGTCGTCGCGATCCGGCCGTCGGGGCCGGGCGGCGAGCACATGGCCAGTTCGGCGACACCCGCCACCCGGGCCGGGCCGGCGGTCATCAGCACCGTCGACGCCAGCGGGGCCCGCCCGCCAGGCACGTAGAGGCCGGCCCGGTCCACCGGGACGCCGATCTCGCGCACCACCACCCCGTCGCGCTCGTGGCGTCCGTCGGGATGGAGCTGGGTCTGGTGGTAGGCGACGATGTTGCCGTGGGCAGTCTCGAGGGCGGCGCGCAGCTCCGGCGGGATGACCTCCAGCGCCGCCTTCACCTCCTCGCCCGGGACGCGCAGCTCGTCGAGCCGCACCCCGTCGTACTGCAGGGTGAAGGCCCGCAGGGCGCCGTCTCCTTCCGACCTGACCCGGTGCAGGATGGCCTGCACGACCGCAGTGGGCTCGTCGTCCGTCGCACCTGGCTCTGGGAGCAGGCGCCGGAGATCACCCGTCTCCCCGCGCAGATCCAAGCGGGTCAGCAAAGATGGTGCGGATCGGGGTGACATCGGGTCCATGATGGTACCCGTATGTCTGCGCGCGCCGAACTGAGTTCCGTCTCGACCAGCCTCGACGAACTGGCGGGTCGCATCACCCGGATCGCCGAGAGCCTGGTCGGCGACGAACGCGACGTGGTCGGACCCGATCTGTTCGAGGTCGAGCGGGCCCTCCGGGGAGCCCGGCGGCGCCTCAACCGGATCGTCGACTCGACGGGTTCCTGATCCCCTGTGACTTGACTGGAATCAGCGACGACGGGCAGAAGTCAGCGAGGACGCAGTCGAAACAGCGGGGCCGGCGGGCGATGCACACCCGCCGGCCGTGCAGGATCAGGCGAAGGCTGAATGCCCCCCACTCGCTGGAAGGCAGCAGCCGGCAGACGTCGGCCTCGATGCGCACCGGGTCGCTGGCCTCGGTGAGACCGAGCAGCCGGGTCAGCCTGGTGACGTGGGTGTCGACCGGGAGCCCAGGCAGGTCGAAGCCGACGCTGCGGATCACGTTGGCGGTCTTGCGGCCCACCCCCGGCACGGTCACCAGGTCCTCGATGGCTTGGGGCACCTCGCCGCCGAAGCGTTCGTCCAGCGCCGTTCCCAACCCGATCAGGCTCCTGGCCTTCGAGCGGAAGAACCCGGTGGAGTGGATGATCGTCTCCAGCTCCTCGGGATCGGCGTGACCGAGATCGGCCGGGCTGGGATAGCGGGCGAAGACCGCCGGCGTGACCATGTTGACCCGGTCGTCGGTCGTCTGGGCGGACAGGACCGTCGCCACCAGCAACTGGAACGGGGTGGTGAAGTTGAGCTCGCAGAGGTCCTGGGCCGAGCCGGGATACTCCTCTGCCAGCCGGGTGGCCGCCTCCCGGGCTCGGCCTTTGGGGGTTCGGGGTCGGGCCACGGGCGACAGCGTACGAGCCGGCCGGTACCCTTCGTGGCGTGCACCACATTGACATCAAGACTCACATGGGCCGGGGCGACGTGACCGCCGTCCAAGGTTTGCTCGACGCGGCGTCGGCCGTGGATGCCCACGCCGCCCTCGACGAGCACGCCTGGCTGGACCTGGTCCAAGGTGGCCGCGAGGGTTTCGCTGGCCTCGTCGCGTGGGAGGACGGCCACGATCACCCGGTCGGATACGCCCAGGTCTCACGGGGCGGCGGCAGCTGGGCCCTGGAGTTCGTCGTCGACCCCCACCACCGGGTGCCCGGCAACACCATCGGCCTGGACCTCGTCCGTGAAGCCACCCGGGTCATCGCCTCCGAGGGCGGAGGCCACGTGCATATGTGGGTCAACCAGCCCCGCCCCGAGCACGAGCACATCGCCGCCGAAGTGGGGCTGGTGCCCGGCCGGGTGCTCTATCAGATGCGCCGGCCCCTACCGCTCAGTGACTCGCTGCGGACCGCGAAGCCGATTGTGACTCGACCGTTCCGCGTCGGCGTCGACGAGGAGTCCTGGCTGGAGGTCAACAACCGGGCCTTTCAGTGGCACCCCGAGCAGGGCGATTGGGACCGGGCGACTCTGGAGCAGCGCGAGTCAGAGCCGTGGTTCGACCCGGCCGGGTTCCTGCTCCACGACGACACCGACGGCCGCCTCGACGGTTTCTGCTGGACGAAGGTCCATCCGAACACGGATCCGCCGCTCGGCGAGATCTACGTCATCGCGGTCGACCCGGCCCGGCGCAACCGAACCTCCGGCCTGGGCCGCCAACTGGTGGTGGCCGGCCTCGACTACCTCCAGGAGCGCGGCCTCACCATCGGCATGCTCTACGTCGACGCGTCCAACTCCCCGGCGGTCAAGCTCTACATCGACTTGGGCTTCGTCATCAACCACCTCGACCAGGCCTACGTCGGGGACATCGCGCCGGCAAGCTGATGCCCGGCCCATACGATTTGGGCCGAGCCGATCTGGCTGCGCTCCTCCATGACGAGCCCGCCTACCGCGTCGAGCAGGTCTGGCGCGGGCTGTACGAGCAGGGGCGCCGCCCCGCGGAGATGACCAACCTGCCCGGCCCGCTCCGCGAGCGGCTCGAGTCCGCCTTGCCGCCGGCGTTGCGACTGGTGACCGAGTCGGTGTCCGAGGGGCGCAAGACGGTGAAGTGGTTGTGGGCGCTCTCGGACGGCGCCCAGGTCGAGACGGTGTTGATGCACTACCCCGAGCGGGCCACGGTGTGCGTGTCCAGCCAGGCCGGCTGCGCCATGGGCTGCACCTTTTGCGCGACCGGCCAGGCCGGCTTCACCCGCCAACTCAGCGCCGGAGAGATCGTGGAACAGGTGGTGGCCGCCCGTCGGGCCGCGGCCCCCTCCCGCTTGTCCAACGTGGTGTTCATGGGCATGGGCGAGCCCCTGGCCAACTACGACCGGGTGTGGGCAGCCATCGTCCGACTCCACGACGACCTGGGGTTGTCAGCCCGGCACCTCACGGTCTCGACGGTCGGGGTGGTGCCCGGCATCCGCCGGCTAGCGACCGAAGCGCTCCCGGTCAACCTGGCGGTGTCGCTCCACGCGGCCAATGACCGCCTGCGCAACAGCTTGGTTCCGCTCAATCGCCGCTACCCGCTGGGCCTGCTCCTGGAAGCCTGCCGCCAGTACCTCACGGCCAAAGGCCGGCGACTCAGCTTCGAATGGGCGCTCATCGCCGGGGTCAACGACCGCCCCGCCGACGCGGAAGAGCTGGCCGATCTGGTCAGGCCGCTGGGCGCCCACGTCAACCTGATCCCCCTCAACCCGACGCCCGGGTACCCGGTGCGGGGCACCTCCGCAGGGGGCGTCCGGCACTTTCGCGACCAGCTGACTGCCCTCGGTGTCAACGCCACCGTGCGCCGCAACCGGGGGACCGATATCGACGCCGCGTGCGGGCAACTAGCGGCGCGGGCCGGCGCTCTGGCGATCGCGTCTGGGCGCTGAAGCTGAAGTCAGGGTTCGTTGGGGGGTCGGAGGCTGAGATGGCTGGTCGCGTGAAGTGTCACTTCCAGCCGTCGGGCGGCAGCGCTACCCGACGGCCGGCGCCCGCGTAGCACCGCTACGGCTGAAGTAGCACCACTAATTGAGGTGCACATAAAGTGCAATTCACGCATCTGACGATCGAAAGGGGTAAACCGAGATGAGCGATCAGCCGGCCGACAATGTTGAGACCGCAGCAGACCAGGACGTCGACGGGATCGAAGGGTCGTCCCGGCGGTACGGGCGTCGGGCGCTCATGCTCGGCGCCGCCGCAGCGGGAGCGGGCGCCGCGGTCAGCCTGGTAGCCGGCGCCGATCCCGCCGCCGCGACCAACGACAACCCGGTGCTGCTGGGTGAGTCCAACAGCGCCACTGCCACGACCGAGGTGACCACCACCGCCGGTGACGGCCTGGAGGGATCGACCTCGGCCAAGGGCAAAGCCGATCCCCGTCGAGGTCGACAAGGCGGCCGGCGACCATGGCCGCTACCTGCATCCGGAGCTTTTCGGCGGCGAGGCCATCACCGAGATCGCCCGAGCCCGTCAACATGCCCGACGAGCCCGGCAGGCCGGCAACCGTTAATGCCGGCCGGCTGCCAAACTGATGACCATGCCGTCCAACCGCTGGCTCGACAAGACGCAACCGCAGACCCTGATGATGGCGACTGTCCTGATGTACATCAACGCCGGGCTGTCGCTCTTGTTCGGTGGGCTGCTCTTCAGCCCCTTCTTCTTGGTCCTGCTGGTCATCGGCCCGGTCGCCGGGGGGTGGGGCATCGCCAACGAGAAGAAGTGGGGCTATTGGCTGGCCCTGACCGTCACGGTGCTGGCGGCGGCCTTGTTCATCTTGTACTTCCACGCCGTCAGCATCATCACGCTGATCTTCTACGTGGCCCTGATCGCCCTCCTGCTCCATCCCGAGAGCCGGTCCTACCGGCGGACCTGGTTTCGATAAGCCGGCTGGGCTGACCTAGCCTGCGGTCCATGACGACAACGATCGACGGGATCACCGGCCTCAAGGAGTACGTCGGGGAGCACCTCGGGTACAGCGACTGGCACCAGGTGACCCAGGAGCAGGTCAATCTCTTTGCCGACGCCACCGGCGACCATCAGTGGATCCACGTGGACGTCGAGCGGGCGAAGGCCGGCCCCTTTGGCGGTCCGATCGCCCACGGTTACCTGACCCTGTCGCTCGCCCCGACGCTGCTCCCGGAGATCATGCAGGTCTCGGGTGTGACCATGGGCATCAACTACGGGCTCAACAAGCTGCGCTTCCCATCGCCGGTGCCGGTCGGCAGCAAGATCCGCGCCGGCGCCACCCTCGCCGCGGTCGAGGACG
The DNA here is from genome assembly GCA_003156595.1 of Acidimicrobiaceae bacterium. Taxonomy (GTDB): domain Bacteria; phylum Actinomycetota; class Acidimicrobiia; order Acidimicrobiales; family Palsa-688; genus PALSA-693. The sequence continues at coordinate 5,556 of PMHH01000119.1, forward strand.
TCGCCGGCGGAGTCCAGGTGGCTCTGGGGGTGACCTTCGAGATCGAGGGCGGCACCAAACCGGTGTGCGTCGCCGAAATCCTGTTCCGTTACTACTCCTAGGGATCCCGAGGCGCCGGACTTGCCCGTCAACGCCGTCCGGGACGGCGGCCTTCCTCAAGGGGAGGCGAAGACCCGTGCGGTGCGGGCCATGTTCGACACCATCGCCCCGCGCTATGACCTGGTCAACCGGGTCATGACGTTCGGGCTCGACCGGGGCTGGCGACGGGCCGCCGTCCGCTCGCTGGCCCTCCCAGTCGGGTCGCGGGTCATAGACGTGGCCTGCGGGACCGGCGACATGTGCCGCGACCTCGCCGGCGCCGGCTATGACCCGGTGGGCGTCGACCTTTCGAGCGGCATGCTCGCCCATGCGCGCACCACCGCGCCCCTTGTCCACACCGACGCCCTCCAACTCCCGCTCGCCCCGGCCGGCGTCGACGGGGCGGTGAGCGGGTTCGCGCTGCGAAACTTCGTCGCCCTCGCGCCGCTGTTCGCGGAGCTGGCCCGGGTTGTCCGCCCTAGTGGCAGGATCGCCCTACTCGACGTGGCCACTCCGACGAACGCCGTGCTGCGCGCCGGCCACGCCGCCTACTTCGGTCACGTCGTGCCCCGGATCGGCGCCGTGCTGTCGGACCGGGACGCCTACCGGTACCTACCGAGGTCCGTGGCGTACCTGCCGCCGACAGGCGAGCTGCTTGACACTCTGGAGGGCGCCGGATTCCATGCCGTCGAGCGACGCCTGCTCGCCGGCGGCATCACCCAGTTGATCACCGCCACCAGGAGCAGATCGTGACCGTGGTCGGACGCCAGGACCAAGCGGGACCAACCCGAATGCTGGTGGCGCGCACCGTCGCCCTCCTCGAGCCGCCCGAACTCCTCGGCGTCGCCGGCGACAACGGGCTCCTGTGGAAGGACGAGCGGGGCGGGATCGCCGGGCAGGGGGTGGCGCTCCGCCTCGACCTCCCCGGCGGCCTGGCCGACGGGACCGCGGTCCGCCACTTAGGGGAGGCGTTGGGAGCGATCACGATTGAGGACGAGGTGGGGCTGCCGGGCTGTGGGCCGGTCGCCATCGGGGCCCTGCCATTCGACCCGGCCGCGCCGGGATCGCTCATCGTTCCCCGCCGCATCGTCGGCCGCCTCGGTGACCAGGCCTGGCTGACCACCATCGAGCCCGTGGACAACGGCCCCGCCGACTCGGGGACCGAAGCTGCCCCCCCGCCGGCGACCACATTCGGCGAACCACCAGACGAGTTCTCGCTGACGCCGTCACTCCCCCACTCGACGTGGAAGTCCCTGGTGGCCGCAGCCGTCGAGCGGATAGGGGCAGGCGACTTCGACAAAGTGGTGCTGGCCCGCCAGATCGACATCTCCGCCAACCGGCCCTTCCTCGTCGGTGACGTCCTCTCCCGTCTGGTGGCTCTGTATCCGTCCTGCATGGTGTTCTCCGTCGACGGTTTCATCGGAGCCAGCCCGGAGTTGCTGATCGCCCGCACCGGAGACCGGGTGATCAGCCATCCCCTGGCCGGCACGGTCGCCCGCAGCGGTGACGCCCACTCGGACGAAGCCCTCGTCGCCGGCTTGATGGCGTCCGGTAAAGCCCGGGCCGAGCACCGAGTGGTCATCGACGTGCTGCGGAGCGCCCTAGCGCCGGTCTGCGTCGAGTTGGATGTCCCCGAAGAGCCATCGGTAATGAGCTTGCGCAACGTCTCCCACCTAGCCACCCGCATCACCGGCCGTCTGGCGCCGGCGACCCCGGAGACGGCCCTCGAGCTGGTGGCCCGGATCCATCCCACGCCGGCCGTCGGCGGCGACCCGACCCCCACCGCTCTGCGCTACCTGGTCGAGGTGGAAGGCTTCGAGAGGGGGCGCTACGCCGGCCCGGTCGGCTGGGTCGACGCCCGGGGCGACGGGGCCTGGGCGGTCGGGATCCGCTGCGCCGAGGTCGACGGGGCCCACGCCAGGATCTTCGCCGGCAATGGGGTGGTCGCCGGATCGGATCCCGCCGACGAGCTGACCGAAACGCAACTCAAGTTGCAGGCCCTTCTGGCCGCCCTGGTTCGCCCTTAGGCTCCCGCCGCCCGTCGTCGGCGGCAGGGGACCGGATTGGCGGCGTCGAAACCCTATGGGCCCCTATGGGCATTGGCATGTTGATCAGGTCAGAGGGGGTCGGATGGAGCACAGGCTGAGCCGTCGGAAGTTCATGCTGTCAGCCATGGCGGNNGTGGCGGGCGGTGTGGCCGCAGCCTTACCAGCCGAGGTGTGGCGGGCGTCGGTGTTCAGTGCCACCCGGGCGGCCGCGGCCACCCCGGATCCTGCCTCTGAGTTCTACTTCTTGACTGCTGACGAGCAGGCGACGTGCGCGGCCATCTGCGCCCAGATCGTTCCGAGCATCTCGCCCAGCACGGGGGGACCGGCGGTCGGGGCGACCCAGGCCAACGCGGTGGTCTACATCGATCGCTTCCTCGCCGCTTTCGAGCTGCCGGCCTCGGTCGCCGACAATCCGGCGATCTATCTCAAGGGCCGCTGGACCGGACGCAACCCGTTCGGCGACAACGCCACCGGCGAGCCGTCGTCGCACTACCCGCCCGATCAGATGCTGTCCAGCGACGGCCAAGGTCACTTCGTCACTCTTTCCCCCCTCCAGATGCTGTCATGGCGCTCGCTGCTGGTCGGCCCCACCGCGGCCCTTGCGGAGGCACCTGCTTATGTCTCCACGGCCTGGGCCGGCCAGGTCTCCAACGGCACCATCCCCTCCCCGCCCGACGGGGGCCTCCAAGCGGTGTACCAGCAGGGTCTGGCCGGATTCGATCAGTTCGCCCAGGACTTCGGGGCGGCTTCGTTCGCCCAGGCCCTTCCCGAAGAGCAGGACCTGATGGTCCAGTTGGCCGGCAATTTGATCGTCAGCCAACTTCCCCTGGTGGTCCCCGCCGCGGCCACGACGCTCTTCCCGTACATCGAGCTCCATACCTTTCAGGGCTGCTACGGCTTGCCGGAGTACCGCTGGATGAGCGGCGAGAGCTCGACGTTCATGTGGGACCTGATCGGCTGGGATGGTGACACCCAGCCGCTCGGCAACAGCGTCTACGACGAGAACCTGTATGGCCCGGGCGAGGGACCTAACGCCGGCTTCGGCGAGCCTGGTGTGTTCCAGCCTCGAGGTGGCTACCGCGAGCACCGGGCGGTCTCCTATCTCGGTGACGAGGGCAGCGTCCTCACCGAGCTGCCGCCGGCTCTCCTCCAGTTCCTGCTGACCCTCGGGCCGGCCAGCACGACCGGACAGTCATTGTGAGCCGCCCCCGGGCCGTGATCGTGGGCAGCGGCCCATCGGGGTCGACGATGGCCCGAGTCCTGGCGCGCAGCGGCGCCTACGAAGTGGTGGTGCTGGAGAAGGGCCGCAACTACTTCACCGGCCTCGGAGGTGACCCGGCCCAAGTATCCAGCATCTTTGCCAACGACGAGATCGCCTACGAGAGCGACGCGGCGTCGCCCATCGACCAGGACCCTTTCCTCGAGCCCCGCAGCTTCCGCACCGACCCGTCCGCGGGGGACCGCAGCTTCGTCGGCAACGTGGACAACCTGCCGACGACCGTGGGCGGCGCCTTCCTCCACGCCGATGTCAAAGCCCGCCGCTTCCGGGAGGTGGATTTCATCTCCAACAGCCTGCTGGGCGGCACACCCGACAACCCGGCCATCCCCGATACCACCTACGCCGACTGGCCCATGACCTATTGCCAGCTGGAGCCCTTCTACGCCATCACCGAGGAAGTGCTCGGCATCCAGGGTCCCGCCCACCGGATGCCCTCCGGTGAGGTGCACAACCCCAACCCGTACGAGTCCCCGCGCTCCACACCGTTCCCCCTCCCCCCAGGAGTGCAGCAACTCAACAGCCTGCTGCCCGCCGAGGCCGCCACCCGGCTGGGCTACCACCCCGCTCCAGTTCCCACCGCCATCATTTCGCGCCCCTACCGGGGTCGCCCGGCATGCGTGGACTGCGCCTTCTGTCTGGACTACGGCTGCCCCAGCAACGCCAAGAGCGGCGGAATCTGGGAGCTCAATGATGCCATCGCCGCCGGCGCCACCCTGATCGCCCAGGCCAATGTGATCCGGGTGGAGTGGGTCAAATCCACTGGTGGCCGCTACCGGGCGACGGGGGTCACCTACATCGACGCCGAGGGCACCACTCAGACGATGTCGGCTGACCTGGTGGTGCTGGCCAACACCCCCATCGAAGCCACCCGCCTGTCCATCCTGTCGGGGATCTCCGCGGTCCCCGATGAAAACGACTTGTCCACGCTGGTGCCTACGCCCACTGAGCCGAGCGGCCTGCTCGGTCGCAACCTGATGCTGCACTTGCAGACCGCGGTGATCGCCATCATCAACCAGGACATCCACTCGTGGCGGGGCCGGACCAGCACCCAGACCCTGGACGCTTTCGCCGGATCAGGCCCGAGCGCCGCGGACTTCGACCCGCTCGTGCTGATGGCCGGGATCCTCGAGATCGGCGGCAACCTCAACCCCCTCCAAGAAGCGGCGGAGGTGGCCCAGTTCGCCTACGGGGATGCACACGCCCTCTACATGCAGCTGGGACCGTTCCGGAAGCACCTCTGCACCTTCACCATGCAGGGCCAGGACATGCCGCAGCTCAGCAACTACGTCGACCTCGACCCGGAGATCGTCGACGTATGGGGGCAACCCGTCCCCCGGATCACTTACCACAATCACCCTTACGAGCTAGCGGCGGCTGCCTTCTATCTGCCGAAGTGCCTCGAGATCATGGAGGCCATCGGAGGCCCTGGGTCGGCGTACCCGAGCGTCCAGACCCTGGCCGCCTTCAGCCTCAACACCACTCTGCCGTCCGTCATACCCGGGTCCCTCGATTCGGACCTGTCATCAGTGTTGGGTCAGCTCCCCTTCAGCGAGGTTCCCCAGGACAAGCACATCATGGGCACCCACCGCATGGCCCTCGACCAGGGCCACGGTCCGATCGACCCTTACGGCCGGTACTGGGCCTTCGACAACCTCTTCTACACGGGGGGAGGGCTGTTCGTCACGGCGCCCGGGTTCAACGTGACGGTGACCATGGTCGCCCTCTCCTATTGGGCCGCGGCGGCCATCGTGGCCGGCGTGGGTAAGCGATCGTCGTACTCGGCGAGCGACATCGCGGCCGCCTGGCCCCAGCTGCTCGACGTCATCGTCAAGCTCGACGGCAACACCATGATCGCCAAGGCCATCCGCCAGGGCGCCCTCGTCTGCTGAACTTCGGCACCTCCTAGAGGGTGACTAGGGCTTCCGCCACGGCGCGGTTGAGCGCATCGTGGGCGGCCACGTTGGCCGACCGCTCCGACGGCACGACCGCGACGCGGACCCCGGGTTCGGCCGCGCCAGCCAGGACGGCATCCAGTGATCCTCGGTCGCGGACTGGCACCACCGCGGCGCCATAGGCGGCTGCCACCGCTCCGATGTCGATGCCGTGCGGCGTCCCCCAGTAGCGTTCGAACCGAGCGCCGGGAAGCTCCGACGCCTGCGGCAGGAACGAGAAGATCCCGCCCCCGTCGTTGTCAACCACCACCACGGTGAGCGCAATCTCCCGGTCGCCGGCACCCAGCATGGCGCCGGCGTCGTAGAGGAAGGCCAGGTCCCCGATCAGGGCGACCGTCGGCGCCCCGCCCGCGAGCGCGGCGCCGACCGCGGTGGACAGCACCCCGTCGATCCCGTTGGCGCCCCGGTTGGCCAGGACCGTCACCTTCTGACGGGGCGCCGAGTACCACTCAACGTCGCGAACCGGCATCGATGAGGAAGCAAGGAGCAACCCGCCGTCCGGCAACCCCGCGACCACGGCTCGGGCGACGGCCGGTTCGCTCATCGCCAGCGGGGCGTCGCGGGCTGACTCGCGGTCCAGGGCCGCCTGGGCGGCCTGCTCGGCAGCGGCCCACTGCCGGGCCCACTCGGAGGCAGACTCCCGCCCGGCCGTCCCGGCCTGCCCGGCCTGCCCGGCCCGTCCGGTCGCGGCGAGCAGCGCGGCGGCCACCGCCGTGGGGTCGGCGGCCAACACGTACCCGACCCGGCGTTCCGGGTCGGCCCATCGGCCCCACGGATCGACGAGCACCTGGGGCACCTCGGGCCCGAGCCCGGCCAGCCACTGGGCCAGCACCTTGGAGGCCCACGGGGCGCCCAGGCGCAGCACCAGTTCCGGCCGCCACGCCGCCACCTCCGCCACCCGCAGCAGGGCGTCAGCAGCCGCCACCACCGGGTTGGCCGGCACCCGGCACCCGGAGCGGGGATCGGCCAGCAGCGGCCAACCCAGACGTTGGGCCGCCTCGATGAGCGTCGTCGGGTCGCCACAGCCGGCGCCGGCCACGATCAACCCCCGCCCGCCGGCGTGGGCGGCCAGCAACTCGACCATCGGCTCGGCAGGCGCCCCACCGGCCGGCCCCGACCGTTGGTGCCAGGGCGCGCCTCCTGCCCGGCCCACCGGCCCGGTCACGCCGGCCGCCGATCCAAGCAGGGGCTCACGAAAAGCCAGGTTGAGGTGCACTGGCCCGGGGCCGTCCGGGGCACTGGTGGCGGCCACCACGCTGCGGGCGGCCAACGGTCGCCAACTCCCAGAGGCGGCCAGGTCGGCCACGCCGGGAGAGACCGCCCACCGGACGGTGGCGCCGTACAGCCCCTCCTGGTCGACAGTCTGCGGGGCGCCGACCCCGTGCAGCTCGGGGGGACGGTCGGCGGTAGCGGCGATGAGTGGCACCCCGGCGTGAGCTGCTTCCACCACCGCGGGGTGCAACTCGACGGCGGCGGTCCCGCTGGTCGTGGCCACCACCGCGGGCCGCCCCGTGGCGAGGCCGAGGCCCAGGGCCACGAAACCGGCGCTTCGTTCATCGAGCACCACGTGCACGCGCAGGCGGGGATCGGCATCCAGGGCGATGACCAGCGGAGTGGACCGCGAGCCGGGCGCCACCACCGCATCGGTCACCCCGCCGCGCGCCCACTCGTCGACGAGGACGGCGCAGAAGGCGGCCTGGACGTCGCCCGGGCCGGTCATGCCAGGATCATGCCGTGCTGCACAGCGAACGGTGGGGAAAGGGCGACCCGCTCGTGCTCATCCATGGCTTCACCCAGTCAGCCCGGTCGTGGGGAGCGGTCGGGGCCGCCCTCGCGGCCCAGCATGCGATCATCGCCGTCGACGCGCCGGGGCACGGGCAGTCGGCTGGCGTGGTCGCGGACCTGCCGGCCGGCGCCGACCTGATGGAGGCGACGGCGGGCGGCGAGGCCGCCTGGCTGGGGTACTCGATGGGCGGCCGGTACGCCCTTCACGTGGCCGTCCGCCATCCCGACCTGGTGCGCCGGTTGGTCCTGGTCAGCGCCACGGGGGGAATCGATGATCCGGCCGAGCGGGCAGCCAGGCGGCAGGCCGACGAAGCCCTGGCCGTGAAGGCCGAGACCGAGGGGGTGGCGGCCTTCGTGGCGTGGTGGCTGCAACGGCCCCTGTTCGCCACGCTGCCCCGGGACGCGGCGGCCGTCGAGAGCCGCATGGGCGGGACCGGCGGCGGCCTGGCGTCCAGCCTGCGCCTGGCCGGCGCCGGGGCGCAACAGCCGTTGTGGTCGCAGCTGCCCAAGCTGCGGATGCCCGTTCTGGTCGTGACGGGCGAACTCGACGCCGCCTACCGGGCCCACGGCCGGCGGCTGGTGGAGGGCATCGGGGCCAACGCAACCCTGGCGGTCATCGAGGGAGCCGGGCACGCCTGCCACCTGGAGGCGCCCGACGCCTTCCTCGCCGTGGTGGCGCCGTTCCTCGACGGTCACTAGATGGCCAGCCCGGCGGCCAGCAGGGCCCCGAAGACCAGCTGCAGACGGGCGGTGGCGACAAGGACGGCGATCAGGCCCTTGCCCGCCTCCCCGGACAGAACTCGGCGGATCGGGATGACCGCCAGCGGCACCGCGACGAGCGCCAGCATGGACCAGACCCGCGACACCGCCAGGGCGCCCGCCAGCGCGAAGGGGACGAGCACCACCCCGGCGTACAGCCTCCTGGTAGCCGGCGCCCCGATGCGCACGGCGAGCGTCCGCTTGCCGCTGGCCGTGTCCCCGGGGATGTCGCGGAGGTTGTTGACCACCAGCAGCGCCACCGCCAGCAGCCCCACCGGGACCGCGGCCACCACGGCCAGCCCGGTCACCCGGCCCAGCTGGACGTAGGTGGTGCCGACCGTGGCCACCAGCCCGAAAAAGACGAAGACGAACGCCTCCCCCAGCCCCGAGTACCCGTAGGGGCGGGGGCCGCCGGTGTAGAACCACCCGGCCGCGATGCACGCGGCCCCCACCGCGATCAGCCACCAGCCGGCGGCCGCGGCGAGCGCCAGGCCGCCGACGGCGGCGACCCCGAACGCCGCAGCCGCCGCCCTCCTCACCGATGCGGGCGAGGCCAATCCAGACGCGACCAGCCGGAGCGGGCCCACCCGTACGTCGTCGGTGCCGCGCACGCCATCGCTGTAGTCATTGGCGTAGTTGGTGCCGACCTGCAGGGCCAGGGCCACCACCAGCGCCATGGCCGCTCTCCACCAGATGACGTGCCCTTGGGCGGACGCCACCGCGGTCCCCACCGCTACGGGCACGGCCGAGGCGGGCAGCGTCCGGGGCCGGGCTCCAGCTACCCACGGATGGCGCGGTCCCTGACTGGCCGGACGGCTCATATCAGCCGCAAACTACCTGCCGTGCCGGACCTGGTGGCAATCGACCTCCCCGCCGGGCCGGGGTTCGTAGCCGCCCTCCAGTCTGCCTGGGGGGACGGTGACGCGGTGCTCCCGGTCGATCAGCGCCTGTCCGCCTCCGCCCGGGCCGCCCTGCTCGACCAGCTCCGCCCCGGCCGGGTGGCGGGTTCCGACGGTCAACAGCGCCGACCTGGAGGCCTTCCGGTCGAGGACGGCGATGCGCTGGTGATGGCGACCAGCGGCACGACCGGCGAGGCCAAGGGCGTCATCCTCACCCACGCCGCCGTGCGAGCCTCGGCCCTGGCCACCTCGGCCCGGCTGGGCGTCGACCCGGACCGGCACCGATGGCTGGCGTGCCTGCCGCTCAACCACGTCGGAGGCCTGGCGGTCGTGACCCGTGGGCTGCTGACGGGCACCCCGGTGACAGTGATCCCTCGCTTCGATCGGGACGAGGTGCTGGCCGCGGCCGGGCCGAACGTCCTCGTGTCCCTGGTGGCAACGGCGCTGCAACGGGTGGGGGCGGAGCATTTTCACACGGTGGTGCTGGGCGGGTCGGCACCGCCGTCGGAACTCCCGCCCAACGTGGTCACGACTTACGGGCTGACCGAGACCGGCAGCGGAGTGGTGTACGACGGCGTGCCTCTCGCAGGCGTCGACGTCGCCGTCGACCCGATGAGCAAGGAGATCCGCCTGCGCGGCCCCATGCTGATGCGGGCATACCGGGACGGGACGCCCGCCCTCGACCCAGAAGGTTGGTTCGCCACCGGCGACGCCGGTTGGTTCGGCGCCGACGGGCGGCTACACGTCGACGGCCGGCTCCGCGAGGTGATCATCACCGGCGGCGAGAACGTGTGGCCAGCCGCCGTGGAAGCCGCCCTCCGATCGCACCCTGGGGTGGCCGACGTGGCGGTAGCTGGCCGGCCCGACCCCGAATGGGGCGAGCAGGTGGTGGCCTGGGTGGTGCCGACCCCGGGGACGTCGCCGCCGGCGCTCGACGAACTGCGGGCGGCCGTGGCCGAGCGGGTCGCCCCATATGCCGCCCCGCGGCGGCTGGTGCTGGTCCGCGCCCTGCCCCGAACCGCCATCGGCAAGGTGCGACGCGACCGCTTGCCCGACGCGTGAGTGCCACCGGCATGATCGTAAAGTGCCTGGCTGATGGTGCACATGCCGATCGCAGGCCCGGCCGAAGGGGAGACGACCCGCGCCCGGCTGATCTCCGCCGCGGTCGACTCTTTTACGTCGGTGGGATACGACGGCGTCTCGGTACGCGAGATCGAGCGACGGGCTGGGGTCAACCGCGGGCTCGTCGCGTACCACTTCGGCTCCAAGGAGGAACTGTGGAAGGAGGCGGTTGGATGGCTGATGGCCCGCTTCCACGATGAGTTCGAACGGTACCGGCCGGTGCTGGCCGACCTGTCGGCGAGCGAGCGCCAGCGGGTGCTGTTCACCGTCTATGGCCGGTTCTCCGCCCGCTACCCGGCCTACTTCCGGCTGCTGATGCTCGAAGGTGATCAGGAGACGAAGCGCTCCAGGTGGTTGGTGGACGAACAGATCCGGCCCTTCATGGAGTTCTTTCGGCGGGTCGGCGAGCACCCCAGCCTCAGCGACGCGACTGAAGTCGACGCCGTCGCCCACTTCCTCTTCATCAGCGCGGCGGCAGGCCTGTTTGCGATGCCGGCATTGAGCCGGTTGCTGTACGGGGTGGACCCCGAGAACGAGGGCACCACCGAGCGCGCCGTGCAAGCCGTCGCCCGCCTGGGGATGGCCGCCGACCGACTGGCCGCCCCGCCCCCGACATCAGGCGACGCGGTCGGCCCCTCCGAACACGGCTCGGCCCACGATGATCCGCTGCACCTGACCTGAGCCTTCGAAGATGTCGAGGATCTTGACGTCCCGGTACCACTTCTCGAGGAGGAGGTCGGTGCTGGCACCATCGGGGCCGAGCAGCTGCATGCAGCGACGGATGACCCGTTCGCAGGTCGGCGGGCCATAGGCCTTGGCGACCGACGCCTCGGTCTTGTTGGCGCGCTGGAGGTCCTGGAGCCACTGGGCCCGAAAGTTGACGAGACGGGCTCGTCCGAGGGCGGCGTTCATGTTTTCGAGGTCGGACTCGACGAGGCTCCAGCGGTGGGGCGCGAAGCTCTGTCGTTGCTCTTGGAGCAGGTCGGTCGCGATGTCCAGCGAGGCTTGGGCCATAGCGATACCGGTCGCCGAGATGTTGGGCTTATTTTGCGCCAAAGCGCCGAGCGCCCCGCTCCGGCCGCTGCGGGTGCGAGGCGCCGGGCCAGGGCCATCACCGTCGCCTCCCGTCCAACCAAGCTGGTTCTCCACCGGGATGGCACAGTCCTCGAAGAGCAACTCGGATGTGGTCCAGCTGCGAATGCCGAGCTTGTCCTCGTTGAACTTGGCCACGTGGAAGCCCGAGGTGCCCTTCGGCACCACGAAGGCCCGGATGGCCGCCGGGCCCGCGGCCTTGTCCGTGGACGCGAAAACCACGACATAGTCCGCTTGCCCGCCGTAGGTGCAGTACATCTTCGTGCCGTTGAGCACCCAGGTGTCCCCATCGCGGGTGGCGGTGGTCTCCACCATGCTGGTGTCTGATCCGAACTGCGGCTCGGTGAGGCCGAATGCGGTTTGGCCGCCGTTATCCACGATCGGGCGGTACCACTTGTCGATCTGCTCGGGCGTTCCCATGAGCTTCACGACCAGGTGTCCGATGCCGGCGCCGATCACGTTGCTGATCCAATGATCGCCGTACGTGAGGCTCTCGGTGACGACCAGGTCGCGCACCCACTTGCCCTCCGCAAACGCCGGCTGCCGCTTCACCTGGCGCCGGTCATGTGTGCCGATGGCAACCGGGCAGGTCTCGACGATCTGGCGCCAGTGGTCGGGTGCGGCGTGGTGGACATCAGCGTACCGGGCGTACGGCCGCACCGCCTCGACTGACCAATCACGGATCTCCCGGCCGTACCCGACCAGATCGTCGCTGAGCTCGAAGCTCACCGTCACGGGGATCTCCTATCGTTCACAGGGCGGGGGCGAACGCCGCGTACGTCGGGTCGAAGTCGATCGTGGACAAGGCGGCCGCGGCGCGGTACCACCGCTCGACCGGGTGGTCCCGCATGAAGCCATGGCCGCCGAGCACTTGTACGGCGTCGCGGGTGACGCTTGCGGCCACGGAGCCGGCGTAGTTGACCGCATGGCTAACCGCCCGTTCCAGACCACCGATCGGGCCCGCGTCCACCCGAACCCCGGCCCGCCAGAGATCCAGGCGGCAGGCTTCGATCTGAATGGCGGCGTCGGCTAGGAGAAAGGACACACCCTGGAAGGCCGCCAGCGGCTTTCCGAACGCGATTCTCTCGTTGGCATAGGCGGCGGCGTACTCGACCGAACGGGCGGCACAACCAATGGCCGCCGCCGCGACCGACAGCCGCAGGCGTCCCACGGCCCCGACGAGCAGGCCGGCGGCCGCCCCCGGCCCGCCGAGCAACTGGCCGGGCCCGATAGTGAGGTCGAAAGTCACCGTGTGCAGGGGGACGGCGTCGAGGCCCAGGTGCCCATGCTCAGGTCGGGGCCCAATGGCGACGCCGCCGGCGTCGGGGGGGATCAAAGCGGCCCGCAACTCGCCCGTCGTCGGGTCGGTCCCAACGAGGACCAATGGGTCCGCTTCGGCTGCGAAGGGTACCGCCACCTTCGTCCCCGCCACCTGCCAGGTCCCCGAGCCCAGGTGCTCGATCCGGGTCTGGTACTCCGACGGGGCCCGGCCGAAACCCTCGTAGAGGGCAACGCCACCACGCCCCTGCCGGTCCGACGCCAGCCTGGGCAGATAGGCGTACTGCTGGGCGGCCGTGCCACACAGCCCGACGAGCAACGCCGAGCCACCGCTCCACATCGCCGCTATCGCGATGCCCGGGTCGCCGGTGGCCAAACCCTCGAGGGCCACCAGGTGGGTGAGGGTGTCGGGTATCCCTCCTCCCCCGTGGTCCTCCGATGCCGGGGCCGTCAATCCGGTTTCGAACACCTGGCGCCACACCTCATCCGGTACCCGACGATTCGTTTCGGCGTCTCGGGCCGCGCCGGCCAAGACTCTGGTGGCGAGATCTCGGGACAGGTCGCGGACCGCGATCTGCTCCTCACTCAGGTCCAGTTCAAACATCGTTCCCCCGGTTAGTGAGGCCAATCTCTTCCAGCACTTCGTCGTTGTGTTGACCTAGCTCGGGCGCACCAGTGCGAGTGCACGCCGGAGTCCGATCAAGATGGACGGGAAAGCGCGGCTGGCGCACCCGGCCGGCGCGGGGATGGTCCCACTCCTGGAGGACCCCCGTCGCCACCACGTGCTCGTCGTCGAGGATGCCTGCCGGCTCGACGACCGCGCTGCACGGGACGCCCTCGGCGCGTAGCCGCTGGAGTGCGACCTCGGTGGACAGGGCCAGGAATGCCTCGGAGATCGCCTCTTGATACTCACGAAGGTTCTCGGACGTGTTCACACTGGCGGTGGTGGCAAACCGGGCGTCTTCATTGAGATCGGACCGGCCAACGGCACGGTTGACGCCGGCCCGCTCCTTGTCGCTCAAGGCCAGGTGGGTCAAGTGGCCGTCGGCCGTCTCGGTCAGGCTGATCGCGAGAGGAAACAGCGTTCCCGCCGTAACCCCTTCGCCAACGAACGCCAGATCGGTCATCGAATCGGGCCATAGGTAATAGAGCGCGGCGTCGAGCATTGGCACCGATATCGCCTGACCTCCCTCGCCGCGCTGCCGCACGAACAACGCCGCCAGGATTCCCTGGACCGCGAAGAAGGCCGAGACCTTGTCGACCAGGAAGCTTCGGACCAGGTCCGGTTGGCCGCGGTGTCCGCGCTTCTGGCGAGCGACCATGCCGCTGCGGCCCTGCACCATGGTGTCGTAGGCCGGTTCCCCAGCGGCTGGGCTGTCCGGGCCATAGCCGCTGATCGACACGTAGATCAGCTCCGGGTCAACGGCCCTCAGATCGTCGGCCCCGAGGCCCATGGAGGCGCAGACACCCGGCCGGAAGTTCTCCAGGAAGACATCGGCACCGGCTACCAGGTGGCGCACCATCCGGCGGCCCGTCTCGGCGGAGAGGTCCACCGAGACGGAACGCTTGCCACGGTTGAGCCCCAGGAAGATGGCGTTCATCCCACCGCGTTGGTGACCCCCCATGTAGCGCATCACGTCGCCCATTCCCTTCGCCTCCACCTTGACGACGTCCGCCCCCAAGTCGGCCAGCATCAGCGAGGCGAAGGGGCCGGCCATGACCCTGGACATGTCGACAACCCGAATCCCGTCCAGCGGCGCTCCCACAGATGCTCACCCTGACCGATGCCGACCCGGTTGCCAACCAGATGTTCCAGAGGGCGGGACGTGCCGTTGCCAACGCCGGCTCCGGCTGGTTTGCTGCATGGGTGAGCCTCGGCCCGGTCGTTGACGTGCACTCGCACTTCATGCCGCTCGACCTCCCCGATCTCGGAGCCAGCACCGCGGATGGGCGCTGGCCCTCGCTGCGCACCGACGACGGAGGGAAGGGCCGGATCGTCCGGGGCGCCGAAACCTTCCGGGTCGTGACCTCGGCCTGCTGGGACCTCGAGGTTCGGCTGCGGGCGCTGGACGACACCGGGGTGGAGCGGCAAGTGATATCCCCGGTGCCGGTGAGCTTCGTCTACTGGGCGGAACCGAACCTGGCCGTCGCATTCGCCCGGGCCCAAAACGAGCGGCTGGCCGAAACGGCCGGCGCGTCCGCCGGCCGGCTCATCGCCTTCGGCGGGGTGCCGCTCCAAGATGTCGATGCCGCCATCGCCGAGTTGGAGCGGGTCGTCGGGGCCCTGGACATGGCCGGCGTCGAGATCGGCACCAGCGTCGAAGGTCGGGAGCTGGACGACGCCGCACTGCGCCCGTTCTTCTCGGCGGCCGAGTCTCTGGGCGTGCCCATCTTCGTCCATCCGTGCGACGGGGCGAGGGCCATACGGCGCCAGGGCCAGCCCTACGAGTTCGGCCTGGGCATGCTGACCGACACCGCCCTCGCCGCCGCCGCCCTCGTGTTCGGTGGGGTCCTCGAAGACTGCCCGAACTTGAAGGTGGGGCTCGCCCACGGGTGTGGCACCTTCGCGTGGGCCTACCCCCGGATCGCCAACGGGTCCACCCTTCTGCCCGGGTCCAAGCCGCCCGACGCCACGGAGGAGATGGTCCGACGGATGTGGGTCGACTCGCTGGTCTTCGACCCCCTCCATCTCCCGCTCCTCTTCGAACGCTTCGGTGCCGATCACGTCATGCTGGGGAGCGACGCTCCCTTCTACCCATCCGCGTGGGGAGCCCCGCAAGACGTCGTCACCGGGGCGGTGAAAGCGGGACTCTGCGACGAGGCGACCGCCACTGGCATCCTGGGTGCCAACGCCCTGGAGTTCCTCGCCGCCAACACTGCCGCCAACGATGCCGTCCGGGAAAGGGAGCGATAGTGGCCGAGGTCCTCTTGCTGGGCATGACCCATTACCCGTTGCTGGCGACGACCGACGAGCACATGGCCGATCTGTTGCGGATGACGCTTCAGGACCCCGGGATGCCGGAGTCCGCCAAGGATCCGTCGACCTGGGGCCAGGCCATGCAAGCCGAGTGGGGCGACGACAAGGCGGTTGCCAGTGCCGCTGTTCACCGGGCCGCACTGCTCGCGGGTTTCGATGAGGTGCGCACCGCCCTGGAGGCGTTTGATCCCGACGCCATCCTGGTGTGGGGCGACGACCAGTACGAGAACTTCCGTGAAGGGGTGATCCCGCCGTACGCGCTCCTCGCCTACGGCGACCTCGAGGCCCACCCGTGGGCGACATTCCCGTGGCCCAACGTCTGGGGCGAACCGACGGACGCGGCGTTCACGGTCAAAGGCCGGCCCGACATCGGTCGCTGGTTGGCGACGAAGCTGCTCGAGGACTCCTTCGACGTCGCCTACGCCTACCAACCCTTAAACCACCCCAGCCTCGCCCACGCCTTCCTCAACACCCAGCTCTTTCTCGACTACGACCGCATCGGCTTCCGATGGCCGCTGGTGTGCATGCCAATCAACTGCTACGGCCGGCGCGTCATCGCGGCGCGCGGGTTCACCCGACCCTTCGGCACCACTCTCGACTTCGACCCGCCGTCGCCGGCGCCCGGGCGCCTCATGGACCTGGGAGGGGCGGTGGCTCGCCACCTGCGCGCCAGCCCCTGGCGCATGGCGATCGTGGCCTCGTCGTCGTGGTCACACGCGTTCTTGTGCGACAAATTCTGGCGGCTCTACCCCGACATCCCCGCGGACCGGGCCCTGTATGACGCCATGGTCACCGGCGACCACGACCGATGGGCCGCCATCACGACGGCCGCCATCGAGGACGCCGGCCAGCAGGAGTTGCTCAACTGGTTCACGTTGATGGGCGCGGCCCGCGAGTTGGGCCTCGGGCCGCCGGCGTGGAGCACCTTCGTCGAGACCCATTGCTTCAACTCCAACAAGTCCTTCGCCTACTGGGAGCCGGTAGGCGCGTCCTAGGTGTCAGACCCAGGTCGGATCATCGCCGCGATCCGTTGGGCGGCCTCGCGCACCATCGTCTCGTGCCGGGTGGTGAAGGGGACACCGACCGGGTGCGACATCGACACCGCCGCCACCGGCCGGCCGGCGACGAGGACCGGCGCGGCCAGACAGGCGAAACCCAGCCCGGCCTCCTCGCTCTCGCGGGCCACGCCGTCGCGCCGGGCCCGAACCAGATCGTCGACGAGCAAGCGGGGCACCGTGATCGAGTGGGCGGTCACCCGGGGCAGGGGCCGCAACAGCAGGGATTGGACCACGGCCGGTTCGCCGAAGGCGAGCAAGGCCTTGCCGAGCGCGGTGCACGTCGCCGGCATGCGACCGCCAACCCGGCTTGGCACCCGGCATCCCCCCGCGGCGGTGATCTTCTCCAGGTACAGCACCTCCGCATCCTCCAGCACCGCCAGGTGCACGGTGGCGCCGCCATCGTCGAACAGCCAGCTCAGGGTCGCCACCGAGCGATCCCGCAGCTCGCCGTACTCGGACCAGCGGGCCGCCTCCAGGAGCTTGAACAGACCGTTGCCTACCCGGTACTTCGTGCCGAGACGGCCGACGAGGCCCCGCTCCTCCAGCTCCTTGATGAGCCGGTGGGCGGTGCTCTTCGGCAGATGGGCGGCAGTCGCCAGGTCGGAGACCCCCATGACGCCGCCCCGAGCCCCGGCCACCGCCTCCAGCAGATTGAGGGTCTTGCCGGCCGAGGTCGCGTTTGTCATGCCACAAGTCCTCTCGCAGAAGTTCCGTAGGACGACAAATAGTCGTCGCGACCGCCTGACATCGTCCCGAGCGGCAGAACAAACGCTGTTCCGGCCACGGGCCCCTGCGGCACAATCGGCGGGTGGTGTCGCCCGGATCGATCTTTACCGACACGGCCGCGTTCGCCGACGAAGCGGCCTGGCACGCAGCCGCCCGGGAGTTGCGCCGGCACCGCCCACTCCTGCGCGTCGAGGCCGACGGTTGGCCACCCTTCTGGGCCTTGACCCGCTACGACGACGTCATGGAAATCGAACGGCGGCCGGAGGTGTGGCTCAACACCCGCCGAGTCTTCCTCCAGCCGATCGACCAGTCGGCAGCCCAGAAGGCGTCCGGTACCGACATGCGCATGATCATCCAGATGGACGATCCTGACCACAAGGGTTATCGGGGTCTGACCGCGGCGTGGTTCCGGCCCGCGACCCTGCGCCAGACCATGGACTCCCGGCTGCGGGAACTCGCCACGCGATTCGTCGATCAGATGGCCGCCACCGGCGGCACGTGCGATTTCGCCTCCGAGATCGCCAAGTTCTATCCCCTGCACGTCATCATGAGCATTCTCGGGGTGTCCGAGTCCGACGAAGGGCGCATGCTCCGGCTCACCCAGGAGCTGCTGGGACCGGATGACGCCGAGCTGCAGCGGCCAGGCGAGGAGAGGGACCAAGGCCTGGTCGAGACCATCCTGGACTTCTTTGCCTATTTCCAGCGCCTCTCCGCCGACCGACGGTCGACCCCCACCGAGGACGTGGCGTCGAGGATTGCTAACGGTCTCGTCGACGGCGAGCCCATCGGCGACCTCGAAGCCATGTCGTACTACGTGATCTTGGCCACCGCCGGCCACGACACCACCTCCAGCGCCCTGGCGGGAGGACTCGAGGCGCTCATCCGGCACCCGGCCTCGCGACGACGGCTGCAGGAGGAGCCGGCGCTGATCCCCAACGCGGTCGACGAGATGTTGCGCTGGACCTCCCCGGTCAAACAGTTCCTCCGGACCTCCACCGAGGACTACGTCATCCATGGTCAGACGATCCCGACCGGCGACCAGGTCCTGCTGTCGTTCGCGGCGGCCAATTATGACGAGACCGTGTTCGAGGAACCGTCCCGCTTCGACATCGCCCGTCCCAACGCCGACCGGCACCTGGCGTTCGGCTTCGGAAAGCACTTTTGCCTGGGCGCCCAGCTGGCCCGGATGGAGCTGCGGGCGTTCTTCAGCGAGCTGCTGCCCCGGCTCGACGACATCGAGATCGCCGGCGAGTGCCAGCGGGTGCAGGCCAACATCGTGAGCGGCTTCAAGCACCTGCCGGTGTCATTTCGCATGCGCTGACGGCTGGCCGTCGCGGAGTTGGCCGTCGGGGAACTGGCGGCCGGGAATCTGAGGCCAGTACTTGGCCAGCGCGCCTCCGTCGACGGTGATGTTGGTCCCGGTCATCATGGCCGCGTCGTCCGACGCCAAGAACACCAGCGGCGCCACGTAGTCGCTCGGGGTCGGCAATCGCTCCCAGGGGTTAAGGCCGTTGAAGTCCATCTTCCCGGCGCCAGCCAAGCCGTCGAACACCTCGGTGAAGCGCCGGGCCTGTTCCGGGTCGTCCGGGATGGTCGCCGTCGGAGTCAGGGCGTTGACCCGAATTCGGTGGGGGGCGAGCTCCATGGCCACCGACCGGGTGAAGTTGATCATCCCCGACTTGGCGGTGCAGTAACCGATGTTGCCAGCCTGACCCTGCCAGGCGGCCGTGGAGAGGATGTTGACGATCGATCCGCCGCGCCCGCGGCTGACCATCGACTGGCCCACCAGCTGGGTGAGGATGAAGGCGCCCCCGACGATGACGTCCACCTGCTTCCGGAAGCGCTCAACGGGCATGTCGAGCACGCCGGCCATGTCAAAGGCGACGGCGTTGTTGACCAGGATGTCGATGCCGCCCCAGGTCTGCAGCACCTCGTGCACCGCCGCTCCCGCCGCCACCTCGTCGGTCACGTCGAAAGGGACGGCTATCGCCTCGCCCCCCGTGGCGATGATGGTTTCGGCCCGGCTCGCGGCGTGTCCGGCGACGATGTCATTGCAGGCCACCTTGGCCCCGGCCGCGGCCAGCCCCGACG
The DNA here is from genome assembly GCA_003156595.1 of Acidimicrobiaceae bacterium. GTDB lineage: Bacteria > Actinomycetota > Acidimicrobiia > Acidimicrobiales > Palsa-688 > PALSA-693. The sequence goes on from PMHH01000119.1 coordinate 24,700, forward strand.
CCAGCACCCCACCAATGTTGGGGCTGGTGCCGGTCACCAGGGCAACCCGCCCCTGCAGGGTCGTCACCGGAAGGCCTCAGGCCTTCCCGACCAGATGGGGCAGCTCCGGTCGCCGCTTCGACACTCCGGCCCGGTCGGCGGTCTCTCGGGACACGACGCCATCGCGGAAGAACTCGAGGAAGACCTCATTGAAGAGTTCGGGTTGGTCGGTTTGGCCCTGATGGCCGGTCTGGTCGGGGTAGAAGAACTGGACGTTCGGGAGGCGATCCTCCTGCTCGTAGCCGTTCTCGACCGGTGACAGCACGTCCTGCCTCCCGTACAGGTAGATGCCGGGGATGTCGAGGGAGTCGAACCGGCCCTTGGTCGACAAGCGGGCAGCCACGTTGGCGTCTCGGAACGGCATCTGGCCGCCGAACTCCATGATGGATGGCCACAGCCGGGTGTGGGCCTCCCGGTGCGCGTTGGCCGCCGTTACCCGCATCTCGAGCAGGTCGTCCGCGAACCCTTCGGGCCGCAGGATGATCGCCTCCATCAAGGCTTTCATGCTGTCCTTGGTGCCGTCATACGGCTGGATCCGGACGGTGCCGGGCACCCTCGGAGCGCCGGCGGTGATATCGCCGACGGCGCCGGCGATGAGGCCAAAGCTGATGATGCGTTCGGGGTGCGCGGTCGTGTAGTTGACCGCGTTCATGCAGCCCATCGAGTTGCCAGCCAGATGGAACCGGTCCAGGCACAGGGCGGTGACGAACTCGTGGATGAAGTCCACGTGGCTGTCCAGCCCGCGGGGCTGGTACTCCGGGGCTGGGTCGGACAGACCGAACGCCGGCAGGTCGGGGCAGTACACCCGGAAGCCTCGGGCGCCGAGGAATGGGGCCATGAACCGCCACCCCGCCATCCCGGAGCTGCCCGGCAACCCACCATGCAGCAGCACCACTGCCGGCCCGTTCTCCCCGCTGGTCATGTAGTGGGCCCGGGCCCCGCTCGCCAGCCGCACCCAGCGGCTCAAGAGACCGGGTACCTCCAGCAGGCCTTCGTCTGTCAATGGCATGTCCGTTGCCTCCGTTCGTTGTCGTCGGACCGGCGGCGAGCGCCGATCAAAGGATGATGCTGATCCGCCCCTGGGGCCGGAGCTCCTCGAGCGCCACGACCGCCCGGCGCAATAGGATGCGGAGCCCCGCCGGCCCGCCGGGCACCAGCCGCATCTCGTAACGCCCGGGGTAGGCGTCGCAGCGGCCGCCCCGGGAGCGGTGAATGAGGAAGTTGGCGTGGACCTCGATGACGCCACCGGCGACCTCGGACGCCCGTACGTTGGTGATCATCCGCTGGGTGGTGGCGTGGGGCGACTCGGCCCACGCCGTCCCGTCGAGCATTGACGCGACCCGCTGGGAGAGGAGGAAGTGGTCGTCACGGATCAGAAAGAGGTCCACGTCGGGGTCGCCCTCGGCTCGGTCGGTCGCCGGGACCAGGTACATGCAGTCCGGGGTCCACAGCGCCAGCCAGGTGTCGAGTTGCCACCGGTCGAGGAGCTCCGCTTCGTAGAAGAGGAAGTCCTCGACTTGGCCCCGCAGGTCCGGACGGCCTGCGGGTCGGATTTCGGTCCGACCGGCTTCGGTGGTCCCCTTCACTGGTTGGCGCTCACATAGGGTAGGGCCAATCGCCCCGAGCGGGGCAAGGCCGGCCCTTCGAGCGGGTGGACGGTCCCTGTCATCCGCCGGTCCCACTCCCGCCAGAACACCCGCATCTGCAGCTCGTCGTTAAATGCCGGCCGACTGCGCACCATGCCCCGGGAGATGTCGCTCCACGGGGCTTGATCGTGGGCCGCGAATCCTTTCTGACAGCGCTCCAGCGCTTCGATGTCGTCGGGGGTAGCCAACCCGGCCGGACCCCAAAAGGTCAGGAAATTCTCTTGGCGCATCTGACGCAGCTCAGGTTCGTCGTCACTCGGCTGGAGGCTCCAGGCGGAGACCTCCATGTAGTCGGGGCTCACCGGATAGTAGGTCCGGATGGTGATGCCCATGATCAGGTCGACGAGGGCCAGGTTGGGGAAGATCACCACGTTGCGCCCCGAGAACATGCGGTCGGCCCAGTCAGCGCCGTACAGCTCGGCAAAGCGATCGCGGCGGGCGATCTGCTTCACCAAGGCCGGGCCGGAGAGATCCCGCCCGAGGCCGGTGTTGTTCCCCCCGCTGCCGTCCGAGCCGCCGATGACCGCGTGCCCGTTGCCGAGATCCCACCCCAGGGCCGGAGTGCCTCCAGAGCTGCGGAACACCGACTGGAGGTCCTTGCCCGACGCCTTGAGCATCGCCAGGTAGCGGTGGTGGGTCGTCAGGGCGTGGTAGCCGTCGTAGCTGTTCTCGCTGAGCAGCTTCCAGTTGGCCCGCGCCGCATAGAGGTGGGTCCCCCCGATCACGCGCATACCCGTCTCGGACTGATCGGCGAAGAGGTCGAGGATGTCGGCGGCCCCGGCCAGGTAGGTCTCCAGATCGACGACGTCCGCGCTCCAGCACAGGAAGACGAAACCGCGGTATGAGGCCACGTGCGGCGGGTGAACGAGGCCCAGGTTCTGCCGGTCGAAGTTCTCCCCGTACGACGCCTCGTCGGGAATGGCGACCAGAGCGCCCTCGGTGTTGAAGCTCCAGCCGTGGTAGAAGCACTTGAGAAAGCGGCCATGGCCCTGGGGTCGCGATTCGACCTGCATGCCCCGGTGCGGGCAGGAGTTGATGAACACCTGCACCGAGCCGTCGGTGTGCCGGGTCAAGATGATCGGACGGCCACCGACGCTTCTGGTGCGAAAATCGTGCGGGGCCGGGATCTCGCTCTCGTGGCCGACGTACAGCCAGCTGCGGTCGAAGATCTGGCGACGTTCCTCGTCGAGGATCTCGGACGCAACCATCGTCGATCGCCGCACCCGGAAGCGCGGCGTCTCCCGGTCGTCGATCACGTACGGGCTCTCGGTCACCCCGTTCCCTCCCTACCCGTCCGACCCGAAGGTCTTCCTGGTGGCCCGCCGCAACGCCGAGGTCGGCGCTCCCCCATCCGCGCTCGGGCCCGCACCGGCCCACTCCACGATCAGTTCCGCGAACTGCTCGACGAACTCGGGGTGGCGCGGATCGACTCCGAACAGCAGCCGGACCTCTTCGGGCACCGCGAAAATGTACGACGCCGCCCCTACGAACGCGTAGTGGGCGGCGGCATGCCGGCGATCGTCGTGGGACGGGAAGCCGGCGACCTCCATAAAAAGCTCGACGTTGCGCCGTCGCCACGTCTCCACCAGCCACCGCATGCGCTCCGAACCATCCGTCCCGGCCAGCAGCAACAGCCTCGGGTACTCCGGATGCCGAGCCACGAAGCGGATGTAGATCTTCTGCATCACCCGGGCCCGCTCGGCCGGCGACACATCGGTGAGCAGGTCCCTGACGCCGGCCATCTCGGCGTGGAACTCCCCCATCAGGGCATCTACGCACGCCCGCCACAGGGCATCCTTGGTCCCGAAGTGGTGGGCCACCAGGCTGCGCCCCACGCCGGCCTGCCGCTCGATGTCGCGCAAGCTGGCGCCGTCAAATCCGACGGTGGAGAAGGCCCGCAACCCCTCTGCTATCAGCCGCTGACGGGCGGTAGCCAGGGCATCGACAGTCGGAGCGGAGGCCGTACTTGTCATCTGACGAATATCTAACCATATCCCCCGTCAGTTGACAAGTCCGTTCTGGCCGGGCCACTTCCACAGCCGGGATCCGCCAGTACGGCCTAGCTTGTCGCCATGGACATGGAATACCGGAGGCTGGGTCGTTCGGGGTTGCAGGTGAGCGTGCTGTCGTTCGGGTCGTGGGTCACGTTCGGTCCCCAGTTGCACGACCACCTGGCGGTCGAGTGCCTGGATGCGGCCCGAGGCGCCGGGGTCAACTTTTTTGACAATGCGGAGTCCTACGCGGGCGGCGAGTCCGAGCGGATCATGGGCCAGGCCATCGCGCAACTGCGCTGGCCCCGGCACAGCTACGTGGTGTCGACCAAGCTCTTCTGGGGCCTGCACGACGAGCCCAATATGCGCAATACCCTCAACCGCAAGTACCTGCTGCAGGCGGCCGATGCCAGCCTGGAGCGCTTTGGGCTGGGCTTCGTGGACCTGCTGTTCTGTCACCGCAACGATCCGGACACGCCGATCGAGGAGACGGTGTGGGCCATGTCGGACATCATCAGCGCCGGCAAGGCCCTGTACTGGGGGACGTCGGAATGGCCGGCGGACGAGATCAGGGCCGCGTGGGACATCGCCGAGCGGCACCACCTGCACAAGCCGGTCATGGAGCAGCCCCAGTACAACCTGTTCACCCGGCGCAAAGTGGAGCGGGAGTTCGCCCGCCTCTACGACGACATCGGTCTGGGTCTCACCACCTGGAGCCCGCTGGCATCGGGTCTGCTCACGGGCAAGTACCGGGCCGGCGTGCCCGAGGGCAGCCGGGCCAGCCTCCCCGGCTACGACTGGCTCCGCGACAGCTTGACCGACGAGCGCCGCAACGCCGCGGTCGGCAAGTTGGCCACCATCGCCGGGGAGCTCGGCTGCACCCTGGCGCAGCTGGCCATCGCCTGGTGCGCCAGCAACCCCCGGGTCTCCACCGTGATCACCGGGGCCAGCCGGGTCGAGCAGGTCCACGAGAACCTGGCGGCCATCGAGGTGATCCCGCTCCTGACCGGCGGGGTCCGGGAGCGCATCGACGCCGCCGTCGCCGGCGTGGCCCGCTGAGGGCGCTGAGCGAATCGCTGGGCCTCACGTTGTTGGATCGCGGCCACTTCGCACCGACAACCGCCTGTCGGTGCGAAGTGGCCACCCAGGCATCGACGTGGATACCCCTTCGCCGCTAGGGTTGACGTAACGCCGCTACGTGATCTTGGGAGGGTGCCGTGCAGACCGAAGCCGCCATTTTGTGGGAACTGAACACCGAGTGGAGCGTCGAACCCATCGAGCTCGACCCGCCGAAGGACGGCGAGGTCCTGGTCAAACTGGCCGCTTCAGGCATGTGCCACTCCGACGAGCACCTGGTCACGGGCGATCTGGGCGGGGTATTCCCGATCATCGGCGGCCATGAAGGCGCCGGCGTCGTGCAGGAGGTCGGGCCGGGCGTGAACGACCTCGCACCGGGCGACCATGTGGTGTTCGGCTTCATCCCGGCGTGTGGCCAATGTCCGTCGTGCGCCCGGGGTCGATCCAACCTGTGCGACAACGGGGCGGCCCTGTTGATCGGCCTGCAGGCGGACGGCACCTCCCGACACCATGCCCGCGGCCAGGATCTGGCGACCATGGTGTGCCTGGGCACGTTCGGCAAGTACTCCGTCGTCAACCAGATGTCCTGCGTCAAGATAGGTGACGACATCCCGCTGGAGCTGGCTTGCCTGGTCGGGTGCGGGGTGACCACCGGCTGGGGTTCCTCGGTCTACGCCGCCGAAGTCAAGCCCGGCGACAACGTGGCCGTGATCGGCATCGGCGGCATCGGTGCCGCCGCCCTCCAGGGCGCCCGCCTGGCTGGCGCGGAGCGGATCTTCGCCATCGACCCGGTCGAGTTCAAGCGCGACCAGGCCCCCAAGTTTGGCGCCACCCACGCCTACGCCTCCGTCGAAGAGGCGTTCGAGCCGATCCAACAAGAGACCTGGGGACGCATGTGCGACAAGGTCATCTGCGCCATGGGCGTCGGGCGGGGCACCATGATGGCCTCGATCATGGCGCTGACTGCCAAGCACGGGCGGGTCGTTGTCACCAACATCCATCCCATGGTCGAGAACGACGTCACCCTCAACCTGTGCGACCTGACCCTCATGGAGAAGCAGATCGTCGGCACCATCTTCGGATCGGCCAATATCCGCTACGACATCCCTCACCTGCTGCACCTCTACCGTCTGGGCCAGCTCGACCTGGAAGGCATGGTCACCAATCGGTACAAGCTGGGTGACATCAACCAGGGCTACCAGGACATGCGGGATGCCAAGAACGTACGGGGCGTGCTCGTCTACGACGACTGAATCCGGATCCGGAAAAGAGACCACGCCCATGGAGACCTTCGTCCACGACGGACTCACCTTCGACGTGTCCGACACCGGGCCCGCCGACGGTCGGGTCGTCATCCTGCTCCACGGGTTCCCTGAGGACCGCCACTGCTGGGACCAGCTAGCCGCCTCCCTCGCCGGCGCCGGCTACCGGGTCCTGGCCCCGGACCAGCGGGGCTACTCGCCCGGCGCGCGCCCGCCCGGCCGGCGGGCCTACACCCTCGACCGCCTCGCGGGAGACGTGCTGGCCCTTGCGACTATCGCCGGCGCTGACCGTTTCGACGTGGTGGGTCATGACTGGGGAGCCGTCGTGGCCTGGTATCTGGCCGGCGCCCATCCCGACCGGATCCGCAGCCTGACCGCGCTGTCGGTGCCGCACACCCAGGCCTTCGTGGGGGCCATGATCCGCAGCAGCCAGCTGCTGCATTCCTGGTACATGTTGTTCTTCCAGCTGCCCAGGTTGCCGGAGCTGGTGGCCGGCCGGGCCGGCGAACGCCGCTTCGTCGCCCAGCTAGAGCGCTCCGGGCTGGACGAGTCGTCGGCGCGTCGCTACGCCGTCCGGGCCGCCACCCCCGGTGCCATGACCGGACCGATCAATTGGTATCGAGCGCTCCCGTTGGAGATCCGCAACCGGCTGGGCCCGATCACGACCCCAACCTTGTTCGTCTGGGGTGAGCGCGACCCGTTCGTCACCCGGGTCGCGGCGGAGCGGTGTGCTGGGCACGTGGTCGGCCCGTTCTTGTTCGTGCCCTTGGAGGACGGGACCCACTGGCTGCCGACGGGCTCGGCCGCCGAGGTGGCGCCCCTCCTGCTGGACCATCTGGCCGGCGTGCCGGCCTAACGGGGCCGCGTCGTAGCCTGTGGCGGGCATGAACCGCCTGGCGGAAGAGACCAGCCCGTACCTGCGCCAGCACGCCGGCAACCCAGTGGACTGGTACGCCTGGGGGCCCGATGCCTTCGCGGCGGCCGAGCTGCGGGACGTGCCCATCCTGCTGTCGGTCGGCTACTCGGCGTGTCACTGGTGCCATGTGGCCGGCCCTTACGCTCGCAGACCGGGGCGCGTCACGGGTCTATGTCGACGTCCGTGATGATGGGCTGGGCCCGGCGCCGCCAATGCGTAGATCCAATCCGTCCGTACACACCGGCCTGCCTAGGGGTCTATCACCATCTCCGCATCGTGACCAGAATTGATGACTGATCTACGCGATTGACCCCGCCTGTTGGTATCCACCCTCTCGACAGGCCGAGGTCGTAACGTCACTGTCATGGGCGAGGTAGGACGCAATACCCACTGCCCTTGTGGCAGCGGAATGAAGTACAAGCGTTGCTGTCTGCCCCGGCAGTCCGCAGTAGGACTGGCCGTGGCCAGAGCCGAAGGTGTTTGGGAGCGGATGCAGAACTGGGCGCTCGCCAGGTTCCACGACGAGCTCCTCGACTCGCTCAGCAAGCATTTCGATGCCCGTGGGATCGGTACCTCCGAACGTCCTGTCATGGACGACGATCTGTCGGTTGCACTGTGCTGGCTGTTGATCGACCGCCCGCTAGCCGACGGTGGAGGCCCGCCGGCCCCGCGCTACGCAGAGTTGCCCGAGATCTCCGAGGGCGAAGGGGCGCTGGCGCGGAGCATCGCCGAGTGCAAGCTGGGGGTGCACCGGGTCAGAGACGTGTCTCCGGGTGCTTGGATCGACCTCGAGAACGTGGTCACCGGCGCAACGGTGCGGGTATCGAGTCCTAACGTGTCTCGTGAGGCCGTGCGCTGGCACGTTCTGTTCTGCAGGGTGATGGCGAATGGCCCTACCCCCACCCTGTGGGGTGGAGCGGCCTTCTACCAACCAAACGAGGAGCCCGAACTGCTGGCGGAGATCGAGCGCATAGCCACAGCTCGGGGCCTTGGCACAGGCCCGGCCGGGCTGGCGGAAGCCGTGCGCGTAGGCGCGAGAGAGCTGGTCTGCTTCATCCCTGACAGCCGCCGGGTCGAGCCGATGCCCTACACGCTCGAGGGGGATCCTGCGATGGTGGCCGAAGCGTCCTGGAGGGTGCGCGACCCTGATTCTGTGCTCAACGAGTTGTCAGCGGTGCCGGACCTCGTCGCCACCGGCGAGACCGAGGGCGGGGAGGGGCTTGTCTTCCAATGGACCGCATCACGTGACGACCTGATGGCTAGCCGACGCGAACTTCCTCGGGGCGCGGTCTGCCTGGAGAATGGGCCGATCTCGGCGACCGAGGAGGGCGATCTCGAGCTGGCCGACGTCAGCGCGCTGGGTAGTTTCACATTGCGGGGCGGGCGCCTCGACTTCGAGGGGATCTCAGAGACCCGTCTGAACGCTGCCGTCGACCTGGTAGAGCGTCGCCTGCGTGGCCTCGTGAGCCGTCCAACGTTGCGCGTCCGCTCGTTCGACGAGTACCGATCGAGCGCCCCTTCGTCCCATCGGGCTCGCCGCGCGAGCCACGACGGACCTCCGGGATCGGATGAGCGTTTTCGCCGGCTCCTGTGGCGGCGCTGGATTGACGATCCTGTTGCCCGCCTCGGCGGGATCAGCCCGCGGGTGGCGGCGGCCAGAGGGGGATACCGCGACGAACTGGAGTTCCTGGTGCGCGGCATCGAGCACCGCAGCGCATGTGAGCGTTCCGACGGCCTTCCGGGACCGGAGGTTGCCTGGCTGCGTTCCGAGTTGGGCCTCGACACCGAGTCGCTGGCGGTATAGGACTTCACCGAAGAGAAATTAGTGTCAGTGGTCAGCTCGCCGGTGTGGCCGACACCGAGCAGCATCCGTCTGCGGAGGCGCTGGGTCTTCGAGGAGGACACCTTCGATCTCGACGTCCGCGGCTGCCAAGATGTGCTCGGGCACGATGTCGGGCAGCACGATGAAGCCGTCAATGGCAAAGCGAGACAGCTGATCTCTTAACAACACGATGACGACGGCAGCGAGTCATCCAGCGCTGGTTGCCCCATTATTCGGCCTTGCCTTATCGAGTATGTCCGGCTTACCTGTGGCGTCGGCTCAGCGGTAGCCCAATATCTCGAGCCTTCGGCGAATCAGGAGCGCCCCCGATTCGCCGGGAGTGGGGCAGCTATAGGGATCCTCGCGGGATCACCCATTCCTGGGCGGCACCACCGGCGCTGGCGATGCGTTCGAAGTCGCAGTCGTAGTGCAACACGGTCAAGCCCACGGCTTGGGCCGCAGCAGAGATCACGAGATCAGGTATCGGGACGCGATGTTGGCCATGACGGGCCAACTCATGTTGAAGCTCGATCGCCTTGACCATCACCTCGGGCGTGATCGGCGCAGTGTCGAGACTCCGGCGCTCTTGGAGCACCTCCTCGTAATCTGCGAGGTTTCGGGCGCTGTAGAGCAACTCGAGGTCCACGATCGCGCAGGTGGCGATGGAACCTTCCTCGAGGAGCGGACGGAGACGCTGGGCTACAGCTGGGACCGGGAAGCGGGCGAGCGCGCTTTTATCCGCGAGATAGCGAGCGCTTATCGCCACGCGCCCGACATGACCCTGGGCTTATCAAGGTCAAGGCCCTGCATGGTCTCCAGTCGATCGGCGTGCCGGCGACGCCGATCGGCCAGGACTACCGCCTCGAGTGAGCGGTTGACCGTGTCCTTCATAGTCGACGCACCCAAAACCGAGGATGCCTCCTCAAGAAGCTCGTCGTCGATGTCTACCAATCGCTTACTCACGATCTAAGTATATCTCAAGCTGCCCTGCTCGGATATACTCGTGTTGAGAGCCAAGGGGCGCTACGCGCAGGCGCGAGCCACACCAGAGCGCCCCAGAAGACTCGCCAAGCGACCAGCTGCGCCGGATCCCCTTCACCGAGGTAAGGCTGGCGCCCGGCCGGGTGACCGGCGCGGCCGGTGACCGGCAACGGACGCGGGCCCTCGAGGAGTTGGTCGAAGTCGGCCGCACACTCGACGCCACGATCGTCGGCGCCGGGTGCGACAGCGAAGCCGATCTGCGGCTGCTGCTCGAGCTGGGCTGCGATCGAATACACGGCGCCTTCGTGGCGGAGCCCATGCCAGCGGATGAGCTACCGGCCTGGGCGGCAGGCTCGGATCCGAGCCGCCTAGGCGGATGGGAGGCGTGAGTGACCAGCACGGTCCGCTCGTCTCACCACCACGGGCCGTCGATCCGGCGACTCCTCACCATCCTTCTCGCCACAATGGCATTCCTCGTGGCCTCCCTGTTCATCCTCACGTCGCTGCAGCTGCAAGGGTCGAATCACGAAGCCAAGGTCGAGAACCGACGGACCCAGTCGCTGCTCATCGCCAACAGCATGCAAGAAAGCTCGGACGACCTCACCCTGATGGTGCGGCTCTACGTGTCAACCGGCCAACCGCAGTACCGCGACTACTACAACGAGATCCTCGCCATCCGCGCCGGAACCGCGCCACGGCCGCTCAACTACACCAGCACCTTCTGGGATCAAGTCCTTGCCCACGGAACTGGCTTCGTCACGTACGGGCCTCCGGAGTCACTCACCGACCAGATGCGTGCCGCCGGTTTCACTCCACTGGAGTTCGATGCCCTCAACTCGGCGTTGCGATCGTCCAACCAGCTCGCCACGCTGGAGCTCCTGGTAATGGATCAGGTCGCCCTTCGGATCGCGAAGGGAGTTAACGCCACATACAGCACCGACGTCGAGCCCGACTATCGCCTCCTCGTCGACGCCAACTACCTCGCCCAGAAGGGCGTGATCATGGGCGCCGTCAGCGACTTCATCAACCTCGTCGATCAGACCACAGCCGCCGACGTCGCCCGGGTCCAGCGCGACAACCACCGGTTGTTCGTCGCCCAGCTGGCCGTTCTGGCCGCGATAGTGCTGGTCGGGGCGGCGGCGTGGATCGTGACCAAGCGGCAGGCCCTGCGCCCGCTGAACCACCTCATCGACGCGACGCGACGAATCGCCGGTGGTGATTACCGGGAGAGGGCTGCCGTCAAAGGGGTTTCCGAGCTCGAGCGTGTGGCGGACGCCTTCAACGCCATGGCCTCAGCCGTGGAGGCCGATGTCGAGCGCCGGGTCCATGCCGAACATGTCGCTACCGAGGCTCGGCGGGCGGCAGAGGATGCCAGTCGGGCCAAGTCATCGTTCCTAGCGGCCATGTCGCACGAGATCCGGACGCCCATGATCGGCGTGACCGGCATGCTCGAGGTACTTGCCCAGTCCGACCTCTCCCGCCCGCAGCGACACATGGTGGGCACGGCCCAGAGTTCGGCGGCCGCGTTGCTCCAGATCATCGGAGACACGCTGGACTTCTCGAAGATCGAGGCGGGCAAGCTGGAGATCGCCTCCAGCACCTTCTCCGTGCGCGGCGTCGTGGGAAGCGCGGTGGCGACGTTCATCCACACGGCATCGGCCAAAGGCCTCCAATTGACCGCGCACTGCGACGACCAGCTCGAAGCCGCCCACATCGGTGATCCGCTGCGGATACGCCAGATCCTCAGCAACTTCCTGTCGAACTCCGTCAAGTTCACCGATGTTGGCGGGATCGAGCTGACCGTACGGGTCGTCGGCCCAGTCGGCGCAGACGCGTCGAAAACCAGCGCCCAGAGCCTCGAGTTCATGGTTGTTGACACCGGCATCGGGCTCACCCGCGAGCAGCAGCAGAACCTGTTCGGGGAGTTCGCCCAGGCGGAGCCTTCGACGACACACCGTTTCGGCGGGACCGGCTTGGGGCTGGCGATCTGCAAGAAGCTCGCGCTCCTCATGGGCGGCGACGTCACGATGGACAGCTCGATAGGTCACGGCACCACACTGCGGCTCAATCTCGAGCTGCCGATCGGCGACGAGTCGCAAGTACTGCCCGAAGCGACATTCACTTCGACCAGGTTCGCGGCGAGCCGACCCACGCCAACCCGGGTGGAGGCCATTCGAGAGGGAAGCCTGGTTCTGGCGGCCGAAGATCATTCGGTCAACCGGGCGGTACTCCTACACCAGCTCGAAACGGTCGGTATCTGCGCCGACACCGCCGACGACGGGCAGCAGGCGCTGGAGCTGTTCATCTCCGGTGATTACTCGATGGTAATCACCGACGTGCATATGCCCCGGCTCGACGGATACGGGCTCGCCGAGGCCATTCGCCGCTTCGAAGCCGAGACCGGGAGACGCCGCACGCCGATCATGGCGCTCACCGCCAACGTGATGCAGGGCGAACCACAGCGGTGCCTCGACGCCGGCATGGACGACTTCGCAGCCAAGCCCGCCACCATCCCCTTACTGGCCGCCAAAGTGCACGAATGGCTTCCCCATCTCGAGTTCCCGCGCCTCGTGGCCGACGAGGAGGTCCAGCCCGTCGGCGTCTCGGGCAGTCACGGCGATTGTTTCGACCACTCGGTGCTCGATGAACTCACCGGCGGCGATGCTTCCCTCGCGGCGCTGATCCTGCGTGACTTTGTGGACTCAACCACAGTCGACATGGGCCGTCTCGATGAGGCGCTCCAAGCAGAAGATGCCGAGGAAGTCCGGCACCAAGCGCACCGAATCAAAGGCGTCGGCAGCGCCGTCGGAGCCACCGAGGTCGCCACCGTAGCGGCTCGCCTTGAGTCCGCCGCTCCCGATGGCGACGCAGCGGACCTCCGGGCGATGCGCGAGGAACTGTCCGCCGCATTCGACAAGGTCATGGCTGAGCTGAAGAGCGATCCCACCTGACACGCCAGACCCCGGCCGGCCGCGCTTCGCGGCTGCACCAACGTCTGACTTGATTCGGGTTCCGGCGTGCACCCGCTGCCGACGTGAATCCGGTTCCCCAGATCGGCCAGCTGCTCGGTCGCGCTCAGGAACGCCGCATGGGGCGGTCGAACACGCACAGCAGGTGGATCGGATCAATGGTACGTCCTCTGAGGGATGCACCAGACGTCGAGGGTTGCTCGCGACGCTGTAGTAATCGAGATAGCGCACGCTCAAGTCTGGCCGACGTCGCCGGCACAGACTCGTCCTTGGCCACCGGCGCCGACCGACACCCCCGAACATGCACCGATCTGGGACCACCTGATTCCGTCCCGGGTTGGCTCTCCAACCGGCGCCGATTGACGGATATGGTGTTCAATGAGATTGCCTGAATAAGCACATAATATACATGCACAATCATCACCCCACCGCCGTATCTGATCACCGGCGGGCGGGCCCTCGAGCACCATGAGCTGACCGACCAGCATTTCTTCGGTGTCATCGTTCTGACCCCCGGGGGGGTGAGGAAGTTGTCGTTCCGGGCCCAATCGGCGAAGTTCCTGCGGACCGATCCGGCGAACATCTGGGGCTGGCCAGACGATGCCAGGCCCCGCTATGCCCGACCGGAGCGTGCCATCGTCGATGTGATCAACCATCCCCGCTACGGCGTCTCGCTCACCCAGGCTCTCGATGCCCTGCTGCTCGCCAACGTGAAGCACCCGGCGTTCCTCGACCGACTGCTCGACACGGTGCTCCGTTACAACTCGCCGGCGGCGGCCCGGCGTGTCGGCCTGGTAGTCGAGCGCGTCTTCGGCACCGTTCCAGCTAAGCCGTATCGGGGACTCATCGGGGCGAACCGGGCGCCCGTGCTGCTGCGGGCGGGCGGCGCGGCCGACGGGCCCGTTGATACCACCTGGCGGGTGGTCGTCAATGCCGCCCTCGAACCGGAACGGGTGCCGGTGTGAACGGCGGCGGCGGTAGCGATCTGGAGCTCGACCCTGAGCCTGGTCCCCTCTCAGGGAGCTCGACCCTGAGCCTGGTCCCCTCTCAGGGNNTGAGCCTGGTCCCCTCTCAGGGCCGGACTTCGAAGACCCGATTCAACGGCGTCTCCGTCGCCCGGCGCACCCTGCTGAACCCGGCGGCCGACAGGATCGTCTGCCAGTCGCTGTCCGGCACTTGGCTGCCCAGACCCCTCCGACCCTCGTCGGCCAGGGACGCCGGCAGGCAGAGGAGCGTCGACCCGACATAGAACACGCGTCCGACCGGGTTGACGCTCATCGCCA
>PMHH01000135.1 GCA_003156595.1 Acidimicrobiaceae bacterium
AGTACATGGAGAAGCACACGGTGAGCCGGCTCGTCGGATCACCTCCGGGCTACGTGGGCTACGAGGAAGGCGGCCAGCTGACCGAAGCCGTGAGGCGGAAGCCCTTCTCAGTGGTGCTGTTCGACGAGATCGAGAAGGCTCACCCTGACGTGTTCAACACCCTCCTCCAGATCCTCGAGGACGGGCGGCTGACCGACTCCCAGGGTCGCGGCGTCGACTTCAAGAACACCGTCATCATCATGACGTCCAACTTGGGGACGGCGGACCTACGGAAGACCTCGGTCGGTTTTGCCAAGACCAACGAAGCGGTGACCTACGAGAAGATGAAGGAAAAGGTCCACGACGCGCTGAAGGCCCACTTCCGGCCGGAATTCCTCAACCGCATCGACGACGTCATTGTCTTCCACGAGCTCACCAAGGACGAGGTCGCCGAGATCATCGACCTGATGATCAAGCGGGTTCGCAACCAGCTCGAGGGTCAAGGACTCGGCTTGGAGCTGACCCAGGCGGCCAAGTACTACGTGGTCGACAAGGGTTACGACCCCACCCTGGGCGCCCGTCCCCTGCGCCGGGCGTTGCAGCGGCTCGTCGAGGACCCCCTCTCGGAGAAGATCCTCTGGAAGGAGTTCCGGGCCGGCGAGACCGTCATCGTCGACATCGAGCAGGATGCCGAGGTCGGCGAACCGGTGATCGTGTTCCGCTCCGTCGAGGGGCTGCAGCCACCACCGGTCGAGATGGCCGGCGCCGGCAGCGGCGAATAGCAGCAACCAGCACGGGGCGCTGAGCCCTGCGGTCGCGGTGGCTTGGCGCGGCGGCGTGGTTGGCACCCGCCGGCTCTGCCGGCGGTGCGCCCGCCTGAGGATGGCCGATGTCGTCGCATCCCGCCCGTAGGGTGTCGGTGTGGCCCGCACCCGAACTGTCCATCGGTGCACGGAGTGCGGGTCGGCCTCCCCGCAGTGGACGGGGCGCTGCCCCGGGTGTGGAGCCTGGAACGCCCTGGTGGAGGAGGCGCATCAGGCAGCTGGTCGCGGCGGGCCGGGGGGCGGACTGCGGGGCCTGGGAGCGGACGACGCCCCCGCGGCGCGACCTGTCGCGCTGACGGACATCGCCGGCGATACGGGCGAGCCGGTACCGACCAACGTGGCCGAACTCGATCGAGTGCTCGTCGGCGGCCTGGTGCCCGGTTCGATCACCTTGCTGGGCGGGGAGCCCGGCATCGGCAAGTCGACGCTGGTGTTGCAGGCGCTGGCCGAGATGGCGGGGCGCGGCCGGCGTGGGCTGCTGGTCTCGGCGGAGGAATCGCCCACCCAGGTGCGCCGGCGCGCCGCCCGCTTGGACGCGCTGGTGCCCGGGCTGTGGCTGGTGGCCGAGACGTCGATGCCCGGCATCCAGGCTGCGGTGCAGGAGATCAAGCCCGATGTCCTGGTGGTCGACTCCATCCAGACCGTATGGGATCCGGATCTGGACTCCACCCCCGGATCGGTGGTGCAAGTCCGCGGTTGCGCCCACCGGCTGTCGGTCATGGCCAAGGCGGACGGCCTGACGACCATCCTCGTCGGGCACGTCACCAAGGAAGGCACCTTGGCCGGGCCTCGCCTGCTGGAGCATCTCGTCGACACGGTCCTGTCATTTGATGGCGACCGTCACCATGCTCTGCGCCTGCTGCGGTCGGTCAAGCATCGTTTCGGGCCGACGGGTGAGCTCGGGCTCTTCGAGATGACCGGGGCCGGGCTGGAGGGCGTCGCCGACCCGGGCGGGCTATTCCTCGTCGATCGGCGATGCGGGACTCCTGGGTCGGTCGTGTTCCCGTCGATGGAGGGCCAGCGGCCACTCCTGGTGGAGATCCAGGCCCTGGTGGTCCAGACCCCGATGGTGAGCCCACGCCGGTCGGCGACGGGCTTCGACGCCGGGCGATTGGCGTTGCTGCTGGCGGTGCTGGATCGGCGAGCCGGATTGAGCCTGGCTCACCACGACGTGTACGTCTCTGCCGTGGGCGGTGTGCGGATCAGCGAACCGGGCGCCGACCTGGCGGTATGCATGGCTCTGGCGTCCGCCCAGACAGGCAAGCCGGTAGGTGACGACGTGGTGGTCTTGGGGGAGGTCGGCCTCGGCGGTGAGGTGCGCCAGGTCGCCCACACGCCGCGACGCCTCGCCGAAGCGGCCCGGCTCGGGTTCGCCCGGGCCCTGGTGGCGGATCGCGGCCCCGATGAGGGTCCGCTGGCGTTGCGCCGGGTGCCCACCCTCGCTCACGCCTTGGACCAGTACCTCGGGGGCGACCGTTCCACGCTGTCGCCCCTTCGGGTCGTGGGAGCCGATCCGGCCGCCGCGGAACGCGCCGCGGCCCAGGCCGCCGCCCATCCCGCCTCCGGATAGAGGCACCCTCCCGTCAGGCCGATAGGCTTTCCGCGGTGTCGGAACGCCCCCGGGCCGTCATGATCGAATCGCTCGGCGCCATCGCGCCCGGCCGACCGTTACGAGACGGCCTGGACCGCATCCTGCAAGCCAACATGGGGGCGCTGATAGTGGTCGGTGACGGACCCGAGGTGCTGGGGATCTGCTCGGGCGGTTTGTTGCTGGACGCCGAGTTCAGCCCTCAGCGCCTGTCCGAACTGGCCAAGATGGACGGCGCCATCATCCTCGCCGCTGACGCCAGCCGCATCGCCAGAGCCAACGTCCACCTCGTTCCCGATCCGAACGTCGCCACCACCGAGACCGGTACCCGCCACCGCACGGCCGAGCGGGTGGCCCGCTCCATCAACGTTCCGGTGATCTCCGTTTCTGAGGACATGGCCGTCATCACCCTCTACCGTGGTGACACCAAGCACGCTCTGGACTCGGTGGCCCGCCTCCTCGGCCGGGCCAATCAGGCGTTGCAGACCCTGGAGCGCTACCGGGACCGTCTCGATGGGGTGACCAGCGCCCTCTCGGCGCTCGAGGTCGAGGACCTGGTGACGGTTCGCGATGTCGTCACCGTGCTCCAGCGGGCCGAGATGGTGCGCCGCATCGCTGAGGAGATAGAGGGGTACATCGTCGAGCTGGGTACAGACGGGCGTTTGGCCCATCTGCAGCTCGAGGAGCTACTGGCGGGGGTCGAGGACGAGCGCCGCCACGTCGTACGGGACTACCTTCCCGATGATGGTCCTGACCGGGCCGACGAGGCGGTAGCCACGCTCGGGTCGCTGCCGACCGAGCGGCTGATGATCCAGCAAACGGTCGCTTCGGTGCTCGAGCTCGACGGCCGGATCGATCTCGAGTCCGGCCTCCAGCCGCGTGGTTACCGTCTGTTGTCTCGGATCCCGCGGCTCCCGGAGCCGGTGATCAGTGAGCTGGTCGACCGCTACGGCAACCTGCAGAAGGTATTGCGGGCCACCACTGAGGACCTGGAGGTCGTTCCAGGCGTGGACGCCGGCGGCGCCCGTCTGGTCAAGGACGGCCTGGCCCGCCTCGCCGAGTCCAGCATCCTCGACCGGTACAACTGAGCGGTGCCGCCCGCGTGGCGCCGAGTGGCGTCCCCGGGATTCGATTTTGGTATCGAATACACCTCATGGATGCGTTCGATACCAAAAAACGCATCGAGCTGGCCCGACGCCGGCGTGATTACCGAGCCCGTTGAGCCAGCCGGTCCCGTTCCACGATGCGGTAGCGCCGGTCGAGCTGCTCGATCCAACCGAGGCGGATGAACGCGGCGATGGACTTGTTGACCCGTTCCCGCGAGGCGCCGACCAAGCCGGCCAGCTCCTCCTGAGTGATCGGCAACTGGAAGTCGTCGTCGTCGCCGGCGAGCTCGAGGAGGCGTTTGGCGGTGCGGCCGGTCACATCCAGGAACACCGCGTCGGCCAGGGCCGAGTCAGTGTTGCGCAACCGTTCGGCCAGCAGCCTGACGACCTCCCACAGCAGCACCGGCTTGTCGTCGAGGGCCGTCCGCACGACGCCATACGGGATTCGCAGCACGTGCGAACGCTCCAGGGCCCGAGCCGAAGCCGAACGATTGCCCTCGTCGAACAACGGCATCTCCCCGAACAGGTCGCCCGCTTCCATCAAGGCCACCAGGGACTCGCGCCCATCGATCGACCGCCTGCCTACCGCCACCCGCCCACTGCGGACCACGAAGAGCTCGTCGGCCTCGGCGTCCTCCTCGAAGACGACGAAGTTGCGCTCGCATTCGAGTGGGCGAGCCGCTGCCACCAACGTCCGCAAGGTGCTCTCGTCGAACGCCGAGAACAGCTCGCTGCGGGCCAAAAGCTCGATGTCGTCCATATCGTCGAGCGACATTAGCGACCGGCGGTCACTTAGTGGCCCTTCAGGACGCGGCCGCAGGGAGGGGAGGGGCTGGTATCCTTGGAGGACCCCCCATGTTGTTTCGCCCGGGAGCAGAATGGCATTCGATGTAGGAGACAAGGTCGTTTACCCTCATCACGGCGCGGCCGTGGTGGAGCGCCGTGAGTTCAAGGAAGCGTTCGGCGAGAAGAAGGAGTATCTCGTCCTCCGCTTGGCGTACGGCGACCTGACCCTCATGGTGCCCTCGGACAACACCGACGACGTCGGCCTCCGGGAGGTCATCAACGACGAGGAGGTCGAGGAGGTCTTCGCCGTCCTGCGCAAGAAAGACGTGCGGATGCCGACCAACTGGTCTCGGCGCTACAAGAACCACGTGGAGAAACTGAAGTCGGGCGACATCTACCAGGTAGCCGAGGTGGTCCGGAATCTCTCCAACCGGGACAAGGACAAGGGCCTGTCCGCCGGCGAGAAGCGCATGCTCAATCGGGCCCGGCAGATCCTGGTATCCGAGTTGACCTTCGCCATCGGCGTCAGCGAGGCCGAGGCCGAGAAGAAGCTGGACGAAGCGCTCCCCTGAGTACCTGAGTACCGGCCGGCTCGGGGTACGCTCCGCAGCCTGTGGAAACGTGGGCCGTCGTCGTCGCCGGAGGGACCGGAACCCGCTTCGGCGCCGCCAAGCAGTTCGCCGACCTGGGCGGGCGACCCTTGATCGCCTGGTCGCTGGCCGCCGCTCGCCAAGCCTGCCGCGGGGTCGTGCTCGTCCTCCCGGCTGGTTCCCCGCCCGATCCGTGGGACGCTGACGCCGTCGTCGCCGGCGGTTCCACCCGGTCGCAGTCGGTCCGGTCCGGGCTGGCCGCCGTCCCCGAGACGGCCGACGTCATCGCCGTGCACGACGCGGCCCGACCACTGGCCCGCCTGGCGCTATGGGAGGCGGTCCTGGAGGCGGTGGCCGCCGGCGCCGACGGTGCGATCCCCGCCGCTCCCGTCACTGACACGGTAAAAGAGATCGGCCCCGACGGTCACCTCGTCACCCTCGACCGCTCCCGCCTGGTGGCCGTGCAGACTCCCCAGGCGTTCCGGGCCTCGGTACTGCGACGAGCCCACTTGGCGGCCGGCGACGCCACCGACGATGCCGCCCTGGTCGAAGCTGCCGGCGGCCGGGTCGTCCTCGTCGCGGGTCCGGCTGACAACGTCAAGGTCACGTCTCCCCTCGACCTGGTCGTGGCCGCCGCCCTCGCCTCGGTCAGCCCTCCGTGACCCCCCGCGTCGGGCTGGGATTCGACATTCACCCGTTCAGCGCCGACCAGGATCGCCCCCTGGTTCTCGGCGGGGTCACCCTGGACGGACCGGGCCTGGTCGGCCACAGCGACGCCGACGCCGTCGCCCACGCCATCGCGGACGCCTTGCTGGGTGCCGCCGGCCTCGGCGACATCGGCACCCACTTCCCCGACGACGATCCGGCCTATGCCGGCGTCGACAGCATGGACCTACTGGACCGGGTCGTGCTCACCCTGTCCAGCCACTGGGAGGTCGGCAACGTGGACGTGACGGTGGTTTTAGAAGCGCCGAAGCTGGCCCCCTACCGTGAGGCCATGGAGCGTCGCTTGACGGCGGTTATCGGAGCGCCCGTCAGCGTCAAGGCCAAGCGGGCCGAAGCGCTGGGAGCGCTGGGCCGGCGGGAGGGGATCGCCTGCTTCGCGGTCGCCCTCCTGATGCCGCGGTGAGCCCGCCGCGGCCGAGTCGGGGAGGGCGGAGGAACCTCCCGAGGCCGGGCCAGGCCGGCGGCGTAGCGGGCCGCCGCGGCGGGTCGCGCCGGGCGCCGGCGGCGGACGACCTCGGGGGTGAGCAGGTCGAGGGTCGTCAGGCGGTGAGAGAGCTGCTGCGGGCCGGGCGCCGCCGGGTTCACCAGGTCTTTGTGGCCGAGGGCAGCGACGCGGCCGGCCCGCTCGCCGAGATCCTCGAACTGACCCGGGCCCGCGGCGTGGCGGTCCGTCGGGTCGACCGGGGTCAGCTCGACGCCATGGCGCTGACCGACGCCCCCCAGGGCGTGGTAGCTCGGGCCGATCCGATCTCCGGGGTCGATCTCGATGCCCTGACCGCTCCGGGCCCATCCGGTCCGGCCCCTTTCCTCGTCGTGCTCGACGGCGTCACCGACCCGCACAACCTGGGGGCGGTGATGCGCAGCGCTCTCTCCGCGGGGGCGACCGGCCTGGTCACCGGCCGTCATCGCTCCGCGAGGCTGACGCCCGCCGCCCTGAAGGCCGCAGCCGGCGCGGCCGAGTACCTGCCTGTTGCCACCGTGCCGGGCATTCCTGCCGCGTTGACCGCCCTCGCCGCCGCCGGCGTGTGGACGGTGGCCCTTGACGCCGACGCCCCCACCAGCCTCTGGGATCTCCGGGTCGCCTCCGAGCCGATTGCGTTGGTGCTGGGAGCGGAGGGCCGCGGCCTGGGCCGCCTGGTACGCCAACGCTGCGACCTGGTGGTCGAGATCCCGCTCGTCGGACCCATCGAATCGCTCAACGTGTCGGCCGCGGCTGCGTTGGCATGCTTCGAAATAGCCCGCGGCCGGACCATCCGGGCCATCCGGACGAACTAGTCATTTCGGAGTCCTCCCCGACAGTTCGGGGGCGAGAGGAGCGCCGCTAGAAAAGCGGTTCGAGCCCCGCCAAAATGTCGCGATAGTGCGTATTTTTCCTGGTCAGGCCTATTTTGTCGTACCAGAAATTCTCAGAATTGCCGCCGTGACGGTTGACACAGTGATCCGTGATAGGTAAAAGTGACTAGTCCGTTCTACCTAGGACGTCGATGACCCTCCCACACCACTCCGACACCACTGAGGTCACCATGACGATGCAGAGTTCGCTCGCTTCTTTAGCCGATCTGGAAGACGAGGAGTTGGTTGCCCGCTCACAGGCCGGCGACGACGATGCCCTCGAGTTGCTGCTCCAGCGCTACCGGCGCTTCGCTCGCAGCAAGTCCCGCACCTACTTCCTGGTCGGGGCCGACGCCGACGACGTGGAGCAGGAAGGCCTGATCGGCCTCTACAAGGCGGCAAGGGACTACCGGGCGGATCGGCAGTCGTCCTTTCGGGCGTTCGCCGAGCTGTGTGTGACCCGGCAGGTGATCAGCGCCATCAAGGCCGCCACCCGCCAGAAGCACCAGCCGCTCAACCGGTACGTCTCCATCTCCGGCGTCCGGGGTTCCGACGACCCGGGCGAATCGAGTGTCGAGGACCTGCTCAACGACCACCGGGCGACCGATCCGGCTGACGAGGTCATCTCCGGTGAGCAGGTCGAGGCCATGCGGCGCTCGATGGCGGACAGCCTGTCCGGCCTCGAGGTCGACGTTCTGCGTCTCTATGTTGAGGGCAAGTCCTACCAGGAGATCAGCTGCCACCTCGGCCGGCACGTCAAGTCCATCGACAACGCCCTCCAGCGCATCAAGCGCAAGCTCGACCATCATCTCGCCGACGAGGACCTCGAGCCGCTGACCAGTCTGGTCGCCTGAGTCCGACCGGGGGTTTGCCGGCGCCTACCATCGGCGCGGTGACCACGGCCCCCGGGGAAGTCCGCCAGTTTCGCTTCCTCCGCCCTCCGGGCGCGACCACCATCCTGTTGATCCGACACGGCGAATCGGTACCGGCGCGGGTTGACATGCCGTTTTCGCTGGTGGACGGTCAGGGTGACCCGGAGCTCGACGCGGCCGGCCATCAACAGGCCCTGCGGGTGGCGGAGCGGCTCAGTGGAGAGCCGATCGCCGGCGTCTACGTGAGCACGTTGCGGCGGACCGTGGAGACCGCGGCGCCGCTCGCCACTCGGCTCGGGTTGGTACCCGTCGTCGAGGCCGACGTCCGGGAGGTCCATCTGGGGGAGTGGGAGGGCGGTCTGTTCCGGGTCCGGGTGGCCGAGGGCCATCCCATTGCCCAGCAGATGATCGCCTCGCAGAGGTGGGATGTCATCCCCGGGGCCGAGCCGGCCGACGAGTTCGCGGCCCGGGTCCGCGCTGCCTTGCTGCGTATCGCGGGCCGCCATCCGGACGAGATGGTGGCCGTGTTCACCCACGGTGGCGTCATCGGCCAAGCCTTCGCAGAGGCGACCGGAGGTAGGTCGTTTGCCTTTACCGGCGCCGACAACGGGTCGATCAGCCACCTAGTGATCACGGACGAGCGTTGGGTGGTGCGGACCTACAACGACACGGCCCATCTCCACCCCGGCTTCGCTCCTGTCGCGGAAGCGCTCACCTGATCCACTAGATCGACACCTACGATGTTGGCGCCGTGCGCCACTCGTACGCACGCCGGGTTAGCTCAGTCGGTAGAGCACTTCTCTTGTAAAGAAGATGTCGTCGGTTCGATCCCGACACCCGGCTCTGGCCAAACTGCAGGTGAGAGGCCATTTCCTTGTGGCCCTGAACCTCCCCCCGAAGAGCGCCGTGCACGCTGCGTGCGCGAACGACGGGGCAAACACGGGGGCATTTTGGCGACCTCGAGGGATGAGATACAGTGAGATACTGTGAGCGAGGAGGTGGGAGCCAGATGGACGAGGAGGTCTCGCTGAGGGTCGGTGACGCTGCGGATCTACTGGGGATCGACGCCAAAGAGGTCTATCGG
Source organism: Acidimicrobiaceae bacterium (assembly GCA_003156595.1). Taxonomy (GTDB): domain Bacteria; phylum Actinomycetota; class Acidimicrobiia; order Acidimicrobiales; family Palsa-688; genus PALSA-693. Next base: position 8,888 of record PMHH01000135.1, read on the forward strand.
GCTGTCGAACGGGGTGAGCTCGCCGCCAGCCACCTGGCTGACCACGGGATACGCCTGCGCCGATCTGACGTCGAAGCGTTCCGAGAGGCCCGTCAGCTGTCGCCCTGATCGTCGACGAGAAGTTCCTCGATCCAGTCGGTCAGTCCTTCGAGGCGGTGAGCCAGCTCGAAGACCCCGTTGCGGCGAAGCTCGACGGCGGCCATGTGGAAGGTCCCGGCGACGTCGAGTGCCTCCTCCTTGGTAAGGGTGATGCGGTCCCGGAACCTCATGCTGTCACCGTAAGCAACGCGGTGTCCTCCGACGGCTCTCCGCGATTGGTGGCTTTGGCGCGACCACGACGCCTACGAGATGTACTGGCTGAGCCGGCAGGTCGGAGCGGCCGGTGAGACCCCTCTTATCGTGCAGGAAATCCAGCAGCGGATTGCTGAGGATCGACGACTTCAGGACGACCTGATCAGGGTGCTCAACCACGACTTGGCCCCGTCGAAGCTGTTCACGATCGGCCTGGCCCTATCGGCCGCGGCCCGAACCTTCGCCGGCGGCCGAGGCCACCGCCGGCTCGTCCTCCGGGAGGCGGCCAACCTGGTCTCAGCCGAAGTGGCCAACAAAAGCCGATCCCGGGCGCCGGCCTCCGTGCGGCGAAGCAAGCAGCTGGAGATACCCTCCGCCTGTAGCCGGTTGCAATGTCAGCGGAGCGGCAGCGGTGCGACGTCGTCAGTCGGGGTGCCGGTGGGGACGCCGGCGAGCAGGAGCTACCTGATGGACATCGGGTAGTTGTTGGACGAAACCCCTGTAGCCCAGGAGCCTCAAGACGAACAGACCGATCCGACTCGGCTTCTTCGCTCGCTGAGCAGCTTTTGCCTCGGCTTCGTGTTCACCCGTGACGTGCAAGTTACGCCCCATGTAGCCCTGCCGGTAGTTGCGCGAACCCACTTCAGACAACGTACTCCGCTGGCACTGCGCCACGGGTTCTGCCGGGCGTGTCGAGGCGACGGGGCTTGCCGGGCGTCTAATAATGTGATATAAGTTAGATATCTCAAACTATCATTTTATCGAGATCGCTCTTCAGGAGGAATCATGACCGATACTGTCCAGCCGTACAGCGACCCCGAGGCGACTCCGGTCGGTCACTTGGGAACTCGCGTCGACATCCACGAACGCCAAGCCTGGGCCATCAGCGGCTGGCTGGGCGTCCTCGCCATCGCCGTCTGCATCGGCGGCGCGATCCTCCTCGCCCACAGTTCAGTGAAGGCCGTCATCGTCGTGCCGATAGTGGTCGGGACTGTCATCGCGGCGTCGCTGGTCATCGTCCAGCCCGGCGAGACACGGGTCGTGCGGTTCTTCGGCAGCTACGTCGGCACCCTGCGTCGTACGGGCCTGTCCTGGATCCTGCCCCTCAGCGATCGACGGAAGGTGAGCATTCGGGTCAGGAACTTCGAGACGAANNATCGTCGTCTGGCAGGTTGCCGATACCTCACGTGCTCTCTACGCCGTCGACGACTACCTCAATTTCGTGCGAGTCCAGGCCGAGTCAGCGTTGCGTCATGTTGCCACGACGCATCCATACGACGACCCCACCGACGCGGGCCTGTCACTGCGCGGCTCGACCGACATCGTCGCGGGCGAGCTCGCCGAGGAGATGGCAGAGCGCGTCGCGATCGCCGGGGTGGAGATCGTCGAAGTGCGCATTAGCCATCTTGCCTATGCGCCGGAGATCGCCCAGGCCATGTTGCGCCGCCAGCAGGCCAGCGCTGTCGTCGCCGCCCGGTCCCGCATCGTCGACGGCGCCGTCGGGATGGTCGAGCTGGCGCTCGCCCGCCTGAGTGAGCGCGGCATCGTCGACCTCGACGAAGAGCGCAAGGCGGCCATGGTGAGCAATCTGATGGTCGTGCTCTGCGGTGACCAACCAGCTTCACCGGTCGTCAACACTGGCACTCTGTACTCGTAATCAATGGATGACCGAAAGCAGGTGCTGCTTCGGATTGATCCCGCTGTCCATAACGCCCTAGCCCAGTGGGCGGGCGACGAGTTCCGCAGTCTCAATGCCCAGATCGAGATGCTGTTGCGCCGGGCGCTCGACGATGCCGGACGAATGCCGAAGAAAGCCCGGCCGTTGCCCAAGCGGGGCCGACCACCCAGCAGGTGACCGAAGACCGGCGGCTTCCGCGGCCGGGCAAAGTACGCCATCTTCCGGCGGGACCCTCGGGCGCAACTCCTTGGGGGTCGGCGTCGGCGATACTTAGGGCGTGGCACCCCCCGGGCCGCGAGCAGATGAGAGCGCCAGCGATGACATCCGCCTGCTCGGGCGGATCCTCGGTGACGTCATCGCCGAGCAGTCGGGGCCGGCGACCCTCGAACTGATCGAGGCTGTGCGGCGGGCCGCAACCGAGGACCGGCGCACACCCGGCGCGGTCAGCCGCTTGGTGCCCCTTCTCGACACCATCGATGACGACGTGCTGACCCCGGTCATCCGAGCCTTCAGCTATTTCTCACTCCTGGCCAACATCGCCGAGGACGTGGCCACGAATCGGCAAGCCCGCAGAGCCCGCCAGGCCGGCGCGGGGCACGGCCCGGGAACCCTGCGCTATGCGGTGACGCGCCTGCACACTGAGGGCCGCGACGCCCATGCGGTCACCGATCTAGCCGCCCGCTTGCGGGTCACCCCGGTGATGACCGCGCACCCCACCGAGGTCCGGCGCCGAACTGTCCTGGATCGCACCCGAGTGATCGCCCGCCTGCTGGCTCTGCGTCACCGGGACCAGCTCGACGAAGACGAAGGGATCGCCTGGGAGAATTCTCTTCGGGTCGAGATTCTGGCTTTGTGGCAGACAGCCATCTTGCGGGGATCGATGCTCCGGGTTCGCGACGAGATCAACGAGGCCCTCCACTACTACGACCTGTCGTTGTTCACCGAGGTGCCGGCGGTCCACGCTCGCCTGGCCGGCGAGCTGAGGGCGATCGGCGGCGCCCCGAGTCCCCTGTCGCCGCCGGCGTTGCGGATGGGCTCGTGGATCGGTGGCGATCGCGATGGCAATCCGAACGTGTCCGCGACCGTCCTCGGCTACGCCCTGGAACGCCACGCGACGGAGGCGATCGGCCGGCATCTCCGCGACCTCCGGCGGTTGGCCATCAACCTCTCGATGTCGGCCAAGTTGGTGACGGTCAGCGACCGGGTCCGCACCCTCGCCGAGCACTCGGCCGACGAGTCCCCGTTTCGCTTGGAAGAGCCCTACCGCCGGGCCTTGAACGGCATGTACGCCCGCCTGGCGAGCACAGCCCGGGCCGTCATCGGGCTGGTGCCCGGCGCCGAACCGCGAGCCGACCTGCCACCCTACGAGAACCCCTCCGAGCTGGTCGACGAACTGCTCGCGGTCGAAGAGTCGCTCGCTGAGCACGGAGCCGGGCCGCTCGCGACGGCCCTCGTGGCGCCGGTGCGGCGTTCTGTAGAAGCGTTCGGGTTCCATCTGGCCGGGCTCGACCTGCGCCAGAACTCCGAGGTGCATGAGACCGTGGTCGCCGAACTGCTGGCGCGCGCCGGTGAGACCGACCGCTATCTGGATCTCGACGAGGCGCAGCGGGTCGCTCTGCTCGACGCCGAGCTGGACCGATCCCGTCTTCTGGCGAGCCCGTTCCTCGAGTACAGCGAGCTGACGAGGGGGGAACTGGCGATCCTGGCGCAGGCGGCCGACGGCGTGCGCCGGCTCGGCCAGGCCGCTATCCCTACGTACATCATCTCGAAGTGTCAGTCGGTGTCCGACCTTCTCGAAGTCGCCGTCTTGCTCAAGGAGGTGGACTTGTACCGGCCGGGTGGTACCGATGGTGGCGACGGACCGGATCGGCCGGCCTGGTCGGCCCTGGCGATCGTGCCCCTCTTCGAGACCATCGACGACCTGGCGTCGGCCGGCCAGATCCTCACTGACCTGCTGTCGCGAGTGCGGTGGAGGGACCTGGTGGCGTCGTGGGATGGCTGGCAAGAGGTGATGCTCGGCTATTCCGACAGCAACAAGGACGGCGGATACCTCACGTCCAACTGGGGTCTCTACCGGGCCGAGCAGGACCTGGTCGCCGCGGCCCGCCAGGCCGGGGTCCAACTTCGGTTGTTCCACGGCCGCGGTGGGGCGGTAGGCCGCGGCGGGGGGCCAAGCTACGAAGCCATCCTGGCTCAGCCCCCCGGCAGCGTCAGGGGGGCTCTGCGCATCACCGAGCAGGGGGAAGTGATCGCAGCCGAGTACTCGGACCCCGACCACGCGGGCCGCAACCTGGAAGCGTTGGTCGCCGCGGCTCTCGAGGCCAGCGGGGCTGACGATGACGGACTCGGTCCGGACGGCGAGGCGTACCAGCGCGTCATGGAGGAGCTGTCGGCTGGGGCGATGGCCGAGTACCGGGACCTGGTGTACGGCACACCTGGCTTCGTCGACTGGTTCCGGGCCGCGACGCCGATCGGCGAAATCAGCGAGCTCAACATCGGCAGCCGGCCGGCCTCGCGCAAAGGGTCGGGTCGAATCGAAGATCTCCGAGCTATCCCATGGGTTTTCAGCTGGAGCCAGTGCCGGCTCATGATCCCCGGTTGGTACGGCGTCGGGACGGCGCTCGACTCCTGGTTGGATGATGACCCCGACCGGTTGCGGTTACTGCAAGAGATGCACCGCCGCTGGGGTTTCTGGCGGTCGGTGCTTGCCAACATGGCCATGGTGCTGGCCAAGACCGACCTGGGCATTGCCGGCCGCTACCGAGCCCTTGTCCCGGACGCCGAACTGGCCCAAAGCGTCTTCGATCGCCTCGCGGCCGAGCACCGTCGCACCGAGCGGTGTCTGCTGGCCGTCACCGGACAGCCGGAGTTGCTGGCCGACGATCCCGACCTCGCCCGCGCCCTACGCAACCGGATTCCGTACCTGGATCCGCTCAATCACTTGCAGGTGGCGTTGCTGGAGCGGTGGCGGGCGGGCGACCACAAGGGGGGAGTACAGGTCGGGATCCAGCTCACCATCAACGGTCTGGCGACCGGTCTTCGCAACAGCGGATAGGCGACAGTTGCCGACCGCCTCGGACGCCGGTGCTTGATCCGGCAGGGTAGGGGTGGCAGGCTCGGTCAAATGTCTCTCTCCGAGCGCGACCGGGCGATCCTCGAATTCGAGCGCACCTGGTGGATCCAGTCCGGCTCAAAGGAGCAGGCGATCAAGAGCCGGCTGGGGTTTTCGGCGACGCGGTACCGCCAGTTGCTGGCGTCGCTGGTGGACTCGGCTGAGGCTGAGGCGTTCGACCCGTTGGTCATCCGTCGGCTCCGGCGCCGGCGGGAGCAGCAGCGGCGGGCGCGCTTCGAGCGTCGTCCCGCCGGCGGGGGACGAGCCAGATGAACCAAACCGGTCGCGGTAGCGACAACCCGTCGGGCGGGATGCAGAGTCTCAAGGCTGCGGCCGTGATCTTGGTGGTCGTGCTGGTGGGATGGCTGGTGCTGCACCGCAACCCCAGCCCCGCCCCCACGTCCGCTGGCGTCACCAAAGGGCACTCCTCGCACGTTGCCACCACGACCACGTCCAGGCCGACTACTACTACCACTGTCGCGCTGATTCCGGCGCAGAGCATCAAGGTGCAGGTCCTCAACGGTGTCGGTACTGGGTCCCTGGCCACCGAATGGAGTAACAAGCTCAAGACGGACTTTGGGTACGACACCCTGGCGCCCGACAACACCACCGCCACCGTGCCGGCGTCCGTGATCTACGTGATGACCGCCGGCTACATCCCCGAAGCCGATGATCTCGCCACTCGCGTGGGGCTGGCGACCTCGGCGGTGAACACGACGATTCCGGCTCCCGCGACTGCCCCCATCAAGGCGACCGAACGCGCCGCACCCAACCTGGTGCTGGTCATCGGTCCGGACCTGGCGGGCAGCGCCTGAGTGGCCGGCTCGCGCTGAACGACGCCAGCGGGCTGAAGCCGTGGTTGGCCTCGCCCGGCACCTCAGGGGTGTTCGTCGATTTCGACGGCACCCTGGCTGCGATCGTCGAGGCGCCCGATCAGGCCCGGCCGCGGCCGGGCGCGGCTGCGTTGCTCGCCCGCTTGGCTGCCCGCTACGCCCGGGTGGCGGTCATCTCCGGGCGACCTGTCACCTACCTGGCCGAACACCTTGGCGACGCCGGCGACACGGAGCTGATCGGTCTCTACGGCCTGCAACGGATGACCGTCACGGGCGCCGAGCCAGACGTCGAAGCTGACGCGGCGGCCTGGCGGGCCGTCGTCGACACGGTGGCGAGCGAGGCCGAGGCGGTCGCTCCCAAAGGGCTCGCAGTCGAACGCAAGGGGCTGGCGGTCACCTTCCACTTCCGCCAGGCTCCTCATCTGGCCAGCTGGGCGGCGGACTTCGCGTCCGATCGGGCCGCCGCATCCGGGTTGGCTGCCCATCCCGGCAAGATGTCGTGGGAGTTGCGTCCACCTGTGCCGACCGACAAGGGCACCGTGATTGCCGAGCTGGCCACCGGCTTGACGGCCGTGTGCTTTGTCGGTGATGACACGGGCGACCTGCCGGCGTTCGCGGCGCTGGGCCGGTTGCGCACCGAGGGGATCGACACCCTGGCCGTGGCGGTCGCCGGGCCCGAGACCCCTGGCGAGCTCCTCGCCCTCGCCGACCTGACGGTGGACGGGCCGGCCGGCGTGTTGGACCTGCTGGAGACCCTCGCGGGAAGAGGCGAGCCGCCCTCGCAGTCTCAGCCGTCCCCGCCGGCCTGAGCGGAGTGGGGTTCGCCCCGATTTTGCTCACAAATAGGTCGTATATGGTCTACTAGTGAACACAATCCGGCGAGGGCCCAACCAATCCGCCAGGCCCGAAATCCGCTCTAGCGGGGCGTCCGTGCCGCGGCTCGCTGGTCGTCGAACCAGTCGAGCGGTGAACGAGCCTCGATGACCTTGCGGAGGACCCGGGCCCGGGAGGATCGCTCGGCGGCTGGCAGGTCCAAGGCGGTGGCCAGAGCGGTGGCGGTGCCGGTCACGTCGAAAGGGTTGACCCCGACGGCGTGGTCGCCGAGCTCGTCCCATGCGCCGGCCTGATGGCTGAGGACCAGGACCCCGTCGCGCTCGTTGACCAGCGGGCCTTCCTTGGCCACCAGGTTGAGGCCGTCCCGAATCGGATTGACCAATAGCACGTCGGCGCGGCGCAGCGCGGCCACCGACATCGGGTAGTTGTCCTCGGAGTTGACCATGATCGGGGCCCAGTCGCCCCCCGACCCCCACTTGGCGTTGAGGCGGGCGACCAGGGCTTGGATCTCCTGACCGTAAGCGAGGTAATCCGCCAGCCCGAGCCGGGATGGGTAGACCATGGCCGCGAAGGTGACCCGGCCTCGCAGGTCAGCTCGATCCTCGAGCAACTCGTCGTAGGCCCAGAAGCCTCGCAGGACGTTCTTGGACAGCTCGATCCGGTCCACGCGCACGATCAACTGGCGGTCGCCGACGGCCGCGTTCAGCCGGGCCAGCTCCCGTTCGCACTCTCCCGACGCGGCCACGGACCGGAGGTCGACGACGTCGGCGGCCGCCGGCGAGACGAACGTTACGGGCGCCTGGCCGAGCCGTTCACGGCAGCACGCCTCGAAGGCCGCCGCCCACCGGGACGAATGGAATCCGCATGCCCCGCCGCCCGCCAAACCGGCCAGCACCGGCCCGGCCACCTCGTCAGGCAGAGTCGCCAGCTCCTGCGGCGAGCACCATGGCGTGTGCAGGAACGCGGCGGTGCGTAGGTCGGGGCGCCGCGCGGCGAGCAACGCCGGCACCAGCGCCAGTTGGTAGTCCTGGATCAGCACCGTCGCCCCAGGGGCGGCGGCGCTGTCGGCGGCGGCCGCGAACTGTTCGTTTACGGCCTGAAAGCGTTCCCATGCCGACCACCAGTATCGGTCGAAGCGGGGCCGGCGGGGCAGGTCCCACAATCCGTGAAGGCAGTACCACAGGGACTGGTTGGCGATCACGTCGTAGTAGGCCCGGTAGTCGTCGGGGTCGACGATGACAGGGTGGACCCGGAAGCCCTCAGAATGAAACAGCCCCTGCCGGGCGGCCTCGTTGTCGTCAGGCCCAGTGGCGGCGGCAACCCACAGGGCCCCGTCCCGCTCGACCCCCGGGCCCAGGGTGACCACCAATCCGCCCGCGCCGCGCTTGGCGACCAGGGTCCCATCGGCGGCCCGGGTGATGCTCAGCGGGCCCCGGTTGCAGAGCACTAAAAGGTCGTTGTCGCCAGCCATGTCTCCGGATGACCCTACCCACGGGATGATCCTTCCCACGACGGCGCGGGCGCGGAGGACGGCCGCCCTGTCTTCCGCGGCGTTGCCATACCGACGACACTGGCAGCGATGCCGCACGTCGTGATCGCCCCGGACAAGTGGAGAGGGAGCGCCACCGCGGCGGAGGTGGCTGCCACCATCGCCAGGGCGGCCACCGCCCTCGGGTGGTCTGCCGACGCCGCACCGGTATCCGACGGCGGAGAAGGCTTCGCGGCCGTGCTCGGTGGGCGACCGCAACTCCACCGGGTCCACGGCCCGGTCGGCGCACTGGTCGACGCCCACTGGTGCCTGCTCGACGACGGGGTCACTGCCTCCGTCGAGATGGCGCTGGCGTCCGGACTGGACCTGGCCGGCGGACCCGACCACAACGACCCCGTCCGCGCCTCCACCTCGGGCACCGGTGAGTTGATCGCGGCGGCTATCAAGGCCGGCATCCACCAGGTCCTCATCGGCATGGGCGGTTCGGCGACGACCGACGGCGGGTGGGGGGCATTGGAGGCTCTCGAGCCTCACGGCCGGCTGGCCGGGATCGACCTACAGGTCGCCTGCGACGTCACGACCCGATTCGTAGACGCGGCGGTCGTCTTTTCACCGCAGAAAGGGGCGTCGCCCTCGGAGGTGGAGCTGCTCACCCGGCGCCTCGAACGACTCGCCCAGGTCTACGAGGAGCGTTTCGGCATCGATGTCCGCCCCCTGGAGGGGTCCGGTGCCGCCGGCGGCCTGGCCGGCGGTCTGGCCGCCCTCGGGGCCACCCTGGCCAGCGGGTTCGACCTGGTGGCGGACCGGATCGACCTGGCGGAGCGCATCGAGGGGGCAGATCTCGTCATCGCCGGCGAGGGTCTGCTCGACGAGGAGTCCTTTCACGGCAAGGCCGTCGGCGGAGTCGTGACCCTGGCCGCGGAGGCCGGCGTCCCGGTAGTGATCCTGGCCGGCGATGCCGTCGGGGACTGGGCCGCTCGAGACCGGGCCGTGCCGTATCGGACGTTGGTGGACGCGTTCGGGGAGGAACGAGCCTGGGCCGATCCGCTCGGGGCGCTCGGCGAACTGGTCGCCGAGGTGCTGAACGCCCTCTGAAGGGCGGGCGCTCAGGCGGTCTTGCGGTGGGCCGGCACCTCGGAGAGTGCCGGTCGTTCGACGAACGTGACCGGCACCGCATCGGCGCCCGGGCGCAGGAGGCCGATTGTCCACCCGAAGGCGGGGACCGCGGCGGCCACCCCCGCTCGGGAGAGCCCCAACTGCAACACGGCCAGGGCCTGCCCGCTGAGCTCGGCGAGCGGTCGGTTGCGGTGGACCCGCTGGCCCAGGTCACATTCGGCGCACCCCCCGATCCCGAAGCGCTCGCTGATGTCGATGAGCAGGCCGAGGTCGACGCCGTACCCGCCGACGAAGGGGATCGCCTCCAGCACCTCCCGGCGGGCGGCGCACTCACCGGCGAGCGGCTGGCTGAAAACGGCCAGGTCAGGAAAAAAGACGGAGATCAGCGGCCGGGCCATCAGCTCGGTCACCCGGCCGCCTTCGCCGGGCCGGCCTTCGATAGGACGGTCGTAGTAGCCCTTGACAAAGGTGACATCGTCCCTCGTGACGAGCGGGCCGAGTAGACCCAGCACGAAGCCGGGGTCGAACTGGCGAATGTCGGCGTCGCAGAACGCCACTAGGTCCCCGGTGGTGACGTGCACGGCCCGCCACATGGCCTGGCCCTTGCCGTGTTCGGTCCCGTATTCGGGCAGGACACCTGCGGCTGTCACCACCGTGGCTCCGGCCGCGGCGGCCACCGCGGCCGTGTCGTCACTCGATCCGTCGTCGATCACCACCAGCTCGTCGACGACCGGGTGGCGCACCATCAGCTCCCGGTGGATGGTCTCCACAATGGGGCCGATGGTCTCGGCCTCGTCGCGGGCGGGCAGGCACACCGAGACCCGGCGGCCTCGTTTGGCCGCCGCGACCCGCGCGGCCGGGAAGTCTTGGTAGTGATAACGCCGCATGCCGGCAGTCATCCTGCCACGCCCCCCACCCGTTGGCGCCCCGCTGCCAACGGGGCCGGAGGGAATCGACGTGCCCGGGGGCCGGCCGGGCGGTAACATGTTCTCGCCTATCAAGAGCGGCTGAGGGACGGGCCCTGTGACGCCGCGGCAACCAGGCCCTTCGGGGCATCAGGTGCCAATGCCCGGTTCGATGAGCCCGAAGGAGGAACTCAGCTTGACGTACGTGGAGGGACTGCGTTGCCGAGAATGCGCGCACCCGTATCCCGCCGAGGCGTTGCACGTGTGCGAGTGGTGCTTCGGCCCGCTCGAGGTGGTGTACGACTACGAAGCGATCAAGGGGGCGGTGAGCCGCGAACGGATCGCGGCCGGTCCGCTGTCGATCTGGCGGTACGCGGCCTTGTTGCCGGCCGCTGCGGAAGGCGCGGTCAGCCTGGGGGCGGGGTTCACGCCGCTGGTGCGGGCCGATCGCCTGGCTGCCGAGCTGGGCCTCGGCGAGCTGTGGATCAAGAACGACACCCTCAACCCGACCGGATCCTTCAAGGACCGGGTCGTGTCGGTGGCACTCACCAAGGCCCAGGAACTGGGGTTCAAGGTGGCGGCTTGCGCCTCGACCGGCAATCTCGCCAACTCGGTGGCCGCCCACGCAGCCCACGCCGGCATGGAGTCGGTGGTGTTTATCCCGGCCGACCTGGAGCCCGCCAAGGTGGTCACCACGGCCGTCTTCGGAGGCCGCCTGGTCGCGGTGGACGGCAACTACGACGACGTCAACCGATTGTGCGCCGAGCTGGCCGGCGAGTACCCGTCGTGGGCGTTCGTCAATGTCAACGTCCGCACCTATTACGCCGAGGGCAGCAAAACCCTGGCCTTCGAGGTAGCCGAGCAGCTCGGCTGGCTGGCGCCGGACCACGTGGTGGTGCCGGTGGCCTCGGGCAGCCAGTTGACGAAGGTGGCCAAGGGTTTCAAGGAGCTGTACACGGTCGGCTTGCTCGACGAGGAACCCCACGTCCGCATCTCCGGCGCCCAGGCCACCGGTTGTGCGCCGGTGGCGGAGGCGTTCGCGGCCGGTCGGGATGTGGTGAAGCCGGTGAAGCCGCACACCATCGCCAAGTCGTTGGCGATCGGCAACCCGGCCGACGGGCCCTATGCCCTGGATGCGGTGCGCGAATCGGGCGGGTCCTTCGGGTCCGTGTCCGACGAGGAGATCGTGGCCGGTATCCGGCTGTTGGCTCGCACCGAAGGGATCTTCGCGGAGACGGCGGGTGGTGTCACCATCGCCACCCTGGCTCAGCTGGCGGCTGCGGGCGTCGTCCGGCCGGACGAGCGGGTCGTGGTCTACGTCACCGGCAACGGTCTGAAGACCGTCGACGCCGTCGCCCCCTTCTGCCGTCCAACGGCGACCATCGCCCCCACCCTCGAAGCCTTCGCGGCGGCCGTCGACATCAGCGAGGTTCCTTAGCCATGGCCGTCAGCGTTCGAATCCCAACCCAGCTCCGCCCGCTCTCCGGCGGCAACAGCGAGGTCACGACCGACGGGACCACCGTCGGCGAGGTCCTCAAGGCCCTCGAAGCCGCCCATCCCGGCTTCGCGGACCGGCTCTTCGACGAGTCGGGACGCCTGCGCCGCTTCGTCAACGTGTTCCTCGACGAAGAGGACATCCGCTTCCTGGACGGGCTGGACACGCCGGTCCCGGCCGGCGCCACCCTCTCGATCGTGCCGGCGGTCGCCGGCGGCTGAGGTTTGCAGATTTCGGGAGCCCGCGGTTGCACTAACGCGCTGGAGGCGGTTAACTGTTAGCACTCGCGATGTGAGAGTGCTAACCGTGGTCTGCCCAACGGAGGGAACCAAATACCGATGCCCAAGCTGATTGCTTTTGATGAAACCGCCCGGCGTGGCCTGGAGAGTGGGATGAACCAGCTCGCCGACGCCGTCCGCGTCACCCTCGGCCCCAAGGGCCGCAACGTGGTGCTGGAGAAGAAGTGGGGCGCCCCCACCATCACCAACGACGGGGTGTCCATCGCCAAGGAGATCGATCTCGAGGACCCCTACGAGAGGATCGGGGCCGAGCTGGTCAAAGAGGTAGCCAAGAAGACCGACGATGTCGCCGGCGACGGCACCACGACCGCCACCGTGCTGGCCTGGGCGCTGGTACGCGAGGGTCTGCGCAACGTGGCTGCCGGCGCCAACCCAATGTCCCTCAAGCGGGGCATCGAGGCCGCCGTGGAAGCCGCTGTGGCTTCCCTCAAGGCCATCTCCAAGGAGACCGAGACCAAGGAGCAGATCTCCCAGGTGGCGTCCATCTCGGCGGCGGACACCGAGATCGGCGACTTGATCTCCGAGGCGATCGACAAGGTCGGCAAGGACGGTGTCATCACCGTCGAGGAGTCCCAGACCTTCGGGATGGACCTCGAGTTGGTTGAGGGCATGCGCTTCGACAAGGGCTACATCGCCCCGTACTTTGCCACCGACCCGGAGCGGATGGAGGCCGTCCTGGAGGACCCCTACATCCTCTTTGTGGGCTCGAAGATCTCCGCGGTGCGCGACCTCCTGCCGCTGCTGGAGAAGGTCATGCAGTCCGGGCGGCCCCTGGTGGTCATCGCCGAGGACGTCGAGGGCGAGGCCCTCGCCACCCTGGTGGTCAACAAGATCCGGGGCACGTTCAAGAGCGTGGCCATCAAGGCCCCTGGCTTCGGCGAGCGTCGCAAGGCCATGCTGCAGGACATGGCCATCCTCACCGGCGGCCAGGTGGTCACCGAGGAGGTCGGCCTCAAGCTGGAGAACACCACCCTCGACCTCCTGGGCCGGGCTCGCAAGATCGTGGTCACCAAGGACGAGACCACTGTCGTCGAGGGCGCCGGGTCGGAGACCGACATCAAGGGCCGGATCAGCCAGATCAAGACCGAGATCGAGAACACCGACTCCGACTATGACCGGGAGAAGCTCCAGGAGCNNAAGAAGCACCGCATCGAGGACGCCGTATCGACCACCAAGGCCGCGGTGGAGGAGGGCGTGGTCCCCGGCGGTGGGGTTGCCCTGCTGCGGGCCCAGAGCGCCGTGGCCGACAGGGCCGAGAAGCTGGAAGGCGACGAGGCCACCGGGGCGCGGATCGTGCACCGGGCCCTCGAGGAGCCCCTCAAGCAGATCGCCATCAACGCCGGCCTAGAGGGCGGCGTGGTCGTCGAGAAGGTCCGCAACCTCAAGGGCCAGGCCGAGGGCCTCAACGCCGCGACCGGCGAGTACGAGGACCTGTTCAAGGCTGGCGTCATCGACGCGGCCAAGGTCACCCGCTCGGCCCTGCAGAACGCGGCCTCCATCGCCGCGCTCTTCCTGACCACCGAGGCCGTCATCGTCGACAAGCCGGAGAAGGATGCCCCCGCCATGCCCGGCGGCGGCATGGACGACTACTAAGCCGCAGAGCTTGACGTTTTGACGTTTTGACGTAAGGACCCGAAGGGGTCTGGCGCAGACGAACGCCCGGTCCGGGGTAAACCCAACGGACCGGGCGTTTCGCTGTGCCAGTCCCCTTTCAACTTCAGCCGGGGCCGCGGGTGTCGAAACGCGGCCTCGCGCTCAGTGGCTTCGCGAGCGCGGTGCGTGAGTGGCGGATAGTGGCAGCAGGCGACGCGGTCCCTTTTTCTCTCGCGCGCGTGGCGTAAGGGAGAGAGGAGGGCCGGCATGCTGAGTGGCCGGTCCGTTCGACAGCGGACCGGCCACCCAGTGTGACGGTCCTCACCGAGCTGTGGCCAGCCGGTCGTAAACTCACAGACGATGAGCGAACCGTTGGCACCGTCGGTCGGCTGGGGGGTTCTCCACCTGTTCTGCAAGATCGGCCCTACCAGCGATGGCGAGGCCATCGTGGCTGCGGTAAAGAGCGCTGAGGGCGACGATCATCAGGTGGTCACCTTTGCGGTGTTCGGCCACAAGGCCGACCTCGGTGTCATGGCGATCGGCCCCGACTGGGTTCGGCTGCGCCGGCTCCAAGCCGCGTTGCAGGCCGCCGGAGTGGAGGTGGCGTCGTCGTACGTGTCGCTGACCGAACTGTCGGAGTACTCGCAGGGGCTTCCCGAGGAGCACCTGCAGGCCCGCTTGTATCCGCGCCTGCCGCCCGCCGGAAAGCGGGCGATCTGCTTCTATCCCATGTCGAAGCGCCGAGGAGAGACCGACAACTGGTTCGGTCTCGATTTCGAGGAGCGCAAGCGGCTCATGATCGACCACGGCAAATCCGGCCGACGCTTCGCGGGACGGATCGTCCAGCTGATTACCGGCTCCACCGGCCTCGACGACTTCGAGTGGGGCGTGACGCTGTTCGGGACCCATCCTGACGACCTCAAAGACACCGTCTACACCATGCGATTCGACGAGGCATCCGCCCGTTTCGCCGAGTTCGGACCCTTTTTCGCCGGGATCGTGGGTTCGATCGAGGAAGTGGTCGCTCAGGTGGGCCTGGGCTGAGGCGTCTGAGCGCCGCCGATTGGCGCGCCTCAGGGGCACGTCTGGACCACGGCCGGCCGGCAGGAACTCGGCCACAAACGCCGAACCTATGGTACAAGCCGACTATATAGTACAAAAAGGACAGTCGGCTTCCGGTGTTGCTAATGCACCAGCGGTGTTCTCGGCGGCCCCCGGTCAACCACTAGGGGCAGGAGGTGCGGCAGGTGCGGTTGGGGATCCAGACAGGGGGACGCCAGCTGGGGGAACCTGGTCCGGTTGCCGAACCGCTGGTCCGGGCCCTGGTCGCGGCCGCCGTCGCCGGCGACCCTACTGCTCTCGCCGTCGCCGGCCCGCACGGCAGGCTCAGCTACGCCGACCTGCACCATCAGGCGACTGGCTTGGCGGGTGGGCTGAGTGCACTCGGGGTCTCTGAAGGCAGCCTGGTCGCGCTGTGCGTCGAGCGATCGGCCGCCCTCGTGGTCGGCGCCCTCGGGATTCTCGAAGCTGGTGGGGCCTATGTCGCCCTCGATCCTGCCTACCCGGACGAGCGGTTGAGGGAGATGCTCGCCGACTGCGGTGCTCTAGCAGTCGTGTTCGGATCCGGGCTGGAGCCGCGACTCGGGATCGGGCCGACCGGGCCGACCGGGCCGACCGGGCCGACCGGGCCGCCGGGCCCTACTGGCCTCGGTTTGGCGAGGCTGCCGGCGCGGCTGGCTGATCCACCGGCCCCTGGCCTGGCCTACGTCGTGTACACCTCGGGTTCCACGGGCCTCCCCAAGGGTGTCCTTGTCGAGCAGGCCGGGCTGGTCAACCTGATCGGGTGGCATCGGCGGGCGTTCTCCCTGACGGCGGCCGACCGGTGCACCCAGGTCGCCGCCCCCGGCTTCGACGCCCTGGCCTGGGAGATTTGGCCGTGTCTGGCCGCCGGCGCCTCGCTGCACATCGCGCCCAATGAACTCAAGACCGACCCGATCCGGCTGCGGGACTGGCTGATTGGGGAGCGCATCACCGTCACCTTCCTGCCAACCCCGCTCGCGGAGGCTGTCTTCGGCTTGGAGTGGCCGTCCAGCACCAGCTTGCGGTTACTGCTGACCGGTGGCGACCGGCTGCATCGCCCGCCGCCACCAGGGCTGCCTTTCACCGTGGTCAACAACTACGGCGTGAGCGAGGCGACAGTCGTCTCCACGTCGGGCGTGGCGGGGGCCAGCACCGGCGGCGCCGTGTCGATCGGCTGGCCCATAGACGGGGTACAGGTCAGGGTGGTCGACGACGAGCTGCGGCCGGTTCCAGACGGAGTGCCCGGCGAGTTGCTGGTCGGGGGCGTCTCCCTCGCCCGTGGCTACCTCGGCCGGCCAGAGCTAACCGCGCAACGATTCGTCCGCGATCCCGGCCCCGCCGACCGCTGGTACCGGACCGGCGATCTGGTTTGCCGGCGGTCCGGCGGCGAGCTGGAGTACCTCGACCGGCTGGACGACCAGGTCCAAATCCTCGGCAACCGGGTAGAGCCGGGCGAGGTCGCCGTCACCCTCGAACGGCATCCTGAGGTCGCCCAGAGCGTGGTCATCTCCGTCGACAGCGGGGGGGGCGAACGGGCTCTGGTGGCCTACGTGCGTCCCCGTGGGGCGGCGCGACCTGACGACGCCGAGCTGCGGAGCCACCTGGCCCGGTGGCTACCCGCTCCGATGCTGCCAGCCCGGTTTGTGTGGCTCGAGCAGTTCCCTCTCACGATCAACGGGAAGGTCGACCGCAACGAGCTGCAGGTGGCGATCCGCGGCACGGGGCCTACCAAGGCGCCCGTCGATGAATACGAGCTGATTGTTGCCGCCATGGTCGCCGAGGTGCTCGGGCGGCCAGCCGTCGGGCTGGCGGACAACCTGATCCTGCTCGGCGGCCATTCGCTGCTAGCCGCCCAGCTTACGGTGCGCATCGCCGACCAATTCGGGGTGGAGCTGTCCCTACGAAGCGTGTTCGAGCACCCGACGGTCGCCGGGATCGCCGTCGAGATCCGCCGCGTCCAGGCCGCGTCAGCCGAGATGCCAGTTTCCAGGGCCGGCCTGCCACCCACCGATCTGGCAGCCGTCCATTAGGCCCGGCGGGGCAACCCAATGGCCACCATGTCGCCCACCATCCTGAGCCTCTACCGGCTGCTCGACCCTGAGGTCCTCGCGGACCCCTACCCGCTGTACCGGCAGCTCCGCGACGAGGCACCCGTGTATTGGGATCCGTACCTCCACGTTTGGGTCGTCACCCGTCATCGCGACGTCGTCGAGGTGCTCCGCCGTTTCAGTGCCCAACGGGTGCCGTCCGCCGAGAAGCTCGGCGAACTGGGGCTCGCTCACCTGTCTCCAATCGCCCGGCTGATGGCCGAGCAGATGCTGTTCTTGGACCCACCGCAGCACACCCGGGTGCGGGCCCTGGTCGCGGCAGCATTCACGCCCCGCCGGGTTGAGGCTCTCCGCGATCACATCCAAGAGGTCGCCGACACGCTGGTCGACGCCGTGAGCCGCCAGGGTGGGATGGACGTGATGCCCGACTTCGCGCACCGCCTTCCCGCCATCGTGATGACCCGGACCCTGGGCACTCCGGCCGCGGACTATCCACGCCTCAAGGCCTGGTCGGAAGCGTTCTCCGACATGCTCGGCGCGATCCAACACAACCCGGGCGTAGCGGCCGGACTGCTCACCCGACTCGAGGACATGACGAGCTATTTCCGGGCCGCGGTGCGTCAGCAGGCGACCGGCCCGGCCACCGGGCTCGTGGCTGAGATAGCGGCCGCCGAGGTCGACGGGGATTCGCTGAGCGAGGACGAGGCGGTCGTCAACCTCATCCTCACCATGGTCGGTGCCTACGAGACGACCAGTCACCTCATCGGCAGCGGGCTGCTCACCCTTCTGCGCACACCCACCGAGCTCGACCGGCTTCGGGCCGACCCGGACCTGATGCCGAGCGCCGTCGACGAGATGCTGCGCTACGAGAGCCCCATCCAGTACACGGCGCGGCTAGCGCTCGCCGACACCGAGTTCCGGGGCGAGCACATCGCGCCAGGGCAGGCCGTTCTGGCCCTCATCGGGGCCGCGAACCGGGATCCCGACCAGTTCCCCGATCCTGACCGGGTTGACATCACACGCAGAGACAACCACCACCTGGCGTTCGGGTGGGCCAATCACTTCTGCCTCGGTGCGGTGCTGGCCCGCGCCGAGAGCGCCATCGCCCTCTCGACCCTCATCCGCCGGTTACCGGAAATAGGACTCAGCGCGGAGCCGGTCCGGTGGCGCTCTAACCCGGCGTTCCGCGGACCGGCCAGCCTGACAGTGGCGTTCTAACCCATGGCGCCGCCTCTGATGGAGCCCGGGATGGTCGAGCCAGCACCGATCTCTTTCGCCCAGGAAGACCTATGGCACGCGAGCCGACTCTCGCCCCGCGCTGCCCCCTACAACGAAGTCGCCGTTCTGCGTCGGAGCGGACCGCTCGACGTCGGCGCCCTCCGGCGCGCCTTCGATGAGGTCGTCCGCCGGCACGACGCCTGGCGCACCACGTTCCCGCTGGTGGGGGAACGCCCCGTCCAACTCGTCGGCCCGCCGCGGTCGATCGCTTTCCCCGTCATCGACCTCCGGCACTCGAGCTGCCGTGACACCGAACGGCACGTGGCCCGGGTCGCCGGCGAGTTGGCTGGCCGCTCCTACGATCTCGAACACGGTCCCACCCTTCGCCCCTTGGTCGTGCGGGTGGCCGATGAGGACCACCGGATCTATCTTGCCGCACACCACCTCGTATTCGATTGTCTCAGCCTGGTCCGAGTCGCCGTTCCCGAGCTCATCGGGTTCTACGAGGCGGCGTTAGCGGGTCGATCGCTCGATTCTGCGCCGGCCGCCGCCCAGTACCGGGACTACACGGCCTGGGAACGGAAGTGGGTCGACGGCCCATCTGGCAGGCAGCGCCTCGATCACTGGCGACGACACCTGGCCGGGGCGGTGCCGTTGGGGCTACCTATCGACCGGCCGCGTGGTGAGCATCCCCGATTCCGGGGGGCGGCCGAACCGATCCGCTTGCCCGCGCCCCTGGCCGAGCGGATACGGGTAGCTGGGCGGGCGGCGACCGTGTCAACCTTTCAGATGTTGGCTGCGGGATTCGCAGTTCTCCTGCAGCGGTACACGGGGCAGACGGAGGTCGTCTTCGGCACGGCGGCTGATCTGCGGCGCCGTCGCGAGCTCGAGCCGGTGTTGGGCTTCGCCGCCACGTGGCTCGCGATTCGCGCCGACCTCACCGGGGACCCGACCTTCGCGACAGTCGTGCGAAGGCTTCGTGACGAGGTACTTGACGCGGTCGACATGGCGATCCCGTTCGGACAGGTGATGGCTGCCATGCAGCTGCAGGACGGCAGTGGCGTCAACCCGATGTTGCGCGTGCTCTTCGTCCTCCACCCGCGGGTCGAGCTGCCCTCGGGTTGGGACCTCGACATGGCCGACCCGCTAGTGGCGGACGAGATAGGCGCCGCGAAGCTGGATCTGCAGGTCGAGCTTCAGGAGCGCCTGACCGGCGAGATCGAGGGACGGGTGATCTTCGACGCCGATCTGTTTGACCGGGACACCGTGCGAGATTTGATCATGACGTGGCCGGACCTTCTCGAGACCCTCGTCGACTACCCCGAACGGCCGTTGTCCGTGCGGTCGACAAACGATGCTACCCGGCTCGTGACCGGCGCCTCGCCAAACGGGTCTGAGCGCACCGGCGCCAACGGCCGCGGCCGCGAGGTGACTCCGCCGCTGTCCGAGCTCGAGCGCGCCTTGGTCGGAATCTGGGGACGGATCCTCGGCATCGACGAGATCGACGAGGTGGGGGTCCACGACGACTTCTTCGACCTCGGGGGTAGCTCCCTGCGAGCCGTCCAGATGCTGCTGGAGGTCGAGCAGCAGTTGGGCGTCACGGTCTCGGTCACGGCGATGCTCGACGCGGGCGCAACCGTGGCGGGGCTGGCTGACGTTGTCGAGTTCGGCGAGCCCGAGTCCGACCCGGGGGCCGGCCCGGCGTTGGTCTTCGTCTGGCCCCACGAGCCAGCGGTCGTCGCGCTGCGCCACCTTCGCGCCGGTTTCGGCGCGGCCAACCCCATCACCTCACTGGTCGTGCCCGACTCCGCCCCCACCCCGCCCGGGCTGACCGTGCTCGCTGAGCAGCTGCTCGCCGAAGTGAGGGCGGCCCAGGCAACCGGGCCCTATCTGCTCGGCGGCTTCTCGCTCGGCGGCCTGATCGCCTACGAGATCGCGGCCCGGCTCCGGGCCTCCGGAGAGACGGTCGCCTGGCTGGCCATGCTGGACGTACCGACCCCGCACGTATGGAAGCGAGCGCAACGGAGGTCGGCGCGCTTTGCCCTACTGCTTGACGAGCCGCCAGCTCGGCGCCGGACGCGGCTGGCGGGCGCCGCCCAGAGGCTGGCACCGACCCGCAGCGCGGCCGCGGCCCGCACCGCGGCAGCGGCCCCGGCGGTCACCGACATGGTCGACTGGAAGCGCCGGTGGGGACCGACCTTGGTCGGGTATACCCCTGAAGGGCACGATGTGCCGATGGACCTGTTCGTCACCCACGGCAGCTCGTGGCGCTACCGGGAGCCGACCCTCGGCTGGGCCGGGGTGCACACCGGCCCGCTGAGCATCCACCTGGTGCCCGGGGACCACCACAATGTGCTGACGCCGCCTTACATCGAGACCGTGGGGCAGCGGCTTGCCGAGCGATTGGGCTCTCCAGCCCGGTGACCGGGCCGGAGCCGGACCGGCTCCAGCCCGGGGAAGTACAGCTGTGGCGCGCCGCTCTTACCGCGCCACCGGACGAGCTCGGAGACCTCACGGAATGCGTGTCCCCCACCGAGCGGGAGCGCGCCAGTCGCTTCTACGCGGCCACCGACCGGGATCGCTACGTTGCGGGCCGGGCCCGGCTGCGGCGCTTGCTCGCGGGCTACCTGCGGGCCGACCCGGCGGAGCTCCCCTTGGCCATTGGTCCGCACGGTAAGCCGTACCTCGCCGACCCGGCCGCGGGCTGGTTGGCATTCAACGTCGCCCACTCCCGAGATCTGATCGTCTACGCGGTGGCGCGCGGCCATGACATCGGGGTGGACGTTGAATGGGTCCGACCAGACCTCGACGTGGATGGGCTGACCCGCCGCTTCTTCACGGCCGCAGAGCGGCGCTGGCTGGAGCGGCTGCCAACCGAGCGCCGCCTAGCCGCGTTCGTGGCGCTGTGGACCCGCAAGGAAGCGGTGCTCAAGGGACTGGGC
This sequence comes from Acidimicrobiaceae bacterium, assembly GCA_003156595.1. Classification (GTDB taxonomy): domain Bacteria; phylum Actinomycetota; class Acidimicrobiia; order Acidimicrobiales; family Palsa-688; genus PALSA-693. The sequence goes on from PMHH01000135.1 coordinate 29,821, forward strand.
CTGGGCCTGACGCTGCCACCCCAGCAGGTCGAGGCCCTGCCGGGCCGGCCGGCCCGGGTGGTGCCCGGCGTGGAGGCGACGGTTGCCCCGGTCCGCTGGTCGGTCGCCGCCTTCGCCGCCGGGACCGGATACCGAGCGGCGGTCGCGGTTGCCAGCCCTGCACTACGGTTGCCGCGTACGGCCGCCCCGCTGCCGTACTGATAGGGCGGCACCCCGCCGGCGGGCCCTGAAAACGAGCGGCAGAGGACCGGGTTCCCCTGTCCGCGCCGCGGCGGCATACGCTCGCCGGCGTGAGCACCGATCTGTTGTTCCTCCGTGACGCCTACCTCCGGGAGGTGGATGGCACCGTCTCAGCGGTGGACCGCGACGCTCGGAGGGTCACCCTCGACCAGACGGTCTTCTATCCGACAGGCGGTGGACAACCCCACGACACCGGCACCCTCGCCGGCGAGCAGGTCACCGACGTGCGCAAGGACGGCGACGTGGTGTGGCACACCGTCAGCGGTGAGGGCCCGCTGCCCGCAGTCGGCGACCAGGTCCACGGTGAAGTCGACTGGGAACGCCGACACGCCCTGATGCGGACCCACACCGCCCTCCACGTCCTGTGCGGAGTGATCTGGAACGAGTGGGGCAAGGCGGTCACGGGGGGCAACATGGAGCCGCTGTCGGCGCGTATGGACTTCGAATTCGACCCTCTGCCTGAAGGCTTCGGCGCCAAGATCGAGGAGCTGGTCAACACCGAGATCGCCCAGGATCGTCCTATCGCCGTCAGCTTCATCCCCCGCGCCGTGGCGGTCCTCGACTCCGATCTCATCCGCACCAAGGTCAGCCTGGTCCCCGAGTCGGTGCCCGAGATCCGGGTCGTCGACATCGTGGGCCTGGACAAGCAAGCCGACGGAGGGACACACGTGCGGAGCACCAACGAGGTGGGTCGCATCCTGGTGACCAAGACCGAGTCCAAAGGGAAGGGCAACAAGCGCATCCGCCTCCAAGTGGTGGACGCCTGATGCCGGCCCAGGCGCACGCGCCTGCCCAAGCGAAGACCCAAGCCAGGATCGCGGCGTTGCGGGAGTCGCTGGCCTCGCTGCAGCGGGTCGTGATCGCGTTCAGCGGCGGGGTCGACTCTGGCCTCCTGGCCTGGACGGCCCACGACGTGCTGGGAGCGGAGCGGGCGGTGGCGGTCACCGCCGTCTCCCCCTCGCTGGCCCGCTCCGAGCGCACTGGCTGCCACCAGCTGGCCGCCGCCTGGGGTATGCGGTGGATGGAGGTGGAGAGCGACGAGGGCTCCCGGCCCGGCTACGTGGCCAACGGTCCCGACCGCTGCTACCACTGCAAGAGCGAGTTGATGGACCGGCTGGCGCCCATCGCGGCGGCCGAGGGGGCAGTCGTCGCCCTCGGCGTCAATGTCGACGACCTCGCGGACCACCGGCCCGGTCAAAGAGCGGCCCGAGAGCGGGGCGCCGTCTTCCCGCTCGTGGAGGCCGGCTTCACCAAAGAACTGGTCCGGGGGGCGGCCCGCCAGCTCGGCCTCGCCGTGTGGGACAAGCCGGCCGCCGCCTGCCTGGCATCCCGCGTGCCCTATGGCACCCCCGTCACCTTGGGCACTCTGACCCAGGTTTCGGCGGCCGAGGAGTCCCTGCGGGCGCTCGGATTCCGGGATCTACGGGTCCGCCACTACGGCGATCTGGCTCGCTTGGAGTTCGCGGTCGGTGAGCTCAATCGAGCGGTCAAGGACCGGCTGCAGGTGATCTCCGCCGTCCGCTCCGCCGGCTATCGGTACGTGACGCTCGACCTCGAGGGCCTGCGGTCGGGGAATCTCAACGATGCTCTGCCCCAGGGTGCCAGGCCCGACCCGCCGGCAGGATCGGCCCCGTGACCGGCGTCCGGGTCCGCCTGACCTTTCCCGCCGATCTGGTGCGCCAGCCCATCCTCGGCCAGCTCGTCCGCCGTTTCGACGTGTTGCCCAACATCCGTCGGGCCGATGTCAGCGAGGAAACGGGCTGGATCGTATGCGAGCTCGACGGCGGCACCGATGCGGTCGAAGCCGCATTGGGCTGGTTGGCAGAGATCGGGGTCGACGTCAACCGGCTGGAGCACCCGCTAGAGGGCTGAGTTGGCAGGATCGATCGAGGATTACGCGGGAGCACTCACGGCGGCCATCGAGGCGGCGCTGCCGGGCTGGGTGACCGGGTGCGTTGAGCGGGTCATGCGGGCCTGGGCCGGCGAGGTGCCGCCCGAAGTGGGGCGCGCCGCCGAGGAGGCCGGGCAGACAGCCCGGACGGAGACGGGCGCCGCGATCCGGACTCTGCTCGCGGCCGACATCGACGAGCAGCGCAGCACCCCGCTGACCCTGCTTCGGCTGGCGGCCCGGTATCCCACCCAGGTCCTGCGAGATGCCGGCGTACCCCCGATCGAGCGGGACCCCTTCAAGGAGCGGGCGTTCCCGGACGACGACTACGACCTCGCACCTGCGTCGCTCGCGGACGTCTCGCCGGCGCTGACCGACTTGGGGATCACGTGGGGTGCGGCGAAGGCCTTCGAGCACAAGCGCCGGCACCGACCGCCGAATCCCTAGCGATGGTTGATCTGCGGTGGCGAAGGCCGTCGCAGGATGAAGATGCATTCGTCGCCGTTGGTCTGCATCTCGGCGATCTCGAAGCCGAGACCGGGATCTCGCTGGGCGGACTGGAGCATCTCCGCGAACTCCGCTGGTGTCCAGACGTGGAAGTGGATCGAGTACTTCTGATCGGCGAGCGCCTGCGCTCGCGGTGCCACCTGCTCGTCGGGCGCCCGCTCCACGTAGCGAGCCCATTCCTCGAAGTGGGTCATGCGTGACCAGCCTGGTCCGTCGACGTGGTCACGCAGCACATGGGTGAACCCCGTCGGCGGTCTCAGGGAGTCGAACGTCTGCCCCCGGTCGGGAACCGCCATGTAGATGATTCCCCCGGGCCGGAGCACCCGAAGGTGGTTGCCGATTGCGCCGATCGGATCCTCGGTGTGCTCGATGAAGTGGTTGGCGACCACGAAATCGAGGCTGGCGTCGGGCTGGCTGGACAAGGTCTCGCCGTCATCGATGACGTCGACCTCGACCAATCGATCACGGGAGAGCTCGGGGTAGTGCTGCCGCATCTCCGCCACCGCGATCCGGTCGACATACCTGACCGATGCCCCCACCGGGACGCGGAGGGGCCGGTGGAGGGCGCCGATCTCGATGCCGTTGCCCGATAGATAGCGGTCGGCCAGCAGGCGTCGGCGTCTGCGCCTGGCGTGGAAACTCGGCGTCAACGGAGCCAGGCGATCCCGGATGCCGGCGAGGTTCACGGCCCGGAGTCTGCCAGAAGCCCGCAACTTCGACCGCGGGGAGGCCGAGCTAACGGCGCTTCCGACCGCGTTTCTTCTTCGGCTGGGGGGGAAGGGCGTCGAGACCGTGGGCAGTGTTGCTCATGGGCTCCTTTGACGGCTGGGTCCAACCGGCTCCTGACAGCATGCGCTCCTCGAAGAAGAGGCAGCCGTCCGGGCAGGCAAAGGGATGCTCCTGGTTGACGGACAACCGGCACCGTTGCAATGCCTCACCGGTCGGAGTGCTGCGGTGCACGTAGTGCCGGCAATCGTCCCTCACGGCCATGACTTCATAGTCTCACGCGGCCCACGGTCATCGGGTGCGCCCCCAGATAGTGTCGGCTGGGCACAGGTGTTCACCTATCCCCCCTATTGGCGCGACGATTGCACCGCCGTGATGGATGGTGGGCTCCGAAAGGCCGCTCTGACGCCGGCAACCGCGCTCGCCCCTTACAGTCTCAGGGATGGGAGATCGGCTGCTGGTGATCGGGGGTGACGGAGCGGGGATGGCGGCCGCGGCCCAGGCTCGCCGCCGGGCGCCCGATCTGGACATCGTGGCTCTGGAGAAGGGCCGCTGGACCAGTTACTCGGCCTGCGGCATCCCCTACCTGGTCGGTGGTTCGGTGCATGCCCTCGATGACCTGGTGGCACGAAAGCCGGAGGAGTTCCGGGCCATGCGGATCGACGTCCGCACCGAGCACGAGGTGACCGGGCTTGACTTGGTCAATCGCAAGGCCGAGGTCGACAACCGGGAGCACGGCCGCACCTTCCGGCTCGGCTTCGACCTGCTGCACCTGGCGACCGGAGCCGTCCCCCACCGGCCGGACCTGCCCGGGATCAACCTGGGACACGTGCACGGCGTCCAGACCCTCGGGGACGCCGCTCGCCTGCTCGCGGATGTCAAGACGCGTCGCCCGCGCCACGTAACGGTAGTCGGGAGCGGCTATATCGGGCTCGAACTGGCCGAGGCCTTCGTAGAGCGAGGCGCGTCGGTGACCGTCGTCGAAGCCGCCGACGAGGTGATGGGAACTCTCGACCCGGACATGGGTGCCATGGTGGCCAGGGCCATGCGGGGCATGGGGATCACCCTGCGGACGGGTGAACCCATGGTGGCGATATCGGACAAAGCCGTGCACACCGCCGCCGGCGAGATCCCGGCCGACCTGGTGATCCTGGGGCTCGGCGTGTCCCCCAACAGCACCCTGGCCGCCGATGCCGGGGTGGAGACCGGGAGGAGCGACGCCATCGTCGTCGACCGCCAGCAACGGGCGTCGGTGCCGGGGGTGTGGGCCGCCGGGGACTGCTGCCAGTCGATCAACCTGGTCTCCGGTCGGCCTGTCCACGAAGCGCTCGGTACGGTGGCCAACAAGCAGGGCCGAGTGGCGGGGATCAACATCGGCGGCGGTTACGCCACCTTCCCGGGCGTAGCCGGAACGGCCGTGACCCGGATCTGCCAGCTGGAGATCGGCCGGACGGGTCTCTCGGAACGAGAAGCGACCGCCGCCGGGTTCTCGTACGTGACCGCCAAGGTCGAGACCACGACCAATTCCGGCTACATGCCCGACGCGGCGGCGGTCACCGTCAAGCTGCTCGCCGAGCGGGGCGCCGGCCGGGTGCTCGGGGCTCAGATCCTTGGTGGGCACGGTGCCGCCAAGCGGGTCGACGTGGTGGTCGCGGCCCTGACCGCCGGCTGCACGGTCGAGGACCTGGTGGGGATGGACCTCGGCTACGCCCCGCCATTTTCGTCGGTGTGGGACCCGGTGCAGATTGCCGCCCGCCAGGCCCTCGCCGACCTGGGGTGAGGCTCAGGTGGCCCGTGGCATCGAACGCCGTGGCACGAATGCCGTGGCCACCCGGTAGTGTCGGGTCGATGTCGGACGAACGGGTCACCGACGTGGACCTGGTGCGCTGGAGCGAGGCGCTCGCCGGGATCGCCCGCACCGGCTTGGCCTTCACCGACAGCCTCTACGAGCGGGAGCGGTTCGAGGAGGTCCTGAGGGTCGCGGCCGACATCCGAGTGGCGGCCGACCACGATCAGGGCCGCTACGACGCCCCTGAGGTCGTGACAGGGTGGATCGCCAGCGTCGGGGAGGGTGTCGCCGGCTACGTGACCCCCAAGGTGGCGGTGGGTGCCATCGTCGGCAACGACCGAGACGAGCTGCTCCTGATCCAGCGCGGTGATTCCGGCGTGTGGCTGTACCCGACCGGCTGGGCCGACGTGGGCTACTCGGCCGCCGAGGTGGTCGTCAAAGAGGTCGCCGAGGAGACCGGCATCGAGGTGGAACCGGTCCGCCTGGTCGCCGTCTTCGACGGGTTGCGCCTGGGCGCCCGAGGGCTACCGTTCTACTCGCTCGTGTTCCACTGCCGGGCGGTGGGAGGGGAGTTGTCCCCTCACCCGCTCGAGGCTCGCGACGTCGGTTGGTTTGCCGAGGACGCCCTGCCCGAACCGCTGGCCGGTGGCGGCCACTGGCAGCATCTGGCGTTCCGGGCGATCCGTGGGGAGCAGTTCGACGTGGTCTTCGACTCGCCGCGCCCGTCGACCTGGCGGAGCTGAGCCGAGGGTGGAGGATCGGGGCCTGGCGCGCCTGCCTGGCGTGGGGGCCCTGGCGAAGGTGGCCCAGCGAAGGAAGCAATCGCTGGTGGTGCGCTCGGCCGTCGACCGGGTGGATGGGCGGGCCTTCGAGGTCTACCTGGTGGGACTCGGTCGGGACGCTCCAGCAGCCCGCCGGCTCGTCGTCGCGGTGGACGAGGCGGTGCCGTCCGTGCTTTCGCTCAGCTCGCTCACCAGCCCGCTGGCGCTGGACTACCTCGACCGCCTGACCCGGCCGATCCCGGCCTTGACCCCGCTGGCTGGGGTGCAGATCGTCACCAGGTCCTACGTCGCCCACTTGGTCACCGAACGTGACCCGGGCGCGTTCGGCGCCATCGACGTGCCGGTGCTGGGCACCCTGCCCCCGCTCAAGCGGGGGTCGCCGCCGCAGGATCTCCTCAGCCGGGTCGTCAAGGCCACACGCGGGAGCTTCGACATGATTCGGGCCGTCCCGGGCCCGGTGTGGAACGGGTTTGTCCGCAGCCTCACCTGGCTGGCGCATGACCAGGTGCCTGACCCCGGCCCGGACGGGCTGCTGGCGGTGGAGGTGGTGGACGGGCTGGCCCGCGTCGGGTGGGTCTTCCGCCAGGTGGACCTGCACTACGGGCTGGAGCCCGAACGTCGCTCGTAAAGGCCTAGGCGCCCAACTGCGACAACAGGTCGCCCGCGATCGATACCGCCCCGCGGGTCCGTTCCCACTCCTCGGCGATTCGCTCGTGGTCGACGAGCCCGTATGCGTCTGGTTCGATCCCGAGCGCGGCCGCGCCGGCGGCGGCCAGCGGCTGGGGTTCCACTTCGTCGCCATAGGCAGCGAACACCTCCAAGCCGTCCCATAGCTCCTCTAACCTCGCAGGGGGTGTCCCCCCAGTGGCGAGCGCCAAGGAGGTCGCCGAGAACACCTCATAGGTGCCGGCGTGGGCTGGCCGCCGATAGCCGGCGACAGGATGCAGGCGCCACTCCAGCACGACCCCGCCCGGACCGTCCTCGCGCAGCCACACCTGCGACCCGTTGACGTAGGCGTCGACCGGCTCACCGAAGCGGTCATCGAGCGCCACGATCACAACGGGGCGGACGCGCCACATCGCCGCGGCCACCAATCGGGCCGCCCCCGCTCCCCCCACCCAGTCGCGCCTATTCCTCTCGCCGGTGGTCGCGCAAGAAGCGCTCCACGTCGGCTGCCAACTCGTCCGCGGTGGCCAGTCGCAACCGGCCCGCGCTCTCCGTCTCACCCGAGCGGGCGACGTCGTCCTCGCCGACACCCGTCTCGTAGTCCTCGGCGTCCTCGAGCTGGGCGACGTAGGCGGCTGCGTCTTCGTCGTCGGCCACCCGTTCGCTGACCTGCCGTTCGTACTCGTCGGCGGCCACTCGCAGGGCGCGGGGGTCGAAGGGAGCACCGAGCAGCACCGCCGAGCGTTCCACCAGGGCCAGGGCGGCTTTGGGCGAGGGCATCTGGTGGACGTAGTGCGGTACGGCCGCCCAGAAGGATGCCGCCGGCAGCCCCGCCCGCCGCAACGCGTCCAGGAGTACGCCGACTATCCCGGTTGGTCCCTCATACGTCGGGGTAGCCAGACCCACCCGCCGGGCCAGGTCCACGTCGGTGGTCGTGCCGGAGACCCGCACCGGCCGGGTGTGCGGCACGTCTGCGAGCATCGAACCGAGGACCACGACGAGCTCGGCGCCCATCGTCGAGACTATCGAGACCACCGCCTCACAAAACGTACGCCACCTCAGCTGCGGCTCGACCCCGCGCAACAGCAGCATGTCATGGCCGGACCCCGGCACCTCGGCGGCGAGCAGCTCCACGTGGGGCCACTCGATCTCGCGGTCGACTGCCGACGTCCTCCTGACCACGGGACGGGTGACGGTGAAGTCGTAGAACTCCTCCGGGTCGATGGTGGCGCAAGGAGTGGCGTTCCACTGCTGGGCCAAGTAGTCCAGCGCCAAGGTGGCCGCGTCCCCTGCGTCGTTCCATCCCTCGAAGGCGATCACGAACAGCGGCCGGCGCAGAACGGGCCGGTCCGACCAGTGGACAAGGTCCATTGCCGCCACGGTACCCGCCTGAGGTGGCGTCGGCGGAGCGGTCAAATCTGGAAAAAGAGGACCACCGCCTTGGCCCTGGATCCCGCCCTTGCTCGCGAGCCTTGCCGGCAACGGCTTTCTCGCCCGGATGGCTGCTTGCCCTCGACCTGCCGAACCGCTGCTGTGAATTTGGCTTTTCGGCCACTCCGTCCCGCGACGCTCTCAGGGGGCTCCCAGCAACATGTGCCGAAAAACGGAGGCGGCGTTCAGGTCCCTCTGAGGCTGGTCGCCCTAAATAGAGGCATGACAACTCCCTCTGCCAGAGACACCTGGTTACGGCGTAGCCGGGCCACTACGAGCTGGGTGGCGGCCGGATCGGTGGCCGGCGTGGGGCTGTTCGCGGTCCTGGCCGCCGAACCCCACCACGACCGGGCCACGCCTGCCAGCTCCGCCGTCACCGCCGGCTCCTCTACGACCACCGCGGCGACCGCGAAGTCGGCCACCACCTTGGCCACCGCGACGACAACCACGACCACCGCCCTGTCGTCGCCGGCGACGACACCGACGACGAGCACCTCCGTCACCAGTCACGCCACGTCTGGGGGGTCCTAGAAGATGCGATCGAGGATGGCGTTTCGGGCCCTCGGCACCCTGGCGGTCGTGGTGGTCACCGACCCCGAGGCCCTCCCTACTGCGATGGCCATGGTGGCGGCAGAGATCTCCGCCTGCGATCGGGCCTGCAGCCGCTTTCGCGACGACTCGGACCTGAGCCGCCTCAACGCCGCCGGCGGCCGCCTCGTCGATGTGTCCTCACGGCTGCTCGACGAACTGGCCGCCGCGATGCGGGCCGCCCACCTCACGGACGGGGTAGTCGACCCAACCGTGGGCCGAGCCCTGGTGAGCCTCGGCTACGACCGGGACTTCCCGCTGGTCGCTTCAACCGATCGGCCGGGCACCATCAGGCTCATCCCGGTGCCCGGCTGGCAATGCCTCCACATCGATCTGGCCCGAGGCCGGGCCCAGGTGCCCGCCGGTGTGTTGGTCGATCTGGGGGCCACGGCCAAGGCTCGCTGCGCTGACCGGGCGGCCNNGCGGCCGCCGGGTGTGGTGTCCTGGTCAGTCTCGGGGGAGACGTTGCCGTGGCCGGCGCCGCCCCTGTCGGCGGTTGGAAAGTCCGCGTCACCGACTCCGCCTCGGCGGATGCCGGCGCCCCCGGTCAGACGGTCGAGATCCTCACGGGTGGCCTCGCCACATCGGGAGTCACCGTGCGGGCCTGGCGGCGGGGCGGTACGGAGCTGCACCACATCGTTGACCCCCGGAAGGGTGCGCCGGCGCCCGTCGTGTGGCGGACGGTCAGCGTGGCCGCCGCCAACTGCATCGACGCCAACATCGCCTCCACCGCCGCCATCGTGCTCGGTCACGAGGCGCCGGCGTGGCTGGCGGAGAGGGCCCTGCCGTCCCGGCTGGTGGCTGCCAATGGGGCGGTCACCCGGGTCGCGGGGTGGCCGCCTGAGGCCGCGATGCCGGGCTGGTCGGCGGTGGCCGCATGATCGCGGCCGCCTTCACGCAATCGAAGGAGCTGTGGTACGTGATGCGGGCCAGCGGTCTGGTCTCACTCATACTCCTGACGTTGACGCTGGTCCTCGGGGTCGTCAACGTGCGCCGCTACGCCACCCCACGTTGGCCCCGCGCCGTCACCACCCTCCTCCACCGCAATGTGGCCGTGCTGGCTGTCGTCTTCCTCGGGGTCCACGTCGGGACCGCGGTCATCGACACGGACGTCCCAGTCGGCTGGTGGGCGGGCCTGGTCCCCTTGGCATCGCGCTGGGATCGCTTCTGGGTCGGTCTCGGTACCCTCTCGGTCGACATCATGATCGCCTTGGTGGTCACCAGCCTGCTTCGGGCCCGTATGACGCATCGCACCTGGCGGGCCGTCCACTGGCTGGCCTACGCCTCGTGGCCGTTGGCGATGGCTCACGGCTTCGGTTCTGGGACCGACAGCAGTGCGTGGTGGGCCCGAGGCGTGTACGTGGTCTGCTTGCTGGCGGTGGCCGGCGCGGTGGTATGGCGGCTGCAGCGACCGATCGCGCCGGCATCTCTCTCCGGGCCCGTGGGCAGTCTGGACAACCGGTTTGCCCCCCGCCCGGCCACCACCGGAGGATCATCGTGACTCGAACCGCTGCCGTACCGACCCGGCCCGCCGCCCGGCGCCGACCGACCCCGACTGAGACCGCCCGGCTCCTGCCGGCCTCCGGCGGTCCGACGTACCGCGAGCACCTCGACCGAGTCGGCCCGCTCCCGGCCGCCGGCCCCGGTCTGATCCAAGAGGTCCTCGAATCCGGACTGCGGGGTCGGGGCGGGGCCGGGTTCCCGACCGGCCGCAAGATGGTCGCCGTCCGCGGCCGGCGAGGGCCTGCGGTCGTCGTCGCCAACGGCACCGAGGGCGAGCCGCTGTCGGCCAAAGACCGGGTGCTGCTGGCCCGCAACCCCCACCTGGTACTCGACGGCCTGGTGGCTGTCGGAGCTGCCCTGCGGGGCGATCGAATTATCATCGCCGTCGAGCGAGCCCGTCAGGACACGGTGGCGGCCCTGCGTCACGCCCTCGTTGAGCGACCGGACCACGGCCCGGTCATCGAGCTGGTCCAGACCCCGAGCCGCTATATAGCCGGTCAAGAGACGGCGCTCGTCCGCTGGATCAACGGCGGCGAGGCTCGCCCCGTGTTCGGTAACCGGATCTACGAGCGCGGCGTCGCTGGTCGGCCCACCCTGGTCGACAACGTCGAAACCCTGGCCCATGTCGGCCTGATCGCCCGCTTCGGCGCCGGCTGGTTTCGGCTGATCGGTCCTCCCGCCGAGCCCGGATCCATGCTGGTGACGGTGACAGGCGGCGTGGACCGGCCCGGCGTCTACGAGGTGCCGATCGGCTCGTCCCTCACCCAGCTGCTCGGCCAGGTGGGCGCCCGCCGGGTGCAGGCCCTCCTGGTCGGCGGGTACTTCGGGACCTGGGTGGGCGGCGAGCGCATCGCGGCCGTTCCCTTGTCCGCCGAGGGCCTCGCCACGGTAGGCAGCCGCCCGGGCTGCGGCGTCATCGTTGCTCTCCCCGACGACGTCTGCGCCTGGGCCGAGGTGGCGACCGTCGCCGAGTTCTACTCGGCCCACAGCGCCGGCCAGTGCGGTCCCTGTGTCTTCGGCCTCGAGGACATCGCCCGAGCCGTCAGGGGCGTGCTGGCAGGCGATCCCGAGGCGGAGGCCGCCGCCCGTCACTGGACGGCGATGGTCAAAGGTCGCGGCGCGTGCCACCTTCCCGACGGCGCGGCCGGTTTCGTCGAATCCGCCCTCGACGTCTTCGGGGGAGAGATCGCCGATCATCGCCTCGGCCGCTGCCAGCGGCCGCACCACGGCTACCTGCCCTCGCCCGCTCCGGGGGATTGGCGATGAGCAGGTTCCGGCTGGTGCTCGACCCGACCGCCTGCGATGGGCACGGGGTGTGCGCCGAGTTGCTCCCCGAAGGGATCGCCCTCGACGACTGGGGCTTCCCGATCATCGCGGCCGGGATTGCGGACGACCATCTGCCCCACGCCCGGCGAGCCGTGTCGGCCTGCCCCGCGCTCGCCCTCCGGATGGTGCGGACCGACCGCCATGGGGGTCCCTAGCGCTGAAGTTGTTTCGTGGCGGGCGCTGAAGGCGCGCCAACGCGCCGGTAGCCTGAGCGGTCGTGTCTCGACGCCGGCTGCTCGTCGACCTAGGTCCGCTCCGGCATTCGCGGGACTTCCGGTTGCTGTTCTCCGGCCAGCTGGTCTCGACCTTAGGGACGCAGCTCACCGTCGTGGCCGTGCCCTACCAGGTGTACCGCATGACCGACTCATCCCTCGATGTGGGTCTGGTCAGCCTGGCCCAGCTGGGTCCGCTCCTGGTGTGCTCGATGATCGGTGGCGCGGTGGCGGACGCGCACGACCGCCGGCGGCTGCTGCTGATCACCGAACTTCTGCTGGCAGCCGTGAGTTCCGGGCTGGCCATCAATGGAGGCTTGGCGCATCCGGCCCTGTGGCCACTCTTCGCTCTGCCGGCCGCGGCCGGGGGGCTGGCCGGCTTCGACCGTCCGGCTTTCAACGCTTCGATCCCGCGCCTGGTGCCCACGGGGGACCTGGCTGCGGCCTACGCCTTGTGGCAGGTCCAGATGCAGGTCGGCATCGTCGTGGGCCCGGCCCTGGCGGGAGTGATCCTCTCCACTGCCGGTCTATCGGTCGTGTACTGGCTGGACGTCGCCAGCTTCGTGGTGTCATGGCTGGCGGTGCTGGCGATGGGGCCACTACCCGCTAACGAGGGCGCGGCCCCGGCCAGTTGGCGCTCGATACGAGAGGGATTGGCCTACCTGCGCGGCCGGCAGGTGATCCAGGGGGTGTTCCTGCTCGACATCAACGCCATGGTGTTCGGGATGCCTCGGGCGTTATTCCCCGCGTTGGGCCTCGACTTCTTCCACGGCGGAGCGCAGACGGTGGGGCTGCTGTATGCCGCGCCCGGCGCCGGTGCACTGGTCGGCGCGCTCACGACCGGATGGGTCAACGTGATCCGCCGCCAGGGACGGGCCGTGATCATCGCCGTAGTCATCTGGGGGGCCGCCATCACCGTGTTCGGGCTGGTCGACGTGCTCTGGGTGGCCCTGGTTCTGCTCGCCTTCGCGGGTTGGGCCGACGTGGTCTCCGCGGTGTTCCGCAACACCATTCTGCAGACTGCTCTGCCGGACGAGCTTCGGGGGCGGTTGTCGGCGGTACAGATCGCGGTGGTACAGGGTGGGCCGCGACTCGGGGACTTGGAAGCGGGGGGCGTGGCCCAGGCGTTCGGTACCTCTTTTTCCGTGATATCCGGTGGAGCGGCATGCGTGGTCGGCGCCGTGCTGCTGGCATTCGCGCTTCCCGGCTTTCGCAAGCAGCAGGCCGTCATGCCGTCGGCGGCCACCGAGTGAGCCCGGCGCGCCCCGGCTACAGTCCGCCGTCGTGTTGACCGTTTCCCCGGCCACTGAGGCTACGCCGGAGGTCGTCGCCGCGGTCGCCCGCCTGCTGCCGCTGCTGTCTCGCACCGCGCCGGCGCCGAGCGCAGCCCAGGTGGCGGAGATCGTCTCCTCGCCCGCGACGACTCTGTTCCTGGCCCGGGACGGCGAGGACGGGTCGATCGTGGGGACCCTTACCCTGGCCATCTTCCGCCTCCCCAGCGGGATTCGAGCCTGGATCGAGGACGTTATCGTGGCCGAGGAGGTCCGAGGCCAAGGGTGCGGAGAGGCGCTCTCCAGGGCCGCCCTGGAGGCCGCGGCTCGGTCAGGGGCGCGGACCGTCGAGCTGACATCGCGGCCTTCACGGGAGGCGGCCAACCGTCTCTATCAGCGGATCGGTTTCGTGCGGCGCGACACCAACGTGTACCGCTACGAGCTGACGTCGTGACGGCCGGGCGTCTGGCTGAACGGGTCGCGCTCGTCACCGGGTCGAGCAGCGGAATCGGCGCGGCGGTCGCTCGCGGCCTGGCGGCCGAGGGAGCCCATGTGGTGGTCAATTCCCGCTCCTCGACGGCTGCCGGGGAGGCGGTGGCGGCCGAGATCGGCGGCAGCTACCGCCAAGCTGATGTCGCCGATCCCGAGGCGGGCCGGGCCTTGGTGGCCGCGGTAGCCGGCGACCACGGGGGCCTCGACATCTTGGTCAACAACGCCGGCACGACCCGGCTCATCCCTCACGCCGATCTCGAAGCGGCCACGCCTGAGATCTGGGCTGAGATCTACGCCACCAACGTCATCGCGCCTTTCGTTCTCACAACCGCGGCCGTCCCGCACTTGCGGGTGGCTCCGCATGGGGGAGCGATCGTCAACATCGGTTCCCTCGCCGGCGTCCGCCCCACCGGGTCGTCGATCCCATACGCGGCGAGCAAGGCTGCCTTGCACCACCAGACCCGCCTGCTGGCCGCCGCCCTGGGTCCCGAGATCAGGGTCAACGCCGTCGCCCCTGGCCTGGTCGACACCCCGTGGACTGCCGACTGGCACGATTTCAAAGCGGACATTGCGGCCATCACCCCTATGCGGCGCGTTGCCCTACCGGACGACGTGGCCGAACTGGTGCTGACTCAAGTCACCTCCACCCTCGTGACCGGTGAGGTGTGGGTGGTCGACAGCGGCCTCCGTCTGGTCCGCTGAAGGCGGGTCAGACCGCCAACGTCGACTGCCAAGCTGATGAGGTAGGCACTCACGGAGCCCGCCGTAGCGGCCTCCGGCGCGTTTAGGCGTCCGGCCCGAGCTCCTCTACCTCGAGCAGGGTGAACCCGTCGATGATGGTGCGCAGCACCTGCTGGGCGACGCGGGGGTCCACCCCCTCTTCCTTGGCCACCGCCGCGATGCGGTCCAGCATCTCGTCCTCCCGGCCCCGGTCCACCACGGCCATGTGATGCGCCCGCTTGTAATGGACCACCGCCCCGACGAGCCCGGCCCGTGCCGCCAGTAGGGCCATCAAGCGGCGGTCCACGTCATCGATCTGTCGCCGGATGTCCCCTAGGTCCGGGACATCAGGGGGGCCAGGTGTCGAGCCTTCCATAGTCGCCCATCATGACCGATCTGCGGAGCCGGCCGGTTACCACCTCGGCTCGGTCGCCACGCCTCTGCCCGCCGGCTCTGGCGGGTAGGTAGGGGGCGGGGAGTAGCATGCGCAAGACAAACCGAGAGTCTGACATCTCCTATAGGGGGAGCAAGTGGCTGAATCGATCACGGTGACCGACAACCGCACCGGCGAGATCATCGAGATCCCCATCGTCGACGGCGGTATCTCGGCTGATGAGCTGCGCAAGCTGCTCCCGGGGGTCTGGTTCTACGACCCCGCGTTCATGACGACGGCGGTGGCGTCGAGCGCCATCACCTACCTCGACGGCGACGCCGGCATCTTGCGCTACCGGGGTTACCCGATCGAGCAGATCGCGTCGCAGTCCACGTACCTGGAGGTGGCGTACCTGCTCGTCCATGGGGAGCTGCCGACCGTTGACCAGCTCGAGGGCTGGACGAACGAGATCCGGTACCACACCTATATCCACGAGAACTTCCGCAAGCGGTTCGTGGATGGCTTCCACTATGACGCCCACCCCATGGGGATGCTCTTGTCGGGCATCGGGGCCCTGTCCACCTTCTATCCCGAAGCCAAGGACATCGAAGACCCCGAGATCCGTCACAAGCAGATCGTCCGGCTGATCGCCAAGGTCCCCACCCTGGCGGCGGCGTGCCACCGCTACAGCGTCGGGATGCCGTTCGTCTACCCGGACAACTCCATGAGCTTCGCCGAGAATTTCCTCTCCATGATGTGGAAGGTGGCCGAGCCGCGGTACGAGGCCGACCCCATCCTGGCCCGGGCCCTCGACGTGTTGTTCATCCTGCACGCCGACCACGAGCAGAACTGCGGCACATTGGCAATGCGCACCGTGGGCTCCTCGCACGCCGACCCCTACTCGGCGGCGGCGGCCGCCGCCGCTGCCCTCTACGGCCCTCGCCACGGCGGCGCGAACGAGGCCGTCCTGCGCATGCTCACCGATATCGGTTCCATTGACAATGTCAAAGCGTTCATTGACGACGTCAAGGCCGGCAAGGGCAAGCTGCAAGGCTTCGGGCACCGGGTGTACAAGAACTACGACCCTCGGGCCACGATCATCAAGAAGACCGCCGATGAGGTGTTCACGGTCACCGGCAAGAACCCTCTGCTCGACATCGCCCTCAAGCTGGAGGAGGTCGCCCTCTCCGACGACTATTTCATCTCCCGCAAGCTGTACCCGAACGTGGACTTCTACTCGGGGTTGATCTACCAGGCCATGAACTTCCCGACGGCCATGTTCACCGTCCTCTTCGCCATCCCGCGGGTATCGGGGTGGCTGGCCCACTGGCAGGAGTTGATCGAGCAGGACACCAAGATCTACCGGCCCCGCCAGCTGTGGACCGGCCATGACGAGCGGCCCTACGTGCCGTTGGCGCAACGCTCGTAACCGCTGGTTGAAGACCTCCCCAACGCTCACCGGTGAGTTTCACGGCTCGAATCGATTGCAGCGGAAGATCCCACGGCGATGAAGGATGAGCCGACCGCCGACGCCGAGCGTCCGCAATCCATATGCTAGAGCTGGCTTGAATCCGATGGACGAAGCGTCGTCGAAGTAGATCGAGCGGGCCGGGACTTCCGCCACACTAAACCCGAAATGTATCGCCTGCATCAGGATCTCCGAATCGAACACGAAACCGTTGTTGTTGCGGAGAAACGGCACCGTCATGAGGAATTTCTTCGAATAGGCACGGTAACCGGTGTGCATTTCGCTGAACGACGTCCCCAGTATCCAGTTTTCGGCCCCAGTCAGCACCCGGTTGGCGACGATCTTGTACAGCGGCATTCCACCGGCGCGGGCCTGACCTGGCGCCGCGAATCGGGAGCCGAGAACCAGGTCGGCGTCCCCTCTGAGGATAGGCTCGACCATTCGGGGAATCAGGGACGGCTCATACTGTCCATCGGGATGGAGCATCACGACGACGTCCGCGCCCCGTTGCAAGGCTTCGAGATAACAGGTGCGCTGGTTGCCTCCATAACCGACGTTGTGAGGATGCCATATGGTGTGAACGTTGAGCCGCTGAGCGATCTTTAGGGTGCTGTCGGACGAATTGTCATCGACGACAATGACATCATTGACGATGTCGCGTGGTATGGCGGAGACGGTTCGCTCGAGCGTCGCCGCGGCGTTATAGGCAGGCATGATTACGATTACGTTGGCGTCGGCGGCAGAGGTCATCGTCTCGCTTCCACGAAGACGGTTCCCCCGGCGCGCCCGCCGACCTCGATCGTGCACCCGATGAGCGCGGCCGGGGTCACGAGGATCGCGGCCAGAATGGTGAGCACTCGCCGACTGGCTCTCATGGACTGCTGGCGGGCGCCGGGGCGCCGCAGAGCGGCGTAGATGTCTGGCTGACCAGGAAGGTGGCGCGCCAGCCCGTACACCCAGCCGAAGAAGACCTGACCGCCCCGGGTGAAACTCACTCGCTGCACCGTCATCCCCAGCTCGGCCAATCGCCTCCGCAGAGCTCGATCGTCCAGGTGGACCAGGTGGCGGGGAAGGTCGAGGGCGAACCAGTCGTGGCGGAACACCCTGGCTTGGAGGCTGCGCCCGTTCGGGACGGCGACTACTAGGAGGCCCCCAGGTTCGAGCAACGTCACGGCGTGAGCCAGAGCCTCGGCGGGACGGCGAAGATGCTCCAACGAGTGCCAAAACACGACTGCTGCCCATTGACCGGAGACATCTTCGATGTCCTTGCCTTCGATGAAGGGGCCAGTGCTGTTCCGCTCGATCCCGAGGGTGTCGCGTCCACGGCGTCGGAGCGCATCGACGAGGGTGCCGTCACCGGCGCCGACATCGAGCACGGCGCCGGGCGGCGCCAACCGGTCGACCCGTCGGGCCAGGCGGCCCCGACTCCATCGCAAGATGTAGTCGCCCGGTCCGCTGAAGCGCCCGGAGTTGGGCCGGTACCACTCGCCGTAGGCGGCCTCGAGTTGTTCGTCGCTCGGCCAGGGCACCGTTGTGGCCACGCCGCAGCTGCGGCAAACGACAGCCCTGAAGACGTCCTGCTCGGCCGCGTCGAGGACGTCGCCGCACCACAGGCACGAATCCGGTGGGTAGGGGCGGGGACCGGTTCGCCGGTCGATCGACGCTGGAGATCCCGTCGCCATGCGGGCGAGGGTAGCAGTCCGAGCCCGCCCTTCTGGACTGGGTAAGGCAGCCGCTTCGCCGTGTTAGGGAGCTGTCCTGAGCAACCCTTCCTGGACCACCGAGACGGCCAATTCGCCGTCTCGGGTGTAGATGGTGCCGGTCGCCAGCCCGCGGGCGCCGAAGGCGGTCGGGCTGCGCTGGTCGTAGAGGAGCCAGTTGTCGGCCCGGAAGGGCCGGTGAAACCACATGGCATGGTCGAGGCTGGCCTGGGTGCCCTCGTTCCAGATCAGACCGTGGGGGGCCATGATGGTGTCGAGCAGGGTCATGTCGCTGGCGTAGGCGACCAAGCAGTCGTGGAGCAGGGGTTCGTCGGGTAGCTTGCCGTCGGCCCGCAGCCACATCTGGTGGGTGGGCTGGCGGGGAGCAGAGGAGGGCGAGGTGCGGATGGGTTCGCCGACGTGGCGCACGTCAATGGGCCGGGGCCGGTGATACCACTCTCCCATTGCTTCGGCGTGGGGGGCCATCAGCTCGGCCCACGTCGGCAGGGTCTCGGGGTCGGGGGCGTCGGGCGCGTGCTGCTGGTGGCTCACACCGGCTTCTGGCACGTGAAAGGACGCGGAGAGGTGGAAGATGGCCTCCCCCCGCTGGATGCCAGCCACTCTGCGGGTGGTGAAAGAGCGCCCGTCGCGGATGCGGTCCACCTGGTACAGGATCGGGATCTTGGGGTCGCCGGGCCGGAGGAAATAGGCGTGCAGGGAATGCACCGGTCGCTCGGCCCCCGTGCCGTCAGCGACAGTCCGGCCGGCGGCCACCAGGGCCTGCGCGGCCACCTGGCCGCCGAAGACCCGCAGACGGTGCTCGATCGGACTGAAGCCCCGGTACAGATCGACTTCCAGCGATTCCAGGTCGAGCAGTTGGAGGAGTTCGTCGAGGGCCGCGGTCACCCCTCCATAATGGCCTGCAAGTGGGCGACCCCGGTTGTCCGATAGTCTGGAATCCCGTGGCCATGACCCTGCCCGACCTGGTTGAGAAGTTCAAAAGCCCCGAGGGCCAGAAGATGTTCCGCTACACCATGGCCTCGGTGGTCGCGGTGTGCGTCAGCACGGTGTGCTTCCTGATTTTCGACGGGCTGATCGGCTGGGGCGCGGTGGTGTCCAGCACGCTGTCGACGTCGATCGCGGCTATCCCCTCTTATGAAATGAACCGGAAGTGGGCGTGGGGCAAGACGGGGCGCGGCCATCTGTGGAGGGAAGTGGTCCCGTTCTGGGGGCTGGCGTTGCTCGGCTGGGGTTTCTCGACGATCTGCGTATATTTCATGGAGAAGTACGCCAAGCATCACCATTACGCTCACCTCCTCAAGACCGGAACCGTGGCGGCGGTGTACGTGGGTGCCTTCGGGGTCCTCTGGATCGGCAAGTTCATCCTTTTCAACAAGGTGCTCTTCGTGCACCACCCTGAGGACCTCCCTCCCGCCCTCGACGGTCGGACCGGCATTCCCGGGTAGTGCAGCCCGAGCTCCTCGCCCACGCCCGGGCGGTCAAGGGCTTCATGCCTGACGACGAGGGATCGGCGCTCTATCGGGCCGGGGTGACGGCAGCCCGCACCGGCCTTGGTCCTCTCCTCGAGGTCGGGACCTACTGCGGCAAATCCGCCGTGTACCTGGGCGCCGCGGCCCGGGACGGCGGCACGGTGCTCCTGACCGTCGACCACCACCGGGGCTCGGAGGAGAACCAGGCAGGCTGGGAGCACCACGACGGCACCGTCGTCGATCCGCGGACCGGTCGTATGGACACCCTGCCCTTCGCCCGGCAGGCCCTCGAGGATGGCGGTCTGGAAGACAACGTGGTGCTCGTCGTGGGGGCGTCGACGACGATCGCCGGCCTGTGGGACACCCCGTTGGCGCTCCTCTTCATCGACGGCGGCCACGGGCAGGACACGGCCTGGGCGGACTACCGGGCCTGGACGCCGAAGGTGTCCAACGGGGGGTACCTGGCCATCCACGACGTGTTCCCCGACCCCGCCGACGGCGGACGGCCGCCCTACGAGCTGTACTGCGCGGCGCTGGCATCGGGCGGCTGGGCAGAGGAGGGGGCCTTGGGGTGCGGCAGCCTCCGGGTCCTGCGCCGCCTGGACTCGCCGGCGACCTCCCGGTAGAGGTCGCTCAGCCTGGCGCCCATAACCTGGACGTCGAACCGGGTGCGGAGCCGCTCTCGAGCGGCGGCGACGATGGCCTGCCGGCGTTCCGGTTCCTCGAGGAGGCTGATGACCCTGGCGGCCATCTTCTCGGTGTCCCCGAAGGCAACGAGGAAACCGGACACGCCATCCTCGACGATGTCTTTGTTGCCGACGACCTCCGAGAGCACCACGGGAGTCCCCGCCCGCATGGCCTCGAGGGGTGCGTAGGGACCCCCCTCGAAGCGAGAGGGCAGGACGAAGACGTCGAGCTGGTCGAGCGTGGCGGCCGCATCGGGGAGCTCGCTGATCTGGTGCCAGCGGGTGGCGATCCCTGACCTCGCGACGGCGCTGTCCACTCGGTCCTGCAGGGGACCCATGCCGATGTGAAGAAAGTGGGTGTCTGGGCGATGCCGGCCGACGGCCGCGCAGAGGGCCACCATCTCATCAGGGGCTTTCTGGGGGACGAGGCGGGCGATCGAGCCGATCAGGGGCGTGCCCGGCGCAAGCCCGAGCACCGCCCGCAGGTCGGTCTCAGCCGGCCGGACGGGAGAAAGGTCTATGCCGTTGGGGATGGCTACGATCCGCTCGGGCGGGGCGAGGCGGAGCTGACGGGCCTCGGCCGCCTCGCTCTCCGACACCGCGATCAGGCGGGCGGTCACCCGCCCCAGGGACCGTTCGACGGCATGGGCCACCGAACCTGACGCCAGCGCGTGAGGGGTGTAGACGGTGGGCGTGGCCGAGCCGGCCGCGGCCAGTCGGGCCAGGGCCCCCCCGACGGATGAGTGACCGTGGACCACAGCCGGGCGCAACTGATACAGCAGGCGGCGCAGGTTGAGTACCGCCGCCAGATTCGCCGGATTCGCCGGAGGACGGCGCATGTCGACGTAGTGGACGCGTGCGCCGGCGGCCACCATGGCCGCGACCGCGGCGGTGTCATAGGGTGCTCCACCGGCGAGGACGCGATGGCGCATTGGCGACAGGGCCAGATGATGTTCGATTTCAGATGCCGTCCGCGTCACATCCACGAGGTGGCGGCTTGTCCCGCTCCCGGCATTTTCTACGACGTGCAGAACCCGCATCCTGCCGATGTTGACCTCAGACGTGGGTTGGGTCGCTGTCCGCTCGCCGCATCAGTACGGGGAACGCCGTACCAGTACAGACGGGATCGTTTGCAGCAGTAGCAACAGGTCACTGCCGAAGCTCTGGGTGGCGACGTAGAGGACGTCGAGGTCGAACATGTCGTCGTCGGTGAGGGCGTTGGCATGGTGGACTTGCCCGAGTCCGGTGATGCCGGGCGGGACCAAGTGGCGGATGATGGCCCGCGCGTCGGTCTCGGGATCGTAGATGTAGGGCCGAGGCCCGACCAAGCTCATGTCACCGCGCAACACGTTGAAGAGCTGAGGTAGCTCGTCAAGCGAGAGACGCCGTAGGAAGGCACCGATCCGCGTCACGCGAGGATCCTGTTGCACCTTGAAGAGAAGTCCTCGGTCCGGCAGGAACTCGTCCAGGAGATCATCGGCGTTGACGATCATGGAACGAAACTTGTAGATGAGGAAGGTCTCCCCGTTGCGCCACACCCGGGTCTGCTTGAACAGCGAAGGTCCATGGTCGCCCAGGCGGACAGCCAGCGCCACGGCAAGCAGCAGCGGGGTGGCGCAGACGATGAGGATCGAGGTCGTGACGATATCGAAAGCCCGCTTGGCGGCCGCCGCGCCCCACGAGCGGCGCAAACGGACGGGAACCAGACTGAGATCGCCGAGATGGGCTCGCGTCAGGCCCAGGCGCATGCCGGTCAGCGGCAGCATGAGGCTGCAGTCGACTCGATCGGCGGAGAAACAGAGGAAGTTTCGGAATACTGCCTCGTCGGACTGATCGAGGGCGCATATCACGTGCTCGATGTCGCGCTGCTCCAACAGCTTCCTTACCAGCGCTCTTCCCTCTTCTGGGGTCACAACCTTGCCAGCGGAGGGGATGTAGGTCGCCACGCAGCGAAGCCCGGCGTCCGGGAAGGCGAGCATCCGGTGCATCACCTGCTCGATGCGGCGCTCGGAGCCGATGACGAGGGCCCCGCTTAGGCCCGCTCCCTTACGGCGGGCCGAACTGATGACCAACCAGAGCACGAGTCTGGTGGCGAGCAGGGCCGCGCCGGCTACGGCTGCTGCGAGCACCGCACGCCAGCCCGAGACACCGGATCCACTGGCGTAGGTCGTGAGCCCGACGGCTACCAGGGCGACAGACAACGGTCGGGCGTACCAGGTCACACCCTGTGTTTCCAGGCTGGTCCGGTACTTCCAGATCCCAAAGGCGAGCCCGGCCGCGACCATCGTCGCCGCGCTCACTAGCGCAACCGGTGCGGAGTCCGTAACCACGAGCACGGCGCCCGCCGTGATGGCGGTGTCAAGGAAGACAGGAAGGGGATGGCGGCTGGCTGCTTGCCACGTAGTGAGCCTGCGCAGCCACGTTGGAGACCGACGCGTGGTCGCTCCGCCGACCGGGCGGACCTGGCGAATTTCGTCGATACGGTCGACGGGGCGCGGCGTTGCCAGACCTACCGTGCCAGCAGGAAAAGAGGCTGGGGACTCCTCCGCGATCACAAGGGCCCTTCTGATTTTGTTGGTCGTGGCGCGCCCCCCAGCTCGCATGATGTTGGCCGAGTCAGCTCGCGCGTCGACGCTGCCGGTTGAGGCGGACGATGGTATATCCCACAGCGATGAGCAGCCCGGCGATCACGATGAGAATTATGATGTTGGTTCCGGTGAAGGCCAGGGTGCTGTTGTTGCTGCTGGTGCCGCTGCTGCCCGCACCGGCGGCGCTGGCGGCGCTGGCGCACGTGCTGGCGGCGATGACGACCTCTGCGGGCGTGCCCTCCGGAGAATCGGTCGCCGTCAGGTCCGCTTGGGCGTCGACGCCTTGGGCCGTGTAAGTGCCGGTCGGGTCGCAGACCGGGAACTGCGGCTCAGAGGTGCATCCCCCTGCCAGGATTGGCCCGCTCCCGCCGGCTTCCGTCTGGATGGTACCGCCGAAATAGAGCTGGACGAGGGTGCCCACCGCCGAAGCCGGGAAGCCGCAGGCTTGCCAGCTCACGATCCCGCCATCCGCCGTGGCGGCGTAGCTGATGATCAGCGTGAGATGGTAGGGGGAGGTGAACCTGGTCGTGGTGGTCGTGCAGATCGCGATCGTGGAGCCGGTGTAAGGATCTGTCGGGCACGGGCTGACGGCCGCGGCCCGCGGCAGCGAGGTGGCACCGGCAGGCGAATCGACCAGCACTGGGATCAGCAATCCCAACAGAGCCCCGACGCTCAGCAGTGCGGTCGCGGCCACGCTCCGCCGGCCGATTGCTTTGAAGAGCGCTGACTTGGACATCCGTGTGTTCACTCCCACCTCGATCGTTGCTGTCGACGAGCGTTGCCGACGGCTCGGACCCCGTTAGTCAGTTCGCTGCCCGTAGGCTACATCCTCCTTGACCTTACCAGTTCGCGTCAAGCTTCGCCGTGGATCCCGAGTGCCCATATGTCACTTCCGCGCTTTTAAGCGAATCTCTCCAGATAGGCAGTCGGGATCACCCTGGGCGTCGGCACGAACTCGAAGAGCCCGGTCCGTGACGACGTCGGGGGAATCGCGATGTGGAGGACGACCTGGCTTCCGGTCCCGGCTGGCATGGAGACGGTGAAGGTGATCGTCGTGACGCCATTCTGCGTCGACTGGGCCGGTGCGGTGGTGACCGACGAGTCGGTCTGGCTGGCGCGCAAATACGAGTCGTGGGGCACGTAGAGCGTCACCAGTCCCTCGTATTCGCCGGCCTGCCCCCCGGGAACGTTGGGGCCGAACACCTCCACCGGGCTGGTTTGACCGACCGGAGCGCCGTTGGACAGGTCGATCGTGGCGGTCATCTGACTGCCGAGGTCGGACGGAGGGGTTCCGGTGAGCGAGACCGAACTACGCAGGTAGTAGTCGAGCTTGTTGGCCCCGAAGTTTTGGACCGTCAGCTGCGCGAAGTCGACGCTCGGGGCTGGAAGGGCGCCGTTGAAGCCGAGGAAACCGAGGATCGACTCATCCGTTGGGTCGCTGGTGTACATGAGTACGTGGCGGTCCTTGCCGGCCTGGACGAGAGCCGCGCCCAGAGGTCGTAACCCGGCGAACCGGCCGGAGAGGAGTTGGGCGAAGGCAGCCTGGGCGACCTCGCCGGAATAGTCCTGGCGCACCTGGCGGTTCGGGTACAGCTGGTAGGCCTGGCTGAGTGTGAGCGGCACCACGTTGGCAGCGGTCACCTGTCCGAGGTCAGCGGTTTGAACGGGCCCGGTGCCCGCCAGGATGGCGCCCAGTCCAGCCGAATCGACTTGGATCACCCCGTCGACCGGCAACCCGGTGGCCTGGGCGTACATCGCCTCCAGGACCGGCGCGTCGATCGTGAAGTCCGACATCATGTTGGCGTTGCGCCAGTTGAGCGTAGGGCCAAGATCTTGGTAGGACTTGGTGAAGTCGGAAGGGAAGATGACCTTGGTCTCGGGCTGCGTGAGGGTGAGCTCGTTGATGTTGCCAAAGTTGCCGAGGGTGATCGTGCCAGCATGGGATGTGATCACGCCGTACGAAAGGATCATGCCTCCGGAGCCCCGCATCTCGGCGCTGTTCGCCACTGCGATGAGGTACCGGTGGTCGCCGTTGGCACCCGCCATGTCATCCAGTAGCTGTAGGGAGGCTCCAACCGTTTGCAGCTCCTGGCGTCGCTTGATCGCCTGTCCGTAGATCCGCTCCTGCAGGGAGTGGACCCGTCCCAGGACGAATCTCTGGCTGGGCGGATCGGCTGACGCCGGCAGGGTGGTGAGCACCGAGGTGATCGCCGTGGCGACGGCCTCTGTGGAAGCCAGCGGCACTTGACCGTGATCGAGGGGCACGTCGAGATGACCACTCGCGCTTTCCAACGGTGCTGCCGCTCGCAGGATCTGCTCGCCGCCACCGATCATCTGGAGCCCCAACGCCACCGAGTTGCGGATGGCGTCGATGTTCTGCCGGGCCACGGGAAGCAGGTCTACGACTGCGAAGTCGGGGCTGTTGTAGAGCGACGAGTTGACGGCTGTCAGGGTGTTCTGGGCCTGCGTGAGGTCCTGCTGGGCGACGAGAAGCTGGCCGTCCTCGGCCGATGTCTCGGCGTTCTGGATGATGGTCGGCAGGGTGTCGACCCGCTTTTCCAGGCGGACGGCGTGCAGGAGGGCGACCACGCTGACGATGCCGACGAGGGCAATGACGATCGCAAGTGACCACACGAGCGGCCACATCCATCCGGGTCGGTGCCGCCGCCCGCTGCGTGTGCGAGCTGAGCGGCTGGCACTCATTCCCGACGCCCTCGGCGATTACGACCGGGTGATTGCAAGTCGGGATCGGGAGGGGAAACAGGGGCCAATCTGCTGGCGATGGCGTCTGCCAGCGCGTCGATGGCAGCCTCGTCGAGCAACGGTTCCTGACGGGCCCGCAGCGCGATTCGCCGACGCAGGGACTCGACCTTGTCCGCCAGGTCTTGGAGGCCGGCGAGGAGGTCCGGTGGGGGCCCCGGGGCGGCCCGGGGGAGGGTGTCGATCTTGTCGGCGAGGTGTTGGAGGCCGGCGACGACGTCGGGGGCGGGCTGGGGGAGGGTGTCGATCTTGTCGGCGAGGTGTTGGAGGCCGGCGAGGAGGTCGGGGGCGGGCTGGGGGAGGGTGTCGATCTTGTCGGCGAGGCGTTGGAGGCCGGCGAGGAGGTCGGGTGTGGGGTCGGGGGCGGGTGGGACGATCGCCGCCGCCACCGTCCGCCCGAGGTCTTCGATGGTGTCCACCATGCGCTCCAGATCCTCAGCCTGAGCCGCCGCCTGGCGCTCGAGGCTTTGCTGCAACTCCTCGGCGACGGCCGTGAAGATGTCGGTGGAGTCGGGAACGGCCCCCAGGCCCTCGATGATCGGGGCGAGATCGATCTCCGGCTTGGCGCTCAGGGCGAACACGGCATTGGCGAGCTGTTCGATGTGCTTACTGACCCGGTCCATGCGGGCTTCCTGATTGGTGTCGATCACGCTCACCTTGTCCAGGAGAGCGGCAAACGCGGCCCGATCGGGTTCCGTGGCGGCACGGAAGGCTGGCCCCAGCTGCGCCTGGAGCGTGGCGAGACCCTCGATGACCGGTGTGACGTCCACGGCTGGCTTGGTCACCAGACTGTTCACCGTCTTGTCGAGCTGCTCGATGTGCTCGCTGACCTTGTCCAGCCGGCTCTCCTGATTGGCGTCGAACTCGGCCAGCCGGTCGAGGAGACCGGCAGACGCCCGCTTGAGGACGGACAGGGCCTCCTCGCTGGCACTCAGCGCCGTCCGGATGTCGGACCAGGCGCGTTCCTGGAGGCGGCGCTGGTCCTCGAACTCGCGGCCGCCGGCCGATTGCGCCCGCTCCACCCGCTCGCTGTAGTCACTCAACCGGTCGTTGACGACCGTCCTCAGCATGGTGGTGGCGCTGGAAAGGGCGTCTAACCGAATAGCAATGGAAGCGAACGCGGCGTGACCCGGGTCGGCGCTGGTCACGAAGACTGGCTCCGGGAGGTGGCGAAAATCCGGCCCGCTGCTCAGGGCGCCGCCATCTTCGTCAACTTCCCCGTCGTCGGCCCCGACCGCCCGAGCGTCGCGCTCGCCTCGTCGAACGTCGTTGGCTACCGTCGGGCCCGGCCCACTCCCAGGCCAGCGGAGATGCACGTCCAGGCTGTCTTGTGGGGTCCCTTCGGGCTCCATTTGGCGAGAGGGTACCCCACTCGTCGTCCGGGATCTGGCCACCAGGATCGCTTGGTCAGATGACGATGGTCCGGCTGCGGACGCTTCCGACGACCAAAGCGGTGCCGACGACCGCGTCCAGCGCCATCTCGGCGGGCAGCCAGGCCACCCGGCTGGGCCAGGATTGCGGCACCCGGCGCAGATCCCGCAGTCGGCACAGCGCCCACCAGGCGGCGCACCCGGCCGCCAGCCGCGGTGCGCGGAGGGCGAGGGCGGCCGCGGCCGAGTAGGCAGGAATCCGGCTGCGCGAGCCGAGAAGCACGGACCGGCGGAGCAGGGTCTTCTTCAGCTCGGGAACCTCACGGACCAGAGCGGGGAACGCGGCCATCTGCACACCTCGGCTCAACCATTCGACCGGGTCGGCCGGGAATACGTGGTGCACCACGATGGCGTCGGGCGCATGTGAGTAAGCCACGCCGGCCCGGATCATGTGCCAGGCAAAGATGGTGTCCTCCCCGAAGCCGGTACCCCGGGCTCGCTGGTTTACGCGAAAACGGAGTCGGTCCCTCGCCTGCTCGTCGAACCCGCCGAAACGCTCGTAGGTGGAGCGCGTGAAGAACATGTTGCAGGTCGGGTAGAGACCTTCGGTGGCCGATTCCAGGCTCCGCTCGAGAGGTCCGACCTGACGAGCGGCCCGGGTCAACCCATTTACCATGTCGTTGCCTGCGTCGATGGCGGCCACTCCGGCTTGCAGCCACTCCGGGTGGGTGACGCAGTCGCTATCGGTAAAGGCCAGGATCTCGCCGCTGGACCCGGTAACGCCGAGCCGTCGGGCGGCCACCGCCCCGGCCCCCCCTGAGCGCATCAGCCGGACCGGGCGCCCGGCGATCTCCCGGCCTGAAGCTTCCACATCGGCGCCGTCTGTCGACCCGTCGTCGACGACCACCACCTCGAAGTCGTGGAAGGTCTGTTGGGCGAGGCTGTCGAGTAGTCGTGCCAGCAGGTCGCGCCGGTTGCGAACCGGCACGATCACCGTGACCCGCGCGGTCAACCGAGGCCCGCGGGGTCGCGGTGTCGAAGGGCCAGGCGCAGGCGGACCAAGCCCACGAGCGATCGCGGGATGCGGCGGGTGATCGACGTTCGCGGCGGACGCTGGTCGGTGACGGCGACGGGGACTTCCAGCACTGTCAGCCCACTCCGTTCGGCTCGAAGGATCAGCTCCGTGTCGAAGATGTCTCCTCCGAACTGGCAGGTCTCGACCAGTCGTAGCAGTGCGGCGCGCCGCAATGCCTTGAGTCCGTGGGTGTCGGTGACCTTGAGCCCGAATCCCTTGCGCAGCACAAGAGAGAAGACTGCGGTGACGGTCTTGCGGCCGGCGCGCCGCTGGTCGTCCGCACCCGGGCTCCGTTTGGACCCCACGACGATCGCCGGATCACCAGTCGCCATGAGGTCCAAGGCGCGGTCGAGGAAGAGAAGATCGACAAAATCCACGTCGAAGTTGATCACGATGTCACCACTGGCCGCGAGGAAGCCGGTCTTGAGGGCTCGTCCGTAATCGGCGACCGGCGCCCGGAGGACTCGGACCTCCGGATAGGTCCTGGCCAGGCTTTTCGCCTCCTCGCCGGTGGCGTCGATCGACCCGTTCTCGGCCACCAGTAGCTCGAAGAGCAGCTCCCGGTCCCGTATACCGGCGACCACCGACTTGACCGCCGGCTCCAGATAACCCTGCTCGTTATGGGCGGGCATAACAATCGAGATCATGACCCGCCTATGGTACGGGGTGGGTCGCGCCGACTGGCTCCGCGGCGCCGGGCGCGTCACGATCTTCTCCTAGTGCCCCCGCCAACGCAACCTGTGCGCGCCGCCTTCTCTTCGCAGCAGTTGTTTCGGCGAGGGCGCTAAATGGCCTTCCGTCCGGCGCGCTGGCGATGGTGGGGCTGGCTAGCCGCCGGTCTTGGTTGCGGCGTCCTGATAGGCCTCTCGGTACCGCCGTTCGGCTGGTGGCCGTTGGCGTGGCTGGGGTTCGCCGGTCTGGCCCTGCTCCTGCGGGGCCGGCCCGTGCGGGCCCGAGCCGCCCTGGGCTCCGCAACCGGCGTCGGACAGTACGGCCTCGGCTTGTGGTGGGTTCACGAGTTCTCGATACCCGGTTGGATCGCCCTGATCGTGATCAGCGCCCTCTTCACGATCGTCGCCATCATGCTCGTCCCGACCACACGCCGGCGGGGCGTGGCGGTAGGGCTTCCAGCTGCCTTCATGCTGGCGGATTGGGCTCGCGATCGCTATCCGATAGGGGGCTTTCCCCTTGACGGCATCGCGCTCGGCCAGGCCGGATCACCCTTGGCACCCGTGCTCCGGCTCGGTGGCAGCCTGCTCCTGACCGGCGTGACGGTCCTTGCCGGCGTGACCATCGCCGAGCTCGGGCAGGCGGCGCGGAGCTGGCTTGCGGCCCGACCAGCGCGGATCTCGGATGTGGCTGGCCGGCGCAATGCCTGGCGGAGCACGGGTGCGGCTGCCGGGCTGGCGGGCTTGCTGCTGGCGATCTCGGCTGGCGCGGCCTGGTCGCCTTCGGGGGCGGGGGGGCACCTCCTGCCGCTCCGGGTGGCGCTGGTCCAAGGCGGCGGGCCGAGGGGTACGAGGGCGATCTTCACCGACCCCCAAGTGGTCTTCGAGCGCCACTTGGCCGCCAGCGACGTCCTCTCGCCACCGTTCGATCTGGTCGTCTGGCCTGAGGGTGTGCTCCAGAGCCATATCCCGTTTACGACCACGGAGGACGCCTCAGAGGTGGCGTCGATGGCTCAGTTCCTCCACGCAACCGTGCTCGTCGGGGTCGAGCAGGATGTGGGCGTGAGCCATTATTTGAATGAAGTGGTGGCCTGGGCCCCGGATGGACAAATCGTCGACACCTACGTGAAGAACCACCTGGTCCCATTCGGGGAATACGTGCCGGACCGATCGCTGGTCGAGCGGTTCTTCAACTTGGCAGACGTCCCCTACGACGCCATACCCGGCCACGGGCCTGGCATCCTGCGGACACCTGCCGGTCCGATCGGGGTCATGATCTCCTACGAGGTGTTCTTCGATGGCCGGGCCCGGGGGGCGGTCCGGGCGGGCGGGCAGATCCTCGTCGTGCCCACCAACACCGCCTCGTACCGAAGCACTGAGGTTCCCACCCAGGAGCTGGCGGCGGCGCGTCTGCGGGCGTGGGAGACGGGACGCTGGGTCCTGCAAGTCACGCCCACCGGTTACACCGCGGTCATCGACCCCACCGGCCGAGTCCTGCAGCGGACGGCGCTCGACGAGCAACAGGTCCTGACGGCGACGGTCCCCCGGGAGGATGGCCGAACCGTCTACGTAAACATCGGGGACGCGCCGATCGCGATTGCGGCCGCCTTGCTGGTCGGGCTGGCCTGGCTGTTGGCCCCGGCTGGGATCCGACGAACGCGACGTGGACCGAAACCGAGCTCATGAGACCTCCGGGATCCCACCTGTGACTACCAACGCCTTCCCACGAATCGGGGTGCTGTTTGTCTGCACAGGCAACCAGTGCCGATCGCCGATCGCCGCCGCTCTGCTCCGGGCCCGCCTCGACGAGCGCGGCAGCCCCCTCACCGTCGAATCGTCAGGTTTCATGTCCGAGGGCGTCCCCCCGCCCCGAGAAGCGCTCGAGACCATGTGGGCGGTGGGTGTCGATCTGTCGGGCCACCGCAGCCGGCCACTCAGCCCCACCACGATTGGGGCCGCCGACCTGATCGTCGGCATGACCCGGCAGCATGTCGTCGAGGTCACCGTTATGGCGCCCCCCGAATGGGAGCGGGCCTTCACGTTTGCGGACCTGCTGCGCCGGGCTGAGACCGTCGGTCCGCGCCAGCGGATCGAAGCGGTACGCGAGTGGGTTCGCCGCCTGCATGCTGGCCGGTTGCGCTCCAGCCTGACGGGCCTGCCGCTATCCGAGGACGTTTCCGACCCCATGGGTGGCCGCCCGAAGGACTACCAGAGAACCCGAGAACAACTGGTGGGGATGACAACTCGGCTGGCCGAGCTGCTGTCCCCAGCTTGACCGGGCGACCCCGGGCGACAACAGTCTGTGCCTTATGACCAGGAACGACCCGCTCCGGATTGCGCTCCTGGTGTACCGCGGCAACCCGCACTCCGGGGGTCAGGGGGTCTACACCCGCTACCTGTCGCGGGAGTTGGTCAACCTCGGCCACCAAGTGACGGTTTTCGCCGGCCAACCCTGGCCGGTCCTCGACGACGGGGTGGCCTACGTGCCGGTGCCCAGCCTTGACCTGTATCGCGAGCCCGACCCCTTTCGAGTCCCGATGCCGTGGGAGTTCCATACCCGCATCGATATCGCGGAGTTCGCGCTCATGTGCACGGCGGGCTTCCCGGAACCACGGACCTTCAGCTGGCGGGTCCGCCGGATACTGGCCGCCCGGGCCGGCCAGTACGACGTCGTCCACGACAACCAGACGTTCGGCACCGGGCTGCTCGGGGTGATGGCCGACGGTTGGCCCCTGCTCGGCACGTGCCACCATCCCCTCACGGTCGATCGTGGCCTCGATCTCGAGCACGCCGAGAACTGGCGGCGACGATTGACCCTGCGACGCTGGTACGGCTTCCTGGCCATGCAGAAGAAGGTGGCGCGGCAGATCCCCCGCATCCTTACGGTGTCGTCGTCGTCGAAGCGGGACATCGTCGAGCAGTACGGCATCGGTGCCAACCAGCTCGAGGTGGTCCCAATCGGCGCGGACCACACCCACTTCCGGCCGCATCCGGAGATCGCCCGGGTGCCGGGCCGCATCATGACCACCGCCAGCGCAGATGTCCCGTTCAAAGGCTTGCTGCCGCTCGTCGAGGCGCTGGCCAAGTTGCGAACCGAGCGGCCCGAGGCCCACCTCGTCGTCGTCGGCCGCCTACGGGCCGACAGTCCGGTGGCAGCCGCGATCGAACGCCTGGGCGTGTCGGCAGCCGTGACGTTCGAGTCCGCCGTGAGCGACGACCGGATGGTCGAGCTGTATGCCGAAGCCAGCGTGGCCGTCGTCCCGTCGCTCTACGAGGGGTTCTCTTTGCCAGCTGTCGAAGCCATGGCGTGCGGGGTGCCGCTCGTGGCGACCACGGGTGGCGCTCTCCCAGAGGTCGTAGGGGAGGACGGGGTGACGGGTCTGCTGGTCCCGCCCGGCGACCCCGGCGCGCTGGCCTTGGCCATCGCCACCATCATGGCCGACCCCGAGCTGTCGTCCCGGCTATCCGAGGCCGCCCGGCGGAGGGTCCTCGAGCGCTTTACCTGGCAGGCCTGCGCGGCCGCCACCGCGGACAGTTATCGCTGGATCATCGAGCATCACCGGGCCAACCGATCATCCTCGCTGCCCCCGTGCTGACCGTTCGCTACGAGCGTCTCGGGGTGCAGGCCGGTGACCGTCTGCTCGACCTCGGCTCAGGTGGCGGGCGCCACGCCTTCGAAGCCATGCGGAGGGGCGCGCTGGTCACAGCCCTCGACGCCGACGCCGGCGAGGTCAAGGACGTGTCCGGGATGATGAAGGCCGTCACCTCCGAGGAGCCCGCCGTGGCGGCGCGCGGTGGGGTAGGCACCGCGATCGTCGGTGACGCGCTGCGCCTTCCTTTTTCCTCGAATGCCTTTGACCGGGTGATAGCGGCGGAGGTGCTCGAGCACATCCCCGACGACCGGATGGCCATGTCCGAGTTGGCCCGGGTGCTGCGTCCCGGCGGAACCATGGCGGTGACCGTTCCCCGCTGGTGGCCGGAGCTGCTCACCTGGGCGCTCTCCGACGACTACCACAACACTCCGGGCGGTCATATTCGGATCTACCGGCGGTCCGCTCTCGTCGATCGCCTGGGCGCGGCTGGCTTGGAGTGCTACGGCGCCCATCACGCCCACGCCCTTCATACTCCGTACTGGTGGCTGCGGGCGATCGTCGGCGTCCGCGACGACGGCCATCCGCTGGTGCGCGCCTATCACCGGGTTCTGGTGTGGGACATCACCTCGCACCCGCCGTTTACCCGGATTCCCGAGGCGTTGCTCAACCCGATCCTCGGCAAGAGCGTCGTCGTCTACGTCCGGAAACCGGGATGAGCGGACCCTTGACCGCGGTCGCGGTGTCCGAGACCGCGTCGTGGATCGCCTCGATCCAGCTACCCAACGGGATGATCCCGTGGTTCCCGGGCGGGCACGCCGATCCGTGGAACCATACCGAGTCGGCCATGGCATTGGTGCTGGCCGGCCGTCGCCACGAAGCCGACCTGGCCTTCGAGTGGTTGGCGTCGACGCAGCTGCCCGACGGGACCTGGTGCCGCTACCACCTGGCTGAGGGCATCGAGGACCCCCGGCGGGACCCGAACGTTGGCGTGTACGTCGCCACCGGGGCGTGGTGGCATTACCTGTGCACCGGTGACCTCGGCCTGCTGGAGGCCATGTGGCCGGTTATCGAGGCCGCCGTCGGGTTCGTGTTGCGCTTGCAGCAACCGGGCGGTGAGGTGCTGTGGTCGATGGACCCCGACGGCCACCTCGGGCGCTACGCCCTACTGACGAGCACCTCATCCATCCACCACAGCCTGCGCGTCGCGGTGGCGGTCGCGGAGCAGCTCGGCTTCGAGCGACCGGAGTGGGAGCTGGCGGCGGACCGCATCGTCGAAGCCATCGTGCACCGGCCTGGTTCGTTTGCACCCAAGGACCGCTGGGCCATGGACTGGTATTACCCCATCCTCTCCGGCGCTCTTTCGGGGGAGCGGGCCCGGGAGCGGATCGACACCCGGTGGTCGGAGTTCGTGCTGGAGGGCGTAGGGGTGCGTTGCGTATCCGACCAGCCCTGGGTCACCGCCGCGGAGACGGCGGAATGCGTGATGGCTCTCGAGGCCATCGGCATGCGCACCCGGGCTACCACGCTGCTCGACTGGACCCGGCACATGCGCGACGACGAGGGTGCCTACTGGACTGGCTGCGTCCACCCCGAGTGCGTCCGCTATCCGGGCGGTGAGCGCAGCACCTACACCGCGGCGGCCGTGCTCCTGGCCGATCACGCCCTCTACGGCTACGGCGCCAGCGCGGGACTATTTCGGGGAGAGACGCTGCCCGCGGTGGTGGACGTGTCCGAGGTGGCCGAACAGCTGGGCGAGGGCTGAGGTCCGGGGCGGCGTGGCGCGCCACACCCGCACCTGGCATCACCGGGCGATGCCGTACCCGTCCTGCAGAAGGGTCCACACCCCAAGACCGCCCCGGCTGAGCGGCCGGTAGTCGCCGCGGGCGACGCTGGCGGTCAGCCCCTTGAGGCGCTGGATGCGCTCCGGGGCCATGCGGGTCACGGCCCGGCGCCCCAGCCGGGGTACCAGCTGGTCGTAGTAGCGAGCACCCTCGAGCAACTGGGACTTGACCGCCTGGCACTCGGGCGCGGCGGCCCTGGACAGCAGGTAACGCGACCGGGCCCGTGCAGCCAACTCCACGCCGTCGCTCAGCGCTTCCCCCTCGGCGCGCAGGAGGTACCGACGCGGCGGGATCGGCGGGCACACGGCCGACACCGCATTTTGGTGCCGGCGGTACATCATCAGCGGCTCCGGGTGCCAGTCGACCCGACCCATGACGTGAGCGGCGAACATCACCCACTCGTCATGGTGGGCGGGCCGGTCGCCGTAGACGGACCGGGCCCTTCCCTCCGCCGGACAATAGGTGAGGAGGTTGGAACGGAACACCATGCGAGCCCCGTGGGCGACGTGCATCGGGTAAGCGAGGGCCGAGCGTTGCGCGAACCCGGTGTGCAGCCATCGGTCAGGCACGGGTACCAGGCGCTCATCGACTATCTGCCAACCGGCAACCCACAGGGCGAGATCGGGAGCCTCGAAGGCTCGGACCGCCGCAGCCAGCTTGCCCGGAAACCAGACGTCATCCTGGTCGGCGAAGGCGATCAAGGCCCCTTTGGCCGCGGTGGCGGTGCGGAGGAAGTTCTCGGCGTAGCCCAGTCGCTCATCGTTGATGGTCAGATGGAGCGGAATGTTGGTTGTTGTCGCGAAGCGCCGGACGATATCGAGCGTCTCGTCGGTGGAGCCGTCGTCACCAACGAGGATCTCGAGGGGTTCGACCGTCTGGCCAGCGATGCTGTCGAGTTGTTCTCGGATGTGAAGGGCCCCGTCCAGAGAGGCGATCACTACTGAAACGCTTGGGGTCTCGCTCACCAAGCTCAAGATATACGCCGGCTGCGCGGCATCTCCTGCGTCGGTGCGCCTTTCTGCTGGTTCCGGTACGCGCGCTGGTACAGCGGGATCCCGACGGCTGTGAGCGCCAGCTTGACGCTGGCGCGCAGGGTGAAAGCCACCGCCAGGGCCGGCTTCCAAGCCGGGGGCCGGCGGGAGGAGAAGAAGAGGTACATGCCCCGATGCGCTGACACGGTGGACCGGAAGGGCACCTGGCGGATGCTGTTGCCGCCGAGATGGACGACCTCCGCACCAGGAGCCAACCAGATTTCCCAGCCGGCCCGGCGGAAGCGGTCCGTCCAGTCGAGACCCTCCCAGTCGAGGACGTACCGGGGATCTTGCGGGCCTACGTCATCGATTGCGCTCCGACGGACGAGGTAGGCCGACTCGTGGCCGCGTCCTATCGTCCGCTCTTCGTCGTGGGCCCATCCGTCCCACCAAAATCCGGTGCAGCTCCCGGACTGTCGCCGCCGGCTCAGTTGGCGGCCCAGCAGGGTCTCGGTGAGGCTGGGGAGGTCGCCGGCACTGGTCTGCAGCGTTCCGTCCTCGTAGACCAGTCTCGGCACGACCCAGCCGGCCCGGGGATGGCGATCCATCACTGCCGCCAACGCCGTCACGGAGTCGGGCTTGAAGATGACGTCGGGGTTGCAGATCAGGAGAAGCGAACCCGTGGCCGCGTCGAGGCCCTGGTTGTTGGCCGCCGCCAGCCCGACATTGGTCGCGTTGGCGATCACGGTGGCGCCACGCTGCAACGACCGTACG
Organism: Acidimicrobiaceae bacterium; assembly: GCA_003156595.1. GTDB lineage: Bacteria > Actinomycetota > Acidimicrobiia > Acidimicrobiales > Palsa-688 > PALSA-693. The sequence continues at coordinate 65,319 of PMHH01000135.1, forward strand.
ACCGCGAGGGTGCCGTCGGTGGACGCATTGTCGATGACGATCAACTCCCATTCCCGGGCATCGAGCGTGTCCAGAAGGGAGTCGATGCAGCCCTGTATCACCTCCTCGCTGTTCCAGGTCACGACGATCACCGAGACGGTTGGCCCCGACCCCGTTGTCGCAGTGGGGTCCAGACCAGTCACTGGGCTGCCTTCTCGTAGGCGGCGCTCAGCACGTCAGCACTGTGGGCCCAGGTCGGCGCTGCCGCGGCCCGAGCCAGTCCCGCGGTGCGAAGTTCCTCTCGGCGGGCGCGGNNGCAGCAAGCCGCCAGCCATGTCGGCGACCCCGGGCGTGGCGCACCACTCCGCCGCATCTCCCAGGATCTCCGGAAGCGGCCCAACGGGAGCGCAGACGATCGGGACCCCTGATGCGACCGCTTCGAGGGCGGGCATGCCGAACCCTTCGTAGCGTGTCGGGTAGCAGAACGCCATCGCGCCCGCCAGCAGAGCCGCCCAGTCCGGGTCGTCAACCCGACCGGCATAGATGATTCCAGGATCCGGTGGCGGAGCTTGCGGCCCGACCACCACGAGTTGGGGTCGTCCGGACCGGGGGTCCGATGCCGCCCGCCTCCACGCCTCTATCGCGACCGCGAGGCAGCGGCGCTTGGCTCCGCCGATAGCCATCACGTACGGCCTGTTGATCCCGAAGCGCCGCAACAGCGGCTTGGTGTCGGAGACTCGCTCCGGCGAGAAGATCGGGTCGATGGCGTTGGGGGTCACTACCACCCCTGCCGGCGTGATGTGGTACACCTCGATGACCGACTCCCGAACGAACTCGGACACGGTCGCGACGACTCGCGCCGAATGCACTGAAGAGCGGGCCTGAAGGCCAAACGACGCCCGTCGTGGTGCGGAGAGGTCCCCCGGGTGGTGCATCCACAAGAGGTCGTGGATCGTGACCACAGAAGGTGTGTCGGATGCCAAGGGAATGGCGTTGTACGTGCCGTGGAAGACACCGTCGAAGTGTCGCAGCCAGCGGGCCACGCTCACCTGCAGCCAGACCACCTCGGGGAGCCTCCCGAACCCAGCAAGTGGGATCGTCTCGCACCCGTCCTGACCTGGCGGCTGCGGGCGCCCGCCGTCGGTCAGGAGGGAAACCTCTGCTCGGGTTGCCAGGTAGGGGACCAGGTTGGCGATCCCTCGACCTATCCCGGAGATGGGGCGATCCTGAAGCCTTCGTGCGTCGATGGCTACTCGTATCACCGACGTGCCGTCGTTCCCCGCGGCCGGTTGGTACGGGAGCGCGTGGTGGTCAGCACCACCTGAGGTTAACCGGAAGCCGGTCGCGCCCCAGGTTGGCAGCTGGAGCGGCTTGACCCCCAGCCGGGTGCGAGACAAGTGTGGCTGGCGTATGACCAATACGGGTGGCCCTGAGATCACGGTGGTGGTGCCGACCTATCGGCGGCCGTCGTTGCTGGCGAAGTGCCTGGGCTCGCTCGCGACCCAGGACCTCGACCCCGATCGGTTCGAGGTGGTGGTGGTCGACGATGCCTCCGGACCGGAGACGCGGGAGGTCCTGGAGGAGCTGTCCAGCGCCTGGCCGCAGCTTCGCTGGTTGGTGCAGGACGTCAACTGCGGGCCAGCCGCAGCCCGGAACCGGGGAATCGCGGCGGCCAGGAGCCCGCTCCTGCTGTTCGTCGACGATGACATCGTGGCCGCGCCCGACCTCATCCCGGTCCACTTGCGCTACCACACCGACACCGACGGCCTCCTGGGTGTGGTCGGGCTGGTTCAGTGGCTTCCCGGGCTGCGAGTCACGCCATTTATGCAGTGGCTCGACTCGACCGACTTGCAGTTCTCCTATGGCACCTGGATGCGGGAGGGCCGGATCGAGCGACCGTGGGACGCGTTCTACACCTGCAACCTCAGCCTCTCAGCGGCGATGATTGGTGCGGTGGGAGGGTTCGACGAGCGGTTCCCATACCCGGCGTTCGAAGACGTCGAGTTGGGCTTCCGGCTCAGCCGGCAGGGTTTCCGGCTTGACTACCGGCCGGACGCCCTGGCCTGGCACGCCCGCACCATGGAGCTCGACGGCTTCTGCCGTCGGATGGGCCAGGTAGGCGAGTCGGTGACCGTGCTGCGGGTGGTGCAGCCCGACGCTCCCTTCGACGTGCCAGCCGACGTGGAGGGTCAACGGCGATGGCGCACGGGAGCCCGCCATGTGGTGGCGGCGGTGGCCAAGGTGACGCCTTCTGATCGGATCAGGGCCTTGCACTACCGGGCCGAGATCAACCAGGCGTATCGGGAGGGGGTGCGGCGCGGTCGTGCCCGGGTAGCCGATCTCGCCCGGGAACGGGACTTGGAATCCTGAACATCACCATCAGGGCCGGTCCCTTCGGCGGCGTGAGAGGTTCGGGTCGATCCGGTGGGCGAAGAATCCGAGACCCCGCGAGCCGAGCAGCAACGCCTCGTACGCCCACTGCCGGGCCCGGGCCGTACGGGTCGTCACGGGGAGGCGCTGCCAGTAGGTGTTCATGTCACCGCTGTATCGCTCTGGCTCCTCGGCCGTGTAGTAATACAGGGCGATCGAGCGCCGCCACCGATCGCCAACGACCGGGGTCGAGAAACCGTGCGGCGAACGGTCGTCGGTTCGGAAGATCACGCACGTCCCCCAAGCGGGTACGACGATCTTGGCCGGTGCTGTGGCGCCGGGCTCGTACAACTCCAGGCAACCGCCGTCCGATTCTTCCCACCCCTCGTTGAGATAGAGGAGGACGTTTACCCGGCGGTACACGCCCAGCCGGGGGTAGATGTGGAAGTCGGTGTGCGGTGCGAGAATGCCGCCCGGGCCGCTCAGATGGAGGCCACCGCCCTCGAGGTGCGGGTCGGGAATCAGGCCTTCGATGCCGGTCAGCTGCTCGAGGTAGGCGAGCATCGTCGGGGACTGGAGCTCGTGGATGAGTTCGACAAGCGACGCGGGGATCGCCTCGATCTGGTTGCAGATCATCTTCCCCTGTTGGTAGGCGTCGCCGTAGCGGTGCCAGCCTTCCCAGGTGGGGGTAGGGAACGCCTCGATCAGGCAGGTCCGCTGTTCGGCCACCAGAGTGTCCCTGAGCTCGACGTGTGGGAACGGCCGCGCCGCCGCGAACTCCGCACTGGCCCGCTTGGTCTCGTCTGGATCTAGCAGTGACGAGCGCACGAATCCCCGCTTCATAGGCCAAATGGTTCGCTCCCGGAGCGACCTTGCCCTTCCTGGCGGGGGAAATCAGAAGTCGAGGGCAGCGCGGTGCACGGCGATCGTTTCACTCGCGACTCGGTGCCAGCGAAAGCCCGCAGCCCTGGTGCACCCCCGGGCGATCAGAGTGGCCCGAAGGTCGTCGTCCTCGAGCAGCCGGCTGATGGCTTCGGCCCAAGCGTCGGGGTCGTGCGGGTCCACCAGGATCGCCGCGTCTCCGCAGACCTCCGGCAAAGCGCCGGCGTTCGAGACCGCCGTTGGCACCCCGCAGGCCATCGCCTCGAGGGGGGTCAAGCCGAATCCCTCGTCTGCCGAGGGGTGGAGCAAGCCTGCGGCCCCCGATACCAGCGGAGGGAGGTCTTCGCGGGGAAGCCAGCCGGTGAACCGCACCGTCGCCTCCAAACCCCGCTGGCGTACCAACTGTTGGGTCGCCTCGAAACCGATGCCCGGCGGTCCGGCTGCCACCAGGGTCACCGGTGGCGATCGGTGAGTCATCTGGGCCAGCGCTTCGACGACTGGCCGCAGGTTCTTCCGAGTCGAGACAGATCCGACCACGATGAGGTAGCGCCCCGGCTCCAGTTGGTGCGTGCGGCACACGCGATCGACCTCACCCGGGTCGGGGGCACGAAAGAAAATGTCGTCGACGGCGAGATGGACGACTCGTATTCGGGACGTTTCGACGCCGAGACGGGTGGTGACCTGATCGGCGGTCGCCTGTGAGTCCGCGATGAGCAAGGTGGCCCGCCTAGTGGCGTCCCCGATGGCCTTTTCGAACATCCACCGTTCCTTCCGCGAGTACCAGGCGGGGGACGTCAAGGGCCAAAGGTCGTGGACCGTGTAGACGACCCGAGCCTGGCTGGGAACTCGGGTGAAGGGAGCGAGCACATGGATCAGGTCCGGACGGCCAAGGGCGCGGTCCGCGAGCGGGCGCCGGCTGGCGCTCCAGGCCAAGTGGAGTGCCTTACGGGGCCAGGGCAGGCGCAGGACGGGGACCTCGGGGGGCGGTCGATGGGTTCCCGAGGGGTTTGGAGACGCCCCGACGCGATAGGTAATGCCAACTTCAGACGTGTCTGTCTCCAGGATCCCGCGGATGATGTGCCGGAAGTAGTGGGCGATGCCTGTCGGGGTTTCCGGGTCCAAGTCGTGGGCGTACAGGACGACGGTTCGCATCAGCTGGATGTGCCCTGGCCGGAGATCAGTGGTCCGGGCTGCTTCCGTTGCCGTTACGGGCTGGCGCGAGGGGTTCTTCGTCCATCGGGCCGGCATCTTGGGCGGTCGCCGCCGGCGACGAAGCCCCGTAACCGTACCCGTAGTAGCCGTATGCGATCTGGGCGTCACGGGCCTGGAACTTGTTCATTACCACGCCCAGCAATCTCGTTTGGTTGCGAATCAGAAGGTCTTTTGACTGCTGCACGGCCGCCAGCGGGGTCGTGCGGGTTTCGACGACCAAGATCGCACCCGACGCGATCCGACCGATCACCAAGGTGTCGGCCACCGGGAGGACCGGCGGAGTGTCGAGCAGGACGAGATCGGCCTGCTTGACGAGACCATCGAGGAGCCGGGCGGTCCGACCGGATCCCAACAGCTCGGTAGGATTCTGGACGGCGGGCCCGGTCGCGAGGAAGTAGAGGGACGACAAGTTCCGACCAGCGGGATCCCGGAGCTCGACATGCTGGATGCTCTCCTGGAGGGAGCGCCGGCCGAGAAGAACATCCGAGACTCCGAACTCGTTGTGGACGCGAAGGAGGCGGTGGGCTGTGGCGTGGCGCAGGTCGAGATCGACTAGCACGACGCGTTGGCCGGCCTCTGCGAACGAGGTGGCCAGCTTGGTGCAGATGACGGTCTTGCCTTCGTTGGCTTTGCTGCTCGTCACGATCAGAATCGGCTTGTCGATGTCGGTCAACGACACGTCGAGGTTCGAGCGAAGGATGCGGAACGACTCCTCGAACGATGTCCGGTTGCCCCCTTGGCCCGACCGAGACTCCGATGGCCGGCGTTTGAGCGGCAAAACTGATGATACGGACCTACCGCGGTACCTAGCCATCGAGGGTGCTCGCCAAACCCGCAACTCGGCTGGGGCGGCCCGTGCCCACCACAAAATCCTGCTCCAGCGAGTCGGCGTAGAAGGGAATGACACCGAGCACGGGCAACCCAACCCGGCGCTCGAGGTCGTCGGGCGATCGCACCGTTAGGTCGAGGTAGTCGAGTAACAGGACCAGACCTGCCGCCGCCAGCAGGCCGAACAGTCCCGACAAGATCAGATTCCGTCCTAGCCCGTCGGACAGAGGAACGGACGGCAGGAAGGCCAGCTGGAAGACTGACGCGGGCGACTGCGCGGGGATGGCCCCGCCGTTGGCGTCTGTCGTCACTGGGTCGAGCTTCGCGATCTGGGTGACGAACGCCTGGGCCATGCCGTTGGCCAGGCTCTGAGCCACCACGGGGTCGGGGTCAACGACCTCGATGTAGATCAGAGTGGTGTCGGGATACACGAAGGACCGGGTCTCGCCGACCACCTGGCCCGGAGCTCGGGCTACTCCGGTAGCCTCGACGGCGGCCTCAGCCACGCTGAGCGAGGGCACCATCGTCGCGAATGTGTCGGCCAGGTCCTGCGTGCCTTGCTGCAGGTCACTGGAGAAGCCGCCCGCGTTGTACTGAGGATCGCCGACGAACAGGGTCGACACGGCCTCATAGTTGGAAACCTTCGGCGTCGTCTCGTAGCCAGCCGCGATGGCGGCGGCAACCATCAGCACGATCAGAAGCTTCCGGTGCCAGATCAAGAGCCAAAGTCTGCGGAGTTCCATGTCCTCTCAACAACACCTTTGAGATGGGAAGGTTTGACTGGGGTGCCACGAAGCGGACCAATCCGGCCTCGTTGGTACGACTAACCCTTAGACACTAGTCCTCAAGTTGGCCAGAATCATCGGCAGGGTCGTGAGCACCCGGGGCTGCTTCCCTGTATCGGTTGCGGTTTGGTCCATGGCGCCGACGGCTAGGCCGCACAGTGCGAAGACGGTCCAGGAGATGACCGGCTCGATGAAGGGTTGGAGGAAGAGTCCGCCGGCCAGGATCCCGACGAGGGCGATGCGCGCTCCTCCGGCACACGTGTTTGCGTCCTGGTCGTCTGGGAGTTGGCCTCTCGGTCGGAGCCGACGAAGCATCAGGATGAGTGCCCCGACATAGATGGCCAAACCGAGGACGCCCAGCTGTGTCCCGATCTGGAGCCACTGGTCCTCAGGGACGAATACGCTCGACTGGCTGATGGCTCCCTGGCCTGCTGCCGCTTGGCCGCCTCCGGCGCCGGTCGCCAGCCCACGGCCTAGGGGTTCGTCAGCCATGATCTCGATGCCCTCACGAACACCGGTCACGTGTCCTTCGTTCGACACGGAGGAACCGACGAAGCGGTGGCCCAGTCCGCTGAAGACGATCACAGGCAGCGCCACGCAACCGAGGAGGGCGAACATGGAGGCCATCCGCACTCGTTGCACGATCGACCGGCCGAGCTGGGAACGGAGGCCATATATCACAGCCACAACGCCCCCACCGATTGCGGCGCGGCTCTGCGTGAGGAGCAGAGCGACACTCAGGATCGGAACGGCGGCGACAACCCAGGGTCGCGACTTGCCCCGAGAGATCATCTCGATAGCGATGCCCAGACCGAACAAGAAGTACCACGGGGCGAGGAGATTGTTGATGAGCACCGATCCGATCCTCACGTGTCCGCCTGCTGCGGTGCCGAAGGCCAGGATGTTGGTCGGGTTCAGCAAGGGTGAGTGCAGTACCACGGCCTGGTATTTGGGAAGCCCAAGAGTGTCGACGACCAAGTGATTGAAGGACCACGGAAAGAGGAACTGGTAGAACCCGATGACCGCGACCACTACGTCGACCACGAGAAACCGGCGGAATATGTTCCATACCTGAGAGGCCTGCAGTCCGAGATGACGGCAAATCAGGAAAACGCCGAAATAGAGGACATCGCTGCGCCAACCCAACTCCCGGGCATAGAACGAGAGGTGGGCTCCGACGGCGGTGCCGACGAAGAGCTTGGGTAGGAAAAGGTAGGCGAGCCCCAGGACCACATAGGCGAACGTCATCTTGTCGAGACCGTCGAAGGAGGGACGCGCTTTGAGCACCCGGACGATGGCGACCACCGCCAATCCCGCAATGATCCCTTCGTCGTAGAAGCCCAGGCCCCGCACGACAATGGCCGGAACGTGGTATTTGTACAGTGTCGAGAGAATGAGGAGGCCGAATGGCAGCACTATGACGAGAGCATTCAGCGCCTTGTATGGACGTCGTGCCACTAGGATGAGCAGGGCCAACGCCAAGAGGGACTCTATGCCCTTCTGCAGATGAGCGTGCTCCCGCTTGCTGACCTCGTAGAGGACCAGCGGGAGCACCCATACCCAGCGTTGGCGCCGCAAGGGCCAACGCCACAGGTCATCGAACCGCCAGCGGTCCGATAGCTGGGCAAGCACCGCTTGCAGCGTAGCAGGGCGGCGATCCGGCCGATGTGCGCCTCCCGTGGGGGACTTTCCCTCCAGTAGCGTGCCCTGCGGTGCGAATAGCCATCACCCACCCTTACTGCTGGCCTGACGTTCGTCGCGGCGCCGAACGGATCGTGGTGGAGACGGCGCGGGCACTCGCGGCCAGGAACCACGAAGTAACGGTGCTGACATCGGGATCGCATCCCGGCCGATATCACGATGGCGGCGTCCGTACCATCCGACTGCGCCGACTGTTTGAGGATCCGTGGCGGCACGAGCGGTCGTTCGGTGTCCGGGTTGCTCCCTACTTGGCCTTCGGTCGCTTCGACGTTGTCCACGCCATGATGGTGGGAGACGCGTATGCGGCCGTGCGTACGCGGGTCATCGGACGGCATCGTGTCGTCTTCGACGAGATGGGGATCCCTTATCGTTGGTGGTACGGGGAGTCTCATCCTGAGGGTCGAGTTCGGGAGCGACTTACCAGGGAAGTTGATGTGTATGGCTGTATGTCACAACACGCCCTTGACGTGTTGCTAGACGATTGGGGCCGTCAAGGGTCTCTGATACCGGGTGGCGTCCGCCTCTCCGAGTTTCCGATCGGCGTAGAGCGGACATCGCGGCCGACGGTGCTGTTCTCGGGTGCGCTGACCGAACCGCGTAAGGGCCTCGTAGTGCTCCTAGAGGCGGTGGCACTCCTGGTCGCCAGCGAACCAGAGCTGACAGTATGGCTGAGCGGTCCCGGAGATCCCGGTCCCTTTCTTGCCGCCGCACCGGCCGCGGCCCGGCGGGTCGTCGAGGTCTTGCCGTTGGGGACGCCCGAGGAACAAGGCCTGCGTTACGGTCGGGCTTGGGTGACGGCCCTGCCTTCCATCGCCGACTCCTTCGGGCTGGTGTTGATCGAGTCACTGGCCTCGGGCACGCCCATCGTGGTGGTGGATGATGCCGCCCCCCCGTCTCTCGTCACACCCTCCACTGGGGCGGTGGCTAAGCCGAACGATCCGGTTTCGCTGGCAGAGGCGCTGCGACTGGGCCTGGACCTAGCTCGCCAACCCGAGACCGCCGAGCGCTGCCGCCAGTTTGCCCGCCAATTCGACTGGGACGAACACATCGCGCCCCTCCTGGAGGGTCTATACCGGAGGAACGGGTGAAGCAGGACGCGCAGGGGGGTCTCAGCACAAGTGGGGCCGACCGAGTGACCGAATCCTACCCACCGCGGCCCGTCATCTCTGTCGTGATCGCGACCCACCGTCGTCCTGACCGGATCGCCCGGCTCCTGCATTCCCTCGCCTCGCAATCGATCCCAGCGGACGACTTCGAGGTCATCGTGATCGACGACTGTTCCGGCGACAACACCGGAGACGTCCTCGCATCTCTAGCGGCGGAACTGCCCTACCGGCTCCACCCACTGCGGACCGTCAGCAACCGGGGTCCCGGTCCGGCTCGCAACTTGGGGTGGCGGGCGGCTTCGGCTCCCTTTGTCGCTTTCACCGATGACGACTGTGTCCCCGATCGCGGTTGGCTTGTCGCTGGTCTCGACGCTCTCCGTGGCGACGCCGCCCTCGGGCTGGTGCAGGGCCAGACCGTGCCGGAGGACCTGGACGCCATGAGCGACGACCGGTGGATGCACTCGCCGCACTTTACCGATCCCACGCCGTACTTCGAGACGTGCAACATCTTCTACCGTCGGGCCGCACTCGAGCAGGGTGGAGGGTTCGGTGAGGACTACAACTGGTGGGGCGGGTGGTATTGCGAAGACACTTACGCGGCGTGGCGCGCCATCGATGCAGGGTGGTCTCGTGGTTTCACGTCAGATGCGGTGGTGACCCACGACGTCAGTCGCCGCGACGTGAGCTGGTGGATCAACAAGAGCCTGGTACTTTGCAACGAGGTTGCGGTCGCTCGTAAGCATCCCGGATTCCGCGAGGAGGCCTTTTGGAGGCCGTGGGCGCCCCGTCGATGGGACGCCGCGTTCGTGGCTGGGACGATCGGTCTCGGCGTGTCGCTCAAATGGCGCCCGGCGGCCTTGTTGGCGCTGCCGTACATGTGGTTGCGGCACCCATCTCCCCGTCAACCTCACTTTTTGCGGTGCTGTGTCGAGACAGTAGCGGTCGACAGCGCCCGGACCGCGGGACTGCTCTACGGCTCGATACGCCAGCGCATCCTGGTGATCTGACGCACGGGCCCGGCGGGCTAGTCCCGCATCCTTACGCTCACCGCGTTGACAACACCCGATCGGGTGGACGCCCGTTGACGAACCGCGCCGCGGCTGCGATGTGCCAGTCTTCGAGCACCGCGGCCAGGCAGTCGACGTTGAGCTCTTGGGCGGTGCGGAAACCCCCTAGTACCAGCTGCCGGCGCAAGTCCCGGTCTTCGGCCAGTCGTCGAATTGCCGTTGCCAGCGCCACATGATCCTTGACAGGAAAGCGGAGGCAATTGACGCCGTCGACCAGGAACTCGCCGCTTCCCCCCGTGCCGGTAGCGACAACTGGTGTCCCGCACGCCATCGCCTCCAAGGGCACGAGCCCGAACGGCTCGTCCCACTCAGTGGGGAAGACACAGACATCTGCTGCCGCGTAGCGATCGCGCAACTCGGCGCGCCTTACGTTAGTAGACCGAAGTTGATGGCTGACGCCGAGATGAGCGGCAAGTTTCTCGAGGTGCACCCGATACGGGTCGTCGACGGAGGGCAGTAATTGCAGAGTGGCCTCGTCCGGCAGGTGCGCGAGGGCCCGGACCGCGGTCTCGATCCCCTTGCGGGGATCGAGACGCCCGGCGTTGACGAGGCGCCAGCGCCAGGGGTGAGCATCGGGCGCATTGGCGACGGGAAAGTCGGCGTGATCGATCCCGTTGTAGGTGACCGTGGAATCGGGGTAGAACCACGGCGAGTACTTGACGCAGTGGTCCCGGGTGTTGCCGCTGATGAAGCAGAACGTTCCTGAGGCGCCCACATCTGGCAGGGTCGCGGGTACCCCGGCGAGGCGTTCGACTTGACGCCCAATGCGGGGCAAGCGATACCAGAGTTTCATCCAGGGATCTACCTTGGCCGCGTAGGTAGGCCAGTCATCGCAAATCGAGTACACGAGAGGTACTGAGGCTTGCACCAGTGTCGTGAGGAGCCCGGTCGACATGGCGCCCATGTGCCATACCGACACGACGTCAGGCTGGACCGAATCCATGGCTTTGAGGAGTACCCGCTGATTGGCGCGCTCGACCGACAGGCGTTCTCGCCACGGGCGGGAGTGCAGGTCGCCGTCTCTGTAGGAGATCTCGAGGTCCCGCCAAATGCCGCGGCGGCGCTCGTCAGGGGGATCGGTGACGCCCTTGACCCGCATGGTTCCCGTGAGCACGACGACCTCGTGACCCCGGGCCCTCCACCGGTCGACCACGTCGCGACACGACAACTCGTACCCACCGTAATGGTGGGGTGGATACATGTTGGAAAGGACCAGGATCGTGGTCAAGAGAGGCACGATATCGCACCCCTTGTGGGGCACGAGTTGGGCCTGGCGCACGCATCAGTGCCACTCAGAGGACGATGATCCGATTTGCGATCGAGCCGCGTACATTGCCAGCGAAACGCGCCGCATCGACTGCGCCAATTTGTGCACAGGTGCGGAAGAAGCCTGGCTTGCGGATCGGTGGTCTCCGCAGCCACAGGTAGGGCAGGGCCAGAAGTGCCGCCGGTCTCCATCGGAATGAGGCGGTCACTCCGACGATGGCTACGGCCACTTCGACGTTGCGACGATGGACTGCCCACGGTCGCCAGAAGGCTTCGTGGCGGAATTGTGGGTGGGCGGCGGCTATCTGGATGACGTTGCGGTCGCGCCATGCAAATCGGGCTGCGTGGCGCCACCCTCGCTGCTCGACCTCGTGGATCGCCACCGCCCCGCGGGCAAACCCCCGCTCCCATCCGCTATCCACCACTGCCCATCCGAGCTCGGTGTCCTCCCCCCAGGTGGCGAAGTCCTCGTTGAACCCGTCGGTCTCCTCGAGGGCCCGTCGACGGTAGAAGATATTGGCGCCCTCGAACCACGGGTTCGGAGCCGTGATGGACCGCCACACGGACCAGACCGAGAGATTTGCCATGTCCGTCCCGGGTGGGGGGATCGTGCATCCCTGCATGACGCCCCATGTCGGGTGGGCCAGCATCTCCTCGAGGCCCGACCTCAGCCAATCCGGCTCGGGAAGGCAGTCGTCGTCCAAGAACGCGACGATGGGTGCAACTGATGCCCGCCATCCCAGGTTGCGAGGAGTCGCCGGCCCTCCGCTGCTCCCGGCTGTTCGCATGGTCCGGATCTGTAGTACACCCTCGGTGGCGAGTGACTCGAGCGTGTCCCACGTCTCGTCTGGCGAGCAATCGTCGACGACAAGGACTTCAAAGCGATCGGGACCGAGAGTCTGAGATGTGAGGGACTTGACAAGGCTCGGCAGTCGGTCGGCCCGGTTGTGCGTCGGGATGACCACAGAGATGTCCGGCACACTCGTCATGAGCCCCTCGGCTAAGAAGTCTCCACCGCTACCGCAGTTCACACCACGATACCGCCGGGGAGGGATAGCCAGTCAGGCATCCCTCTGGAGCGTCGCGGGGCACTTGGTAGGTTGTGGTGATGGTGCCGCCTAGAAGACCAATGAGCCAACGGGTCCGGGGACGATTGCTCTCTTTGCCCTCGCTGGCTCGTCTGGATCGAGTCAGGCGACTGGCGACTATGAACTACCGCACCATGTCCCGTGAGCTCGCCTACCAACCTGGTGAGCAGTTCCGCGATGAACTCCTTGACCTAAAGGCTTTCATGCGCCGAGCCTTCCAAGTGCTCGTCTACAACGCTATCGACGGCGATTACGCCGAGTTCGGTTGCTGCGGGGCGACGACTTTTACTCTGGCTTGGGGAGCTGCTGATCTCGTAGGTCATAAGGCCCATCTCTGGGCATTCGACTCGTTCGAGGGACTACCCAGTTCCACCGACCCGAGGGATGCTCACACCGGATGGACCGAAGGCGTGATGGCCATGACCGAGGAGGCCTTCATCGGTCGATGCCAAGCCAATGGCGTTCCCGAGCAGGCCTACACCACCGTTCCTGGTTTCTATTCCGAATCGCTGAGCAGTGGATCCCGCGATCCACGTCCTGGGCGAATCTGCTTTGCGTATGTCGACTGCGACCTATATACCTCCACCTTGCAGGCGTTGGAATTTCTCGGAGACCGGTTGTGCCATGGCGCCGTGGTCGCGTTCGATGACTACTACTGCTTTAGTGAGTCACATCCGTCCGGTGAGCGCCTCGCTGTAACCGAATTCTTCGCCAATCACGAGCGATGGAGGCTGGTGCCTTATATCCAATGGGGCTGGTATGGAATGTCCTTTATCATCGAAGCCAGGCAGTCCGCACCTGCCCCGGCCTTCTCGTGGTAGGCCACGAAGCGATGCCCATACCCAACGCTGATCTGGCTACTCGTGTGGCCGAACTGAAGTGGTACCACACCTTCGACCTACCGGGCGGGGTCACCACGCCGGGGATGTTCGACCACCGCCGCTTCGTGACCAAACTTCCGTTTCCGGCGTCGCTTGCTGGTAAACGATGCCTCGACGCCGCGTCCGCCGATGGTTTCTTCAGCTTCGAGATGGCCCGGCGGGGCGCCGACGAGGTCGTCAGCCTCGATCTTCCCGATCCTGACGCGCAGGACTTCTCAGGGGTACCACGCAAGCGATCCTGGGCGATCGGACCCGGGCGGGCGAATCAATGCTTCGCTCTGGTACGGGAGGCGACTGGCCTGGATGTTGAGCGCGTCGATGGATCCGTCTACGACTTGGAGAAGATGGGTCTGGGGCAGTTCGACCTGGTATTCCTAGGCAACATCCTGTTGCACTTGCGGGATCCGATCGGAGCGGTGCAAGCGGTACGAACGGTGACTCGGGGCGAACTCCTTTCCGTCGAGCCAGTGTCCTTCCCCCAAACGATGCTCCGACCGTTCACTCCTACCGGGCAGTTCTCACTAGGAGACGAGAATACGTTCTGGACCCCGAATCTCTGCGGTCACCGTGCGCTTATCCGTGCGGGCGGTTTTGATGTGATCGCGGCCGGCGGACCAATTCTTCAGCCGATGGGCAGCTTGTATCCGACGCGGCCCGACAGAGCGCATCTTCCTCGTTCATTGCATGAGGTCGTGTACTGGTCGTTTACGCGTCCATTCGGTAAGGCGACCAGCTGGGTACGAGCCAGCCCGATCCGTTGAGATGGGCAAATCGGTATCAGACAAGCCCGGAGAGCCGACCGACCCGGTCAGCCAACCGGCCCGGTCTTCTCTGCCCACACCCATGCGAAGAGGGTGCCGAGGCCCTTCGTAGCCCGGATCGTCATCCCCGCGTCTTCGAGGGTTCGCGTGACCACATCGAGCGGAAGCCGCGTTCCGATGAAAGGCCGGGCAACACGCGCGTCCATCTTGAGGGGTCCTCCGATGCGATTACGCAGTCGCCACCATATGGCCCGGGCCCGCCACGCGCTCGGGTGCGGAAGATTGTTCCATTGAGCTGCCAAAATGCCGCCGGGCGCCAGAACTCGTGCAGCGTCGCGCAGATACCCGTCAATCAGCTCGGGACTCGGGAGATGTTGAAGGACAGTAAACGTCGTCACAAAGTCGACGCGGCCGGATTCGAGCGGCCTCAAGTCCGTTCCGTTGCCAACCTCAAAGCTCACGGCTGGGTTGGTCACGAGGCCTCTCGCCCGCTCAACCATCTCCGCGGAAATGTCGATGCCAATGACCCGTTCGAAATGTTCTGCCAAGGCGAGGGAGATTCGGCCCAGCCCAGGTCCGATCTCCACGGCCAGCCGATTGCCTGGTGGACGAACAGGGGCGTCAACGAAGGCTTCGGCCACCACCTTTCGTCCAACCGCGAAGAATGCGTCCATATCAGGATGGTCGTAGTCGCACGTCGTGTCGACGTACCAGGCCGCGTTTTCGCGCGCCCGATCGTCCCAGAAGGTACGCATCTCTTCCGCGGCGTGATCCATGGACCATCGATACTACCTGCGGACCGAACCGGTGGAATGGCTGTGGACAGGCGCCTGCCCTCGACTGACAGTGGTGATTGAGCGTTTGACGACGGTGACTGAGCGTTCCGAGTGACCAGAGTCCGTGTTGGCATCGTCGTGTGGAACACCGCCGACCTGTTGGACGCATGCTTGTCATCGCTACCGGCGGCCCTGCAGGGCCTCAACGCCGAGGTCGTCGTCGTGGACAACGACTCCTCGGATGGCAGCGCAGACGTCGCCGACAACCATCCCGCGGTGAGAGTGATCCGCAACGGGACGAACGTCGGGTACGCCCGGGCGATGAATCAAGCGCTCTGCGCCGATGGGGCAGAAGAGGGCACGACAGATGTTCTCATTGCCTTGAATCCCGATACGGTGGCTCCTCCCGGGTCATTGACGGTGCTTGCGGGTCGGCTGCTGGCGCGACCTGACGTTGGTCTCATGGTGCCGCGTCTGCTCAATCCCGATGGGACCTTGCAGCACTCGGTCTACCGGTTCCCTTCAGTGGCTGTCTCCGCCGCGGCCGGCTTGCTTCCGATTCGCTGGCAGCACGGACGGCTGGGCCGGCGTTTCTGGCTTGAGGGCTCTGCTCCTCATGACGAAGCCGGCGATGTCGACTGGGCTATCGGTGCCGTGCATGTCATCCGGTCGTCCGCCCTCGCTGGCTGTCTCCCCTATGACGAGCGTTGGTTCATGTATGTCGAGGATCTTGATCTCTGCTGGCGCCTGGCCGAGACGGGATGGCGCCGCACCTTCGAACCCCAGGTCAGCGTGATCCATGTCGGCAACGCGGCCGGAAGTCAAGCATGGGGTACCGGCCGCACCGGACGTTGGCTGGACGCCACCTACGACTGGTACCGGCTGCGGCACGGCGATTTCGCAGTGTGGCGCTGGGCGGTAGTCAACACCGCTGGGGTCCTGGCCCGGCTGGCGCCTGCCTCGGTCCGTTGGGCTACCCGGAGGCCCCTTGAGGAGTGGCAAAGGGACCTGCCGCGCGCGCTCCCGCGCCATCTTCGAGCCCTCGGAGGGCACTAACGCCCGCCAACCGCTGCGTTAGGCTCGCCGGTTCATGGGCACATCTCCTCGGGCCGCGACGACCAGGATCGTGCGGGAGATGTTGGGTCGTATCGGATACGAGTTGCGGCGTGTCGATCGGCCCACTGACAGCATCGTTTTCCCCCCAGACTTCGACGATGGAGCACGGGAGCTGTTTCGACGGGTTCAGCCGTACACGCTGACGAGTATGGAGCGGGTGTTGGCCTTGCGGGAGAGCGTTCGCTATGTATCTCGGGCCGGTATTGCGGGCGACATTTGCGAGTGCGGGGTGTGGCGCGGTGGAAGCATGATGGTTATCGCGATCACATTGGCCGAGTTGGGCGACACCGATCGGTGCCTCTATATGTTCGACACCTTTACCCGTCCACCTGACACTGGTCCGCGCGATGGCGATGGAGCCCAAGCCGAACTCGAGACAGCCCTAAAGGATCCTTGGTACTCCTACCTGCCGGTCGATGAGGTGCGACGTCACCTCGAGGAGACAGGATATCCCGCCGACAAGCTGCGCTTCGTGGCCGGCCTGGTGGAGGAAACACTTCCTGCGGAGGCTCCGGAGCATGTATCTCTGCTTCGCCTCGACACCGACTACTACAGCTCGACGGCCCACGAAATGACTCACCTTTACCCTCGTATCAGCGAGGGGGGTGTGCTTATGGTCGACGACTACGGTCAGTTTGTGGGGGCGAGAGACGCGGTCGACGAGTATTTCCACTCCACGGGAGCAGCCGTCCTCCTCAACCGAATAGACTTCACTGGCAGACTGGTGGTTGTGCCGCGAAGCGAGGGCGCTTAGCGCCGGTATCAGTCGACTCGGGCGACGCCGAGCACGACTTGGCCCACGCCCAGCCGGTTGTAGATGGCCTGAAGACCAAGGAACGCTCGAGAGGTGAATCGGCGCGGCACGATGGCTGATTGGCCGTTGTGTTCGCCGACCCGGCCGAGCCGCCGGAGCCGTCCATTCCACCGGTACAGGCCGAGATCGTCCAACTGATGGTCCAGCGTTTGCTTCTCCCATAAAAACCCAGGTGTGCGAACCATCACCGGCGTCAGCCCTGCCCCCCGTAAGGTCGCTTTGAGCGTGGCCGGACCGTAATGGCCAACGTGCTCCAACGGGCGGAAACCGTTCCAAGCGATGCCGGCGTTGCGTCGATGAAAACTGTGCCAGTTGGGGACCTCGACGACCACGTAGCCACCTGGCCGAACCCATCGGCTGATCGACCGCAGGAACGCGCTGGCGTCAACCATGTGCTCGACCACGTGGAACGCACTGACGACATCGTATGTTCGCTCCGGTAGTCCGGACTCCTCGAGCATCGCGGCGCGTACATCGAGGCCGCGCTTGTCTACCGCATACCGGGCTGACTGCTCGACTGGCTCAACTCCCGTTGTCGTCCAACCGCGCGCCCGGGCGACTGCTAGCAGTTCTCCCGTGCCACAGCCGACATCCAACAGTGTGCCCTTGGGACCGACGGCCTTCTCGATCAGCTGGAGCCGGAGGGTGGCGGCGTAGGCGAGGAACTCCTGGAAGAGCGGATGCATGAGATCCAAGCCGAAGGGCGTCTCGCCAAAGAGGTAGCCCTCCACGTACACCTCTGCGGGGTCCGCGTACCGAGGCGCGTAGACCAAGGAACATCCATCGCAACGGCGCAAGGGCGGGTCGCCGAGCGGCACCACATGGGATCGGTCTCCGCCGCACCCCGGGCAGTTCTTGAGCTGGTGGATCTGCAGATCAGCGGTCATCGGTTGGCAGCCTCCTGTAGGACGTCGATCCAGCCCGCCGTGGTGGCATTCCAGCTGAAGCTCCGGCTTCGCTCTCGTCCTGCTTGGCCCAGGAGCGCCGAGCGTTCGGGGTCGCGCAGCACTGACTCGAGGGCGTCGGCGATGGCCTGTGGCTCAGGTTCAACCACGAGCCCGGCGTTGCCTACCACCTCGGGGAGCGATCCGCGGTTGGACACGACGACCGGTGTACCGCACGCCATGGCTTCGAGAGGGGCAAAGCCGAAGCCTTCGCTCCAACTCGGAGCGCACAGCGCATCAGCTCCAGCCATGACCGATGCCACCTCCAGTTCGCTCAAACCTCGCAGCACTACCGTCCGGCCCGCGTGCCCGGGCAAGTCGGCGGCGCCGGCGCGCTCGAGCTCGGTGGAGTCCTGGCGGTCGGGTGCGGGCGACAGCACGAGCACCAGCCGGTGCTCGACCCCTCGCGCCGCCAGGATGGTCATCGCGGCGCGCAAGGCCGGCAGGTTTTTGCGGGGATGGACCGTGGAGACGAATGCCACGAACGGCAGTGCACCGCCCGCGTCGCGTACGAGGGCAGCACCGGCTTCCCTGCGAGACGGGCTGAAGACCTCTGTATCGACGCCATGCGGTACGGCGCGGACCTTGCTGGCTTCCACTTGGTGGGTATCGATCACCTGAAGGCGTGCGAACTCGGACGGGGTAATGATGAGCGCGGCCTGACGGGCGGAGGCGTCGCTCCGCTCCCGATAGAAAGCCCGGAACGCCGGATCAAGAAGCTGCTGGTCGTCAGGCTCTAGCCACGGCGCCTCATGGAGGTGGGCGACGACTGGCTCGGCGACATCCAGTGCACCTAGGTGGCCACTCGTCAGCCATACGTCAGGGCGGCGCCCGAACGGCCTCCGGCGAGACATATCTACAAAATCGAGCTTCATACCGGCTCGTGTCATGCCGCCGAGCACCCGGTCCCACATCTTCCCGGCTCCCGAGGTGGCATCGTGGTCCCGCAGGAAGGTTGGTACTCCGACGGCGAGCTTGGTGGAAACACGAGACCGGGTGATCATCTCGGAAGCATCTCAGGCGGCTCGCCGCGACTAGCGATGAGGAGAGGCGCGTGCTGGGTCAGGTCGGTGTCTGAGGCGGAGATGTCGGCCTCTAGGTCGGCGAACCCGCCTGATCCAAGTCGCGGCGCCAGATACATCACGACCCCGGTTGGGTCGTTCAACAGCACGTCTCGTCCGAAGCGGTCGGCAACCGTCACGGTGAGTCGGTAGGTGCCACCGCCGAGACGGGCGTGGAACGAAACGTCTATCTCGGTCTCGTCCCCGGCGGCGAACCTTCGCCAATCCTGGCCGATCCGAGTCTGCATCGAGTAGCAGGGGATCCCTTGTTCGGAGGTCACGTGGAACACGAAGTGGGGGCTGTCTACCGGTCGGTTGAACCGCAGCCCGACGCGATAACGGACGAGGTCCCCAGGGGCAGGATGATGGGTCGGCCCGTCGGCGGATTCCAGGAGTCGGGATGTGATCGATACCGAGCCGTTCGAACGCTCGTCGCTGGTGGTGACTTCGGCCACCTCGGTGAGATCACGCGGATCAACCGACAGGAGCTCGTGGTGGCGGGCAATGGCCGCTTCCGCGCTGCCGTCGAACTCCAACCGACCCTTGCGGATAAGTACGGCGCGGGGGCACAACAGCCGGATGGCGTGCATCGAGTGGCTCACGAAGAGGATCGTCGTTCCCTGGGACTGCAGATGTCTCATGCGGTCAAAGCACTTGAGTTGGAACGCCACGTCACCGACGGCCAGGACCTCGTCGACGAGCATCACTTCGGGGTCGACGTGCACCGCAACCGAGAACCCGAGTCTCATGAACATTCCGGACGAGTAGAACTTCACCGGCGTGTCGATAAACTCGGTGAGCTCCGCGAAGGCCACGATCTCGTCGAACCGGGCGTCTATCTGACGTCTGCTCAAGCCGAGCAACATGCCGTTGACCAGCACGTTCTCGCGGCCAGACATCTCCTGGTGGAACCCCACCCCCACGCTGATGAGAGGAGCGATCCGGCCGGCGATGCGTATTCGGCCCTCGGAAGGGCGACTGACTCCGGCAAGCATGCGCAGAAGCGTCGTCTTACCTGCGCCATTGTGACCGAGAATGCCGACCGTCTCACCCGCGTTGACCGAAAAGTTGATGTCACGGAGCGCCCAACGTTCGACCTTCTTCGTCCCCCGCCCCGGAATGAGCGACTTGAGCAGCATGGCCTGCTCCTGGAGCTGCCAGTAGCGCTTGCCCACCCCGTCCAGCTCGATGACTGCGGTCATAGCAAGTCCACGAAGAGACGGTCATAACGCCGATGAGCTTCCGCTCCGATGACGAGCAAGACGGCCGTTACGCTCAAGGTGACGAGCAGCGGAGCGACCCACGGTCCCCGACTCCCGACCGTGGCCATGTGAAACACGGTCACCACGCCCGTCAGTGGGTTGGCTACCGCCACGAACTCGATGCGTTTGAGGAACGTGATCGGGTAGATGATCGGCGTCACGTACATCCAGACCATCAGGGAGGCCATGACGAGGAATTTGACGTCCCGGAAGTACACGTTGAGAGCGGACAGGACCAGGGTGAGCGAGCCGGCGAACGCGACCAGAAGAAGGGTAGCGGGCACCAAGAGGAGCAGGCGCAGCCCGTAATTGACTCCCAGCAGCGGCATGGCAGCCACCAGAACGACAAGGGTCACGAGCAGCCCGACCAGGTTGGAAATCACCGGAACAATGGCCAGCAGAATCCGAGGAAACCACACCTTGTCGGTGAAGGCCGCGCCGTCGACGATAGAGGTCACGCCCGAGCCGAGGACCGAGCTGAAATACGAGAAAGGGATGATGCCGCTCATGATGTAGATCCCATATCCCGGGCCCACGCCAGCCCGTACCACCCGCGAAAAGACCACGGCCATGATCGACGCCTGGAGCAGCGGGACGGCGACGGCCCACGTGACACCAAGTGAGGCCCGTTTGTACCGGACCTGGAAGTCCTTGCGGGCCAGGATCGCCAGCACATCCATGTGTTGCCGAAGGTGAGCCAACCAAACGCGGCGACTGTCGGGTCGATTGGTGAGCTCGAGGATGCGGGTGGCGGGGGCCGTCTCAGCCATGACGAAGGGCCCAGTCGTACGGGATCCGCTCACTGAAGGGATCGAGGCGCTCGATCTCATCGGGGGAGTGATGCACAGTCGCGCAGTTCGCGACCAGCGCCGGACTGGTCGCGGTGCCCTTGAATCCGTTCCAGATCATCGGCGGGATCGTTACCAGGCAGTAGTTGAGGTCCCCGATGTGGAGTTCTGTCAGGTTGCCATGAGTAGGGGAGTCCGGCCGGTCGTCGTAGCAGACCAGCTTGATCATGCCGAATGGAACCGCGTAGTTGAGGGTCATCTGCCGGTGGAGGTGCCAGCCTTTGATGGCCCCGGGATACACCGTCGAGAAGTAGATCTCACCGAATCGCTCGAAGACCGGACTGTCGTCCCGGAGCATGTGGAGTACCGCGCCTCGCTCGTCGGGGATGCGCCGGAGTGGCGTCACGACGAGCCCGGCGATCTCGCTCACCGGAGTTCCCTGGTGGCGCGGAGGACCGTGCGGGCCGCTGCCCGCCCCGACGAGATGCAGGCTGGGATGCCGGCACCGTTATAGCTCGCCCCACAAATTGTCACTTTCGGGTAAGTTCGACGCAATTCGTCGGTAATCCTCTCCACCTGTGCTGTGTGGCCGACGCGGTACTGCGGAAACGAGTCGGGCCACCGGCTAACTCGCCACGTGTGAGGTTGGTCACGGATCCCCAAGGCGGTGGCCATCTCGCCGGCCAGACGGTCGACCAACTCCTCGTCACCAAGGGCGAGGGCTCGTGTGTCTCGGTCCCTTCCTGCTGAGACCCGCAGTATAGATCTTCCCGGGTTGGCCCAGTGTGGCCACTTGGCCGACCCAAACGAGCAGGCGGTCATCAGCCAGCCGGTCGAAGCGGGCACGAGCACCCCGTTGACCCCTTGGGGGAGATCGATTGCGGGGTAGCCAAGCGTCACGAGAGCTACCGATGCGGTTGGGATCTCGAACAGCCCTGACGGACCGTCAGGACTCAAGATGCGGCCAGCCGCAGTGGCGTTCGTCGCCACCACCACGGCGTCGAAAGGCTCGCCTCCTGGTTCCACACGCCAGCGTTGGCCGTCCCGGATCAACGACGTGACGCTCAGCGGGCAGAACTGCACCCCAGCGTTGTCGAGGCCTTGGATGGTCCTCTCCACCAGGTGCCCGAGGCCCCGCCGGGGCGCGAGGAATAGGGGGCCGCCGTCCGATGTAGCCTGGGCTGCCCGCCGCAGCCCGAGCAGGAGGCTCCTCGACTTGCGGGCGGCCTCCACGAGCTGGGGCACGGTTGTCATGGCGCTGAGATCCTTNNCCGGCGACGAGTTCTCGGACACTCACGTCATCGGGCAGTCGACGGAGCGGCAGGACGAGGTCGGCCGCGGCGCGGAGCAGACCGCTAGGAGTCAGGAGACCGGAGCGGACCAGCGGCAGGAGCCGTTTGGGGGCACCGAGCACCAGACCGTCCGGGAGGGCACGCAACCGACCCTGCCACCACAGCAACGTCCGGCCTGCTTGCGGAGCGACTAGATCATCAACGCCCACCTCGGCGCATAAGGCGATACCGTCAGGAGTGCGGGTGATGAACGCGTCGGGGCCGCAGTCGACGTCACGACCTTCGAAGGGTTCGGTCGCGATCTTTCCCCCGAGCCGAGATGGCTCAAAGACGGTGACATCGGCCTCGGAGCGGAGCTGCCACGCGGCGGCTAGTCCGGCTATACCGCCTCCTATGACAGCAACCCTCAACGAGTGCTCGTCTCCGCGTGGATCAACTCGACCAACCGAGTGAGGGTGCCGGGGTCCGTAGTGGGCAAGACGCCGTGGCCGAGGTTGAAGATGTGACCGACAGTTGTTGGCCGACTGCGGAGTACGGCCTGCGCCTGCGCGCTGACAACTTCCCACGGTGCCAGGCACACGGCGGGGTCGAGGTTCCCTTGCAGCGCTCGGGCCTTCGGTGCGAGCTGCCGGGCGTGGTCCAGGGGCACCCGCCAGTCAACGCCGATCACTTCCGCGCCTGCGCTTGTCATCAAGCTCAGCAGTTGGCCCGTCCCCACCCCGAAATGGATCCGCGGCACCTCGAGGTCGGCGATACCCTCGAAGATCCTGGTGGCCGCGGGCAGAACGTATCGCTGGTAGTCAGCGGGCGACAGGGCACCCGCCCAGCTGTCGAAGATTTGGACCGCCTGGGCTCCTGCCTCGATCTGATCCCTCAGAGACGCGACAGCCAGATCGGCCAGTCGGTCGACAAGCGCGAGCCACAGGGGCGTATCGGTGTACATGAGGGACTTCGTCTTCAGATGGTCCCGAGAAGGGCGGCCCTCTACCAAGTAGCTGGCCAAGGTAAATGGTCCGCCGGCGAAGCCGATGAGCGGTACCCGGAGCTCCTTGACCAGGATCCGTACTGTCTCTGTGATCCATGGCGTGTCCAGCGCCGGCTCGAGGGGTCGCAGCCTCTGCAGGTCGGCTGACGTCTCGAATGGCCGGTCGACCACAGGGCCCACTCCGGCGCGGATTTCCACCCCAAACCCCACAGCCGCAACCGGGACCACGATGTCCGAGAAGAGGATCGCGGCGTCGACGCCATAGCGGCGCACCGGTTGCAGGGTGATCTCGGCCGCCAGATCCGGGCGACGAATCGCATCGAGGATGCTTCCCGTACCGCGCAGGGAGCGATATTCAGGAAGTGCCCGTCCGGCTTGGCGCATAAACCACACGGGCGTATAGGGCACAGGCTCTCCGCGACACGCCGCCAAGAATGGGTTGGCCACGACCGTCGGGATGGGCATGAAGACAAAGTAGCCAACGCATCTTCGTTGACTCATTCGCCGTTGCGGCGTTCCGCTAGTGTCCTGTCTCCCATGAGCGCACGCAGAACCCGTCGCCGGGTTTGACCGGGAAGGTGTCGCGTGGACCTGTCGCCTCCAATCAGGGATGGCCAGATCGATCAGGCGTACGCAAATCCCCGCGATGAGGTGACCGTTCTGGTGCCGTCATCGGCAAGACGGATCCTCGATGTCGGTAGCAGTGTGGGGATCATGGGAGCGGCGCTCAAGCGCAGGGGCTGCGACGTCACCGGGATCGAGAGTTCGCCCGTTCTCGCTCAGGAGGCACGGGGACGTCTCGATCGTGTCGTCGAAGCCGACGTCGAGTTGTTGGCTGCCCAAGGGCAAGATCCCGGAGGACCGTTCGACTGCGTGGTTATGGCGGACGTCCTTGAGCACCTACGTGATCCCTGGTCGGTAACCCGATGGGCAGCCCAGTTGGTGGACGATGGCGGATCGCTGGTGATCTCCGTCCCCAACATCCGGCACCTACACCTGTTCTGGGCAGTGGGTGTGCGCCGGAGGTGGCCCTACCGTGCGGTCGGTATCTTCGACCGCACCCACCTGCGGTGGTTCGCTTTCGGCAATCTCGAGGAACTTCTGGAAGGCACCGGTTTCCACATCGTTGAGCTGCAGCGAAGCTTCAGACTGACCCTCGAGGAGAGCCGGATCAACCGGATCGCTTCGAAGCTGGGCGACTTCGGGACTCTGCAGTTCATCTTTCGCGCTGAGCGTCTCCACGGTGGGCCGTGAGGAACGACGTCGTCGATTTCGTCACCGAAGCCGTCAGCTCGCTTTCTCTGCCGGGTCCAGTGGTGGAGATCGGCGCTCGTCCGGCCGACGGTCAGGAAGATTCCGTGGATTTTCGGTCTTTCTTTCCCAACACGCCTTACGTCGGTTGTGACATTCAATCCGGACCCCGAGTCGACCAGATCGAGGACGCCCACCACCTTAGCTTCGACGACAACTCGGTGGGCACGGTCTTGGCCCTCGACACATTGGAGCATGTCCGGGATCCCATTCGGGTGGTCGAGGAGTTGCATCGAGTAGTCAAACCCGGCGGGTTCTTACTAATGAGCTCAGTGATGTTCTTTCCGATTCACGCCCACCCTTGGGACTACTGGAGGTTCACACCCGAGGGATTCGGCCAGCTGCTGGCTCCCTTCCCGAGTTCCATGGTGATGGCGATCGGCTGGGAACCGATGCCGGAAACTGTCCTCGGTATTGGCGTCAAGCAGCCGAACTTCGAGATCACCCCCGAGATGTTCCCGGAGACGTCTCGCCACGCGGCCGAGTGGGGCCACGGTCTGCGCGTGGATCTCGGGCCGCTGCGGATGTCTGCACGACAGTCGTGGTCCATAGCGATGAGGGCGACGGTCGACGCCCTCAAGGAGCGCGCCCTCCGCCTCGGGGGACTCCGCAGGACATGACCGTCGGGACGTCCACCTCGATCAACGTCCCGAGCCGAGTGCTACGCCTGCCCGCGGACCGTTGGCTCGTCGCGGGTGCGCTCGTGTTGGCGTTGGCGTTGCGGGTCGCGATAGTTGTCGCCACCCGAGCCCACTACGTTCCGGTCAACGATTCATTTGACTTCATGCGGATCGCAACCTCGATCAAATCAGGCCACGGATTCGGTTCTACGGTGGTGCCGGGGGCGCACGGTCCGAGCGCGTTCCGCACGCCCCTCTATCCGGCGCTGCTCGCCCTGGTGTTCAGCGTGACGGGGGTCAGCGTGACCGCGGCGCGGTTGTTCACAGTGGTGGTGTCGACCGCCTTCGTCGCTTCGCTGGGCGCTCTCGGTTGGCGACTCGGCGGACGTCGCGTCGGGCTCGTCTGCCTCTTCGGATCGGCACTGTACCCCCCGTTTCTTCTCGCGAGTTACGGACTCCAATACGAGGTGGTGTTCCTGCTCCTCACCTGCTTGGCCTTGCTGGCTGCTCTGCAATGGCGCCAGGAGCCAGACCGAATCTGGCTGCTCGCAGCCGCCGGCCTCCTTACGGGTCTCGCGATCCTCTGCCGGGAGACCGCGGCCCTGGTGCTGGTACCGACGTGGTTGTTCGTATGGCAACAACGCAGCCGAATGTCTGGCCGGCGACTCGCTGGGCTTCTGGCCTTGGTCACTGCGGGCGCGATGGTGGTGGTAGCTCCGTGGACGATCCGCAACGCCGTCACCATACACGCGTTTATCCCCGTGAGCGATAGCCCGCAGGAGGCGCTGGCGGGGTCGTACAACGCCACCACTGCGGCGGACAGCGCCAACCTGGGGAGGTGGACTGTGCCATATGACGATCCCACCGATTACCAGCTGTTTAAGGCTCTCGGCCCTTCGCCGACCGAGGAGCAGATCATGTCGACCTATCAGTCTGCGGCCTTGCGATACGCGTCGAACCGCCCGGGGTACGTGCTCGAGCTGGCGGCATGGAACACGGTGCGGCTCTTCGACCTCCGCGGCTTCCAAGACGCGACCTACCTGGCACCCTACGTACCGTGGAACATCCGCCTGGTCAAGCTCAGCGTGGTTTCCTTCTGGGTTTTGGCCCCGCTCGGCATCCTCGGGCTCTTTACTCGCCGCGGTCGCCAAATCCCCAAATCTCTCTGGACCTACCCGGTACTCGTGTACTTGGTGTTGGTGCTCACAACCGCTGACATCCAGTATCGCGTCGCGCTAGAGCCATTCTTTCTTCTACTCGCCGCCATGGCCGTGGTGGCCGCCTACGAACGGCGGAGACCCCCCCCTTTCACCCGGCAGGGGGCGACTGAGGAAGGGGTCGAAGGATCCCCCACTGTGACACGCCAGCCTTGATGCGCCGCTCGACGATCTCGAAACGCGGGAAATGGCGCAGATCGACCAGATAGTCGTGCGGACTGGTGCGTCGCTGAAGGAGGCGAAGAGTCTCGAGGGCCCGGCAGACCCAATCCATGCCTGGGACTGGAGTCGTCAACATCAGATACCCGTCCGGTTTGAGCAGGTCGTGCAGAGGCTCGGTGAAATCGCCGTGCTCCACGACCTCGAAGGCGACGATGGCATCAAAGGAGTGGGGCTCCAGGCCCAGTGACCGCCAGTGGAAGATGTCACCCACCACGTCCGCTGGGGGCTGGAGGTCAAGACCGGTGACATTCGTCCACCCCCGTCTAGCGGCCGCGGCTTTGAACCAGTTGTCGGCGCAGCCGACGTCGAGAATTCGAGCCGAGCGGGGCAGGTGATCGAGGAAGTACCGCACCTTTCGGCGTCGAGCCACCTCCGAGAGGGGTCCCACCCGCCTCTTGGGTCCCTGGGCCGGGCTGGCACGACGGATGTCCGATGACAACCCCTCGTCTGGTCCGATCGGGATGGTCATGGTGTGAAGTTCACGCGCGGAGTATGGCAGACCTTCATGCGTGCGGTCACTTTGTCCTACCAGGCTGGCGGCACCCAGTTGACAGCCAATGTCGCGTCATCCGCTAGCCTCCGCGACTCCATGGAGCGGCGTTGACATCAAACGATACTGCTGGGCGCCGGCCATCCGCGGTTTCGACCGCCGGCGCGAAGGCTCGGCGACTGCTGCACCCGATTCGACAGGCGTTGCAGCCGATCGAAATGCGCGTCCAGGAGCACCAGAATCCGGTGCTCGGGTGGTTGAGGACGGCCGCCCGCCGTCAGCCGTCCGATCCCGACGTATGGGACAGGGCGTGGGACAACAGGCGACGACTGGTTCGGTCCCTCGCGCCCGGTCGCTCTTTCATCGATGTCGGCGGGATGTTTGGAGTGTCGGGAGAGTTGGCGTTCCTGGCGGAGGAGTGCGGAGCTACCAGGTGTGTGCTGTTCGACGCCATGGATCCAACTGACGAGTTCGCGGCGAGGCATAGCCGAAGTTCGTCAGGCGTCCAGCACATTCAAGGAGACCTTCACGACCCCGAGGCGATTGCCGCGCTCGGGACCTTCGACGTCGTCTGGTGCACCGGAGTGCTCTACCACTCACCGAATCCGATGTTTCAGCTGATGCACCTGCGGCAACTGACCACCGAGACGATGGTTCTGGGCAACCTCGTCATACCGGAGGTACCGGGTTTCGATCAAGTTTGCATCCTCTATCCCGGGATACCGAAGAAGATGCAGGATGGATTCGCTGAGATGTACGGCGGGCCAGAGCGCTTCCCGGGAATGGCGGTGCCGTTCGACGCGACCCCCAACTATGCCTACGCGAACATGTGGTGGGGTATAACGCCCTCAGCGATGCGCAGCATGATGCGCTTCACCGGATTGGACATCATCGAGGAGTACCTGTACCTGCCGTTCTGCCTCGACATTGTCGCCAAAGTCGGCGGCGAGTCTCTGGACATCTACCCTCCGCTTGATTTCTGTCGTGAGCGGGCTCGGCGACGTTACGCCGATACGCCTCAGGACCAGCTACCCCGCTGGGCTGAGGCCCAGATGGACCAGTTCGACAACTCGTAGGTCTTGTTTCACCCCGACGTCAAAGGCCCGGCCCGACCGCTCGCGAGGTCGCCCGTTGAGATCCTCAGAGAACCAAAGTGCGAGAAGAGATCGAGGCGCCCAAGTGGCTGGCTAGGCGGGTCAGGTCAGTGGCCAGCATCTTGACTCCTTGGCTGACGAGCGGACCGTTCCGGACGGGAGGGCGTTGCCACCACAGGTAGGGGATGGCGAGCAAGACTGCGGGCTTCCAGCGCCGCGCTGCGGTGGCCCCGACTATCGCGGCCAGTAGGGCGGCATCCTCCCGACGAAGGGACCACGGTCGCCAGAACGCCTCGGCGCGGAACTGGGGGTGGATGGCCGCCAGGCGGACGAGGTAGCCGTCGCTCCAGGCGATTCGGATCCACCAACGCCAGTCTCGACGCTCGACGTCGTGGACGACAACGGCCTGCCTCGAAAAGCCGCGCTCCCATCCGGCCTCGACGACCTTCCATCCCAGGTCGGTGTCTTCGCCCCAGAAAGCGATGTCCTCGTTGAAACCTCCGGTCGCATCGAGGGCAGCCCGACGATAGAAGATGTTGACTCCTTCGAACCAGGGGCCGGCCTCGGTGATGAGCCGCCACACGTGCCAGCAGTCCAGGCGATTGACGTCGATCTCGGGTGGGGTCAGGGTGCAGCCCTGCATGACGCCAAGCCTCGGGTTGGCCACCATGGCGGCGAGTCCCGACTCGAGCCAATCCGCCGTGGGGTGACAGTCATCGTCCATAAAAGCCACGATCGGCGCGCGCGACGCCCGCCACCCGAGGTTGCGGGGGGTGGCCGGGCCACCGCCGTTGAAGGAGGTGCGCAGTAGCCGGAACCGCAGCGAACCCTCGGCCGCCCGGGCCACTAGGGCGTCCCAGGTGCCGTCGGTGGAATAGTTGTCGACGATGGTCACCTCGAACCGATCTGGGTCGAGCGTCTGAGCGGCGAGCGCGTCGAGCAGGCCGTCCAGACCGTGTACATGGTTGAAGATCGGGATGACTACCGAGACGTCCGGTGACTGGCTCATCCCATGGATCGAGGTCAACTGTCCGGTTTCGATCGTAGGGAATCCGGTTTCGATCGTAGGGAATCGATGTTTTCCAGGCAGAAGGCGAGGGTCTCTGCGACGGCATCGCACAGCCGGGTATTGGCCTTCCACCCATTCGAGGCGAGCTTTTCGGTGGCCACCCGGTACGGGATCGGTAGCTCGGCCGGCAGGTCGGGAGCGATGAGCGCGGGACGGGCGCCGGTGGCGGACTCGGTGACGTCCTGGACCACCTCGGCGAGATGGCGGACGGTGCGCGGGTCGCCGGAGGCGAGGTTGTACGTCCCAGGTTGGATCGTTCCTGGGATGCTGCAACCGGCCACGATCGTGACCACGTCGCGGAGGGCGATGAAGTCGCGCCACTGCGCGCCGGACGATCGGAGGGTGAGCGTACCGTCGAGGGCGGCTTGGCGGCACAGATCGGTCGCGACGAGCGACCACCGGTCGACCCGGGCGTCGGCAGGGGCGCCGATCGAGTTGCTCAGTCGGAACACGACGACCTCGACTCCCTCCGCGGCCGCGGCACCGACGAGGTGCTCAGAGGTCAGCCGGGCCAGGGCGTACTCAGAGCGGGGCTCGGTGGGCGTCTCCTCGTCGACGGTCGCGCCATCGACTATCCGGGCCCCGTACACGTGCACGGTCGACACGTACACGAGACGACGGACCCCGGCCCGGACCGCGGCCGCCGCGACCCGGCGGCTGCCGGCGATCGTGGCGTTGACGGCCGCTTCGGGGTTGGAGGCGGTGGCAATCTCGTTGGGCCCGGCGAGGTGCACCACCGACTCGGCACCAGCGATGGCGGCGTCGATCGCGCCCAGGTCGCCGAGCAGGTCGACGACCACCTGGTCGCCCCCCAGGTACGGTACGTGCCGCCGGACGATGGGGCGCACGCGGGTCCCAGCCTGAGTCAGGGCACCGATCAGTCGGCTGCCGACGTACCCGCCGGCGCCTGTCACTGCGACTGTCGTCACGAGGGTGAGTCGGAGGGGGCGAGCGCGGCCTGGTACCACTCGACGGTCTGGGCCAGGGCTTCCTCCATGGTGTGGCGGGGAGCCCAGCCCAAGATCTTGTGCGCCTTGGCCGCCGAGAGGAACTGGTGGGGGATCTCGTGGCGGGCGGTGTCCCGGATGTCCGGTTCGAGATCGGTGCTCGCTGCGCTTTGGAGCAGCCCAACCAACTCGAGTACCGAGAGTGGCCGCTCAGACGAGAAGTTGAACGCCTCGCCTGCAAGCGAGGCGTCGTTGGCAAAGGCCTCGGCGAGCTGGAGGTAGGCCAGCGCGCCGTCGACGACGTAGAGGTAGTCGCGCGTCATGGTGCCGTCGGAGCGGATGATCGGCCGCTCGCCTCGCAGGAGAAGCCGGATGGTGCCGGGCACGAGGCGCTCCCAGTTCGTGTCCCCGGGGCCGAAGAAGTTCCCGCAGCGGGTAATGACCACCGGCACGCCATAGGTGAGAGCGAAGCTCTGCGCGATCAGGTCGGAGCACGCCTTCGACACGTCGTAGGGGTTGACGGCGAGGAGCGGCATATCCTCGGTATAGGGGAGCGCGGGCTGTTCGCCGTAGGCTTTGTCGCTACTGGCGGTGATCACCTGGCGGACTGTCGGGGTGCGGCGCACCGCCTCCAAGAGCGCCCAGGTGCCGCGGACATTCGACTCGTAGGTCGGGACCGGGTTGCGGTTGGCCACACCGACCTGGGTCTGGGCCGCGAGGTGGAACACGGTGGCGACGTCGTAGTCGCCGAGGAACCGTTCGAGCAGGGCCTGGTCCTCGATCGGGCCGGCGACGACCGAGACTCGCGGCCACCAAGGCTCGCGGATCGTCGAAGGAGGCACTGCGTCGCGGACGAGGATGACGACCCGGGCCCCGAGGTCGGCGAGTAGGGCCGTGAGGTGGCTCCCGAGGAAGCCAGTCGCCCCGGTAACGGCCACCGGGCGTCCTTCCCAGAACGCCTGGTTCGGCGCAAAGGTGCGGATAACGGGTTTGTCGCTGTCACGCACGGCCGTGAAGTGTGGCACACGGGCAGGGGCCCTCGGGGTCACGCGGTGTTCGGGCGGACCGTTCGGCTCACTGAATCCGTGGGCGCACCCAGGGACCGTGGCTTTCGGCGCACAGGGTGGTGAGTTCCTGAGCGTCCTTCTGAGTGTCCATTGACTTCCAGAAGCCGTGGTGGCGGTATGCGAACAGCTCGCTGGCCTGGGCCAGGGCGGGGAGCACGTCGCGTTCGAGGTCGTCGCCGCCCCACGAGTCGAACACCCGGGCGTCCATCACGAAGAACCCCGCGTTGATGAGGTGGTCGTCCAGCTTGGGCTTCTCGCGGAACCCGCTCACCCGGTTGTGATCGTCGAGGTCGAACGTGCCGTAGGGCGATGGAAGTGACACCGTCGTCACTGTCGCGGCACCGGGATGGTCGCGGTGGAAGGCCAGCAACGCGCTCAGATCTACGTCGCCAAGCCCGTCTGAGTAGGTGAGGAAGAACTCGTCGCCGAGTTGCTCGCGTACCTTCCACACGCGGCCTCCGGTGTTTGTCTCCTCGCCCGTGTCGATGACATCGACCCGCCAGCTGGCCGGCAGACCTTGCGCGAACTTCCACACCAACTCGGCCTTGTACCCAGCGGCCAGCACGAAGTCCGTGAACCCCTGCTCCACGTAGATCTCCATCACGTGGGCCAGGACCGGGCGATCGCCGACCGGCAGCAGAGGCTTGGGCAACTCCAGCGTCTCTGGCATGGCCCGCACGCCCCTTCCCCCGCATAGGATCACGGTGCGCATACCCGCTAGCACAGCCCAAATGCCCTACCACTGTCCAGTCGTCTGACGGAAGGCGGTTGACCGGACTGACCCTTGGAGCGACTGATCCCTCTCTACTTCTACTTGATCGTGGCGGCTGATGAGTGACCTCAACCTCGCTGTAGCCGCCTGCGCGATGGTAATCGAAGTAGCAGCCGTAGTCTTCGTTGCCTGTCGGATCTCCGGCTGGGCATGTCGCGAAGACGATGGTTGGACAGCCCGCCTAGTCGTCGGCCTCGTCATCGGAGTGACTCAGATAGTGGGCGTTGAGCTGTTGTGTGGCGCCGTGGTGGCCCTGTACGCGCCGGTCGTCCTCAGCGCCCACGTCATTATTGCCGCGGTGGCCCGACGTCAGGTGCCCCGGAGCGAGGGTTGGCGCGCTCCGCGCCTGGATCGGCGTCCGTTCGCCGTGTTGCTCGTTGGAGTCTTGGCCTTTGTCGGTACGATCGCGCTGCTCTTAACACTCAAAGCCGTGCCCATCGACAGCGATGACACCACGTACCACTTGCCCAATGCTGCGTCCTGGGTTCAGGTCCACGACTTGTGGCATCTGCCAGCGACAAATCCTGGCTACTTGACCAATGGTTATCCGAGCGATGGGGAATTGGTCGTGAGCTGGCTGATGCAGCTCTTTCGCGGAGCCGAGCTGACTGGGATCCCGAACCTCGTCTACGCTGGCCTCATTCTCGCGGCTGCCGGCCTGCTTGCCAAGGAATTAGGGGGCCGGCCATCTGCAGGGGTCCTGCCTGCTGCTGCCCTTATCCTGACGCCGATCTCCTGGACTACGCAGGTTCCGACAGCCCTCACCGACTGGATGAGCCTGGGCGGACTGCTGGCCGGGGTCGCGCTGGTGCTTCATGGGCGGCATCGAGCCCAGTGGCGTTGGCCGGTACTTGCTGGACTGGCACTCGGCCTGGGGGTCGGTAGTAAGGACACTGCGGTGATCCCCTGCATCGGGGTGCTGGTGTTGGCGATCCTGATCTATCCACGCCCGTCGCGACGGAGACTATTGACAATATTGATCGGCGGTGTCATCAGCCTCGCCGGAATCTGGTTTATTCGAAACGCCATCCAGGCCGGCAACCCGATCTATCCTGAGCCCGTTGCGATCGGCGGAACCACATTGCTTCGCGGCGGGGTCGGACCGTTCACAGCAGATTCAACGTCGCTGCTGCACGACCTCGGCACTGCCGGCACCGCCGCGCTGCGAACCTGGCTCGACTGGATGCGCGAACTCGTCGGGATCCCACTTATCTTGGTCGCCGCTGTCGTGTTGAGCTTCCAACGTCGATACAGGTCCACGATGTTGCAGTTGTGCGCTGGCCTGGCGATTCTATGGTTTATCAGCTACCTGGCCACGCCGTACACTGGCCCAAGGGAGCCGACATGGATGAGCGGAGCCCAGATTCGTTATGGGTTCCCCGCCCTGTTCCTGGGGGCGGTCTGTGCCTGTGTCGCGGCGCGATGGCTGTTATCGGTCGCCTGGGCGTCCTTTGTCTTCGATCTTTATCACATCCTCAGCGGTTCACCGTCGTTGTCGTTCCCCCCGCCCGGCGCTCCGCCCGATTGGGTGATTGCAGTCAGCTTGGGGGTCACAGTCGTGGCGATGAGCCTCCTCCTTCTTGCTTCGAAGGGCGGGCGTCGACAGTTGCATCTGGCTACCTGGCGCGCCCATCGGGCCGCAGCGTGCGTCGCCGGTGGGCTGGCGGTGGCTGCTGTAGCTCTCGCGGTAGCGCACGAGGAGCCAGTTCCCAACCCACTTGACCGAGCCTTGAGTTCCGCTGGTCGCCCGGCTGGACCGGTCATGATCATTGGGGACATCGACGCGTTCGCCGCCGTCGGCTACGACCTTCGTCATCACCTGGTGAGCGCGGGCGGAGGTGGGGCGCCGCATCAGGTACCGCTCATGGTGCCGGAGCAACTCAATGATCGGGTTGCATCTGTGCATCCGCCGGCAATCGTGGTCGGTCCCCTGGGTAATCCGGGAGTGATCCCCGGCTGGAGACCCGAGGGCTATCGGCTCCTCTACACGTTCTCCGTGTACAAAGTGTATATAGCCGTCAACCTTCCGCCCACCTCCCATGTCAACACGGCGAGGGCCGCTATCGGATGAGCGATCTCGCGATCGTGTTGGCCGTCCTCGAACTAGTTGCCGGCGGAGCGGCGGCTGGGTTCGTTGGCTGGCGACTCTCGGGACGGCTGGTGGACTCGGATGGGAGTTCGGCCATCCGGTTGGTGGTCGGTCTTGTCTCCTTTGCCTCCCAACTCATCGGCGTCGAGCTGCTGTGCGGCGCGATTGCTCTTCTCTACTCGCCCGTCGTGATGGCGGTCCACGTCGCGATCGCCGTCACGGTGTGGCGAACGGTGCCGGCACGCCCTCGGCGTGTGAGCGAACCTGGCCGCCTTACGCTCACCAATGTCGCGCTCGGATCGGTCCTGGCCTTTGTTGGCGCGCTGGCCGTGCAATTTTCATTCACCGGCACTCCGACTGACATTGATGACACTACGTATCATCTGTCCAACGCGGCGTTTTGGATCCAGGTCCACAGTCTGTGGACACTCCCGCCCGTGAATCCCGGGATCCTGACGAATGCCTACCCCAGCGACGGTGAGTTGCTCGTGAGCTGGGTGATGCAACCGTTCCATGGCCCGCAATTGGCGGCGCTACCGATCCTCTTGTTCGGACTGTTGACATTGGCCTCCTGCGCCTTGATCGCGGAGACCCTCGGTGGTCGCCCATCGGTGGGATTGCTCGGTGGGGCGACCCTCGTCCTGGCGCCGCTGTCCTGGCAGACGCAGGTGCACAGCGCGCTCACCGACTGGACCGCGACCGGCGGCCTCATCGCGTCCGTGGCGCTGGTTCTGTATGGCCATGGACGAGCCCAATGGCGCTGGCCGCTTCTCGCCGGTCTCGCCCTCGGGATCGCGGTCGGGAGCAAGGATACGGCTGTCGTTCCTGCGGCAACGGTTGTGGTCTTGGGGATGATCCTGTTCTCAGTGCGGTCTCGGTGGCGAGCCTCCGCCCTCGTGGTCGTCGGTACGGTCATCCTGGCTGGCCTCTGGTTCGTTCGTAACGCGGTCGACACCGGAAATCCCTTGTACCCCGAGGCCGTCGGGATCGGCGGCCGGACTCTTCTGCAAGGCGCGGTGAGCCCGGTAACTCGGTATTCGACCTCGTTGCTGCAGGACGTCGCGCACGGCGACAGCGCGGCGTTACGAGCCTGGATTACGAGCGTGCGCTTGACGATCGGGCTTCCCATAGTGGTCGCGGCCGGCGCGCTGCTGTGCTTTGTGGGGCGGACCCGCCGGAGCGTCCTCGGGCTGTGCGCAGGGCTGAGCGTCGTGTGGTTTGTGATCTATCTCGGGGAACCGTACACGGGCCCGGCGGCCGTGCCGATCTTTATCGCGGAGCAGCTCCGTTACGCGCTTCCCGCCCTGACATTGGCCGCGGTGTGCGCCTGTGTCCGTTGGCGGCCGATGATTCTCGTCGCCTGGGCTGCGTTGGTGGCAGACCTCTATCACATACTCCGGGGGTCGACTTCCGACCCTGTCCTCGATGTGTCGACGCGGGTCCTCCTCGTCAGTGTCGTCGTGGCTGCTCTCACCGCTTGGTGGCTGTGGCGCCTCCCAGGATTCATGGGGGCGACCCGACCGGGGGGGGGACGCTTCCAGAAGAGCCTCGGCGTAGCGGTAGCCCTGCTCGTGGCCACGGTCTTCATCGCCGCCTACAGCGTCCATCGCGCTCCTCGTCCGTCGCGGCTTGACTCGAGCCTGGCGGCCAGTGGTGAGGCTCGAGGGCCGATCATGATCATCGGTGACACCGACGTCTTCGCGGCGTTCGGCGACCGGATGCAGCACCGCGTCGTGGATGGAGGCCAGGGTGGAGCGGCCGGTGAAGCAGTGATTAGCAGTCCTAACCGTCTTGACGCTCGGATTAGAGCCATACACCCGGCGGCGGTCGTAGTCGGACCCAGTAACGAGCCTGGAGTCCTACCGGGTTGGAGCCCAGCCGGCTACCGTCTGCTGTACATCGACGGCGGTAACGACGTGTATGTCCATGAGAGTCCCAGTTAGCGGACGGGTTCGGGTCCCGATAGCCCCGAAAGATCGTTGGCTGGTAGGCGGCGCTCTTGTGGTCGCGCTGACTCTGCGAGTCGGGATCATCATTGCCACCCGGCACGGGTATGTCCCCGTCGCGGACAGTCTCGACTACAACCGCATCGCTCGCTCGATCAGTTCCGGACACGGGTTCGGTAACACCGTGCTGGCGCCGGCGCGGGGCCCCAGCGCCTTCCGGCCACCCCTCTACCCAGCTCTTCTCGCCGCCGTCTACTTCGTGGTGGGCTACCACATCGTCGCGGCGAGACTCTTTACCGCGATGGTCTCGACCGCGTTCGTTCCTGTGCTCGGGGCCCTGGGATGGCAACTCGGAGGGCGACGAGTCGGGCTGGTCACCGTGTATCTCGTCGCGATCTATCCACCCTTCATCATGGCGGGCTATGGGCTGCAGTACGAGGTCCTATACCTCACGCTTGTGACATTGGCGCTTTTGGCCGCACTCAAATGGCGCGACCACCCACAACGCAGCTGGCTGTTGGCAGCGGCCGGGGTCTGCACTGGACTCACCGTGCTCTGCCGGGAAACAGGCGTCCTCGCTCTCCTACCCATCTGGGCGCTCATTCTGCAGCGTTCCAAATCGACCTCCTGGCGGCTCGTCTTGGGGCGGGGGCTCGGTGTCACTGCTTGCGCCGCGATCGTCGTGATCCCATGGACGATCCGTAACGCCGTAACAATGCATCAATTCATTCCCGTCTCCGATAGTGCTGGTTGGGCGATCGGGGGCCAGTACAACCCGACCGTGGCGTCGGACAACCTCGACCTGTGGGTGATTCCGGACTTGGATCCATCGACGGTCCGGCGTGTAGATGCTCTCGGGCCTTCACCGACAGAACCCCAACTTATCGGCGCCGTGCAGGCGGAAGGGGTGAGCTACATCGAGGCTCACCCGGCCTTCCCACTGGAGGTGGCCTGGGACAACACCGTTCGAATGTTCTGCCTGCGGGGATTCTACGATGCGACCATCTGGGCGCCGTATGCGCCGTGGCCGGCATGGCTATTGAAGCTCAGTGCGCTCGGGTTTTGGATTGTCGGTCCTCTGGGAGCGCTCGGCCTCTTGACCCGCTACGGCCGTCAGGTGCCGCGGGCGATCTGGTTGTTTCCCGTCTTCCTGTACCTGGTCCTGGCTTTCACTGTTGCCGACATCGAGTATCGAGTCGAGTTGGAACCATTCTTCCTGCTCTCCGCGGCGATGCTTCTCGTCACGGGGTACGAACGGTGGGCCGGACGTGCTTACGAACCGCCCGCCTTCACAGCAGTACGCGACGAAGCTGATCCGATCCATCAGTAGTCTGTATCGTGAGCTGGCCGTAGCGGGCATGGCTCAGGCACCCAGAATGCCCGGAATCTGATACCAGCAGGACCGTCGGTGAAGGGCTTTCGGGTCGAAGGGTCGAACTACACTCTCTGGGCTCGCCACTTCGTGGCGGGGTAGCCGGGGTGACGCAGTTGAGAAAGGCTGACCGGGATGGGTGAGCAGAACCAATGAGCAGCGGCTACCGCCTGAGCATCGTCTTGCCCGCGTACAACGAAGCGGGCAACATCATCGAGGCTCTGCGGCGATGTACGGAGGCAGCCGAGCGGTTGTGTGTTGAGCACGAGATCATCGTGGTGGATGACGGTTCTGGCGATGCGACCGCCGATCTGGTTCGCCGGGCGTCACGGGCCGACCCTCGGATCCAACTGGTCCGACACGAGCGCAACCTCGGCTATGGGGAGGCGCTGCGAACCGGCTTTCGTTCCGCAACCCTCGATCTGGTCTTCTTCACCGATGCGGACAACCAGTTCGACCTCGACGAACTCGAGAAGTTCCTCCCTTGGATCGACAAAGTCGACGTCGTCGCCGGTTTCCGGATCAACCGGCAGGACAAATGGTTTAGGCGACTCAACGGCACCGCCTGGAACCTGCTTGTCCGAGCCGTCTTCTACGTTCCGGTTCGAGACATCGACTGTGCATTCAAGCTCTTCCGGCGTCATCTGCTCGAGAGCCTCGACCTCGAAAGCGTTGGGGCCATGGTCAACACCGAGCTCATGGTCAAGCTCGGACGCTCCGGGGCCGGCGTAGTGGAAATCGGCGTCACTCATTACCCGAGGACGTCTGGACAAGCTCGCGGTGCACACCCCAAGGTCATCGTGCGCGCCCTGATCGAATTGAGGCGGATGTCTCGCCGGTTGCGTGACACGAGCGTCGTGGCTATCGACGCGGCGCGGCCCCGGAAATCCTCGGTGGGCGTCGGGCCTCTCATGGCCGCAACGGTGTCGGAAGCTAGCCCCTCGAGGCGGACGGTCGTGGTCGTCGGCGGGGGCATTGCTGGCTGCGCGGCTGCCCTGCGCATGGCTCAGGATGGACATGCCGTCACCGTGGTCGAGCGCTCGGGCCACCTGGGGGGTTTGGTCGTGAGCTTCTCCGTCGGCGGTACCCCCCTGGAGTGCTTCTACCATCACATCTTTCCCCACGAACACGACATCATCGCCCTGATCGACAGCCTCGGTCTGGGCTCGAAGTTGGAGTGGAACGACAGCAGCACCGGCGTTCTCTCCGACGGTCGCATCTGGCCGTTCACCTCGCCGATGGACCTGATTCGGTTCGGCCCGCTGCCGCTGGCTGACCGAGTCAGGGCGGGCGTCGGCGCACTCCGAATGCGGAGAGTGATGGAATGGCGTGCGCTCGACGAGATTCCAGCTGCGCAATGGCTTCGCTCCTATTGCGGGGATGGGGCCAGTCGAGTCCTGTGGGACCCGCTATTGAAGGCGAAGTTCGGACCAGCCGCGCCGGATGTCCCTGCGGCTTGGATGTGGGGACGAGTGCACCAACGCAGCGCGGCACGGAAGGGAATGGGTGAGAAGCTCGGATACTTGCGGGGCGGTTTCAAGCAGCTGTTCGACGCCCTGGACAGCGAGCTGCGGAGGGTGGGTGTCGAAGTGCTGACTTCGGCGCAGGTCGATCGGATCACCGTTGCCGATGGGCGAGTGACGGGCGTGGAGACGTCGGCCGGACAACGCGACGCCGACGCCGTTGTGTTCGCTGGCACCCTCAACGGGGTGGGTCGCCTGCTGGAACCGGAGTTTTGCGATCCGCGATGGGCTTCGATCGGAAGCCTCGGTGTCCTGTGCGTCGTCCTGGAGCTTCGCCGTGGCCTTTCGGACATCTACTGGACGAACGTGTGCGATGCCGCGCTCCCGTTCGGCGGGATCATCGAACACACCAACATGCTCCCCGTTGACGATTATGGAGGTCGTCATGTCGTGTACCTGAGCCGATACTTCACGGCGGACGAAGCCGTCGCCAGCGCTGATCCCCACGAGGAGGCTCGCCGTTGGGTGGATCTCTTGGTGGCGCACGTCGGCGGGTTGAGCCGGGACGACGTGCTCGCCATTCACCCCTTCAAGACACCGTATGCGGCGCCACTTATCACGCTCGGTCACCTGACGCGGCTTCCGCCGATCGAGGGTCCCGTCGAAGGGCTCTATCTGACGACCACCGCCCAGATCTACCCACAGGACCGCGGCATGGATGAGGGAGTCAAGGCGGGATATCGGACTGCCGATGTCGTACGCGGCGGCGCCACCGTGCTGTCAGCGATCTGACCTTATCGATGCAGACTCCATGGACCGCGCGACACGTCCCCCGGAGCCGCCCGCCCGGCAACTGGTCTTGCCCAGTGTGCGGTGGGGTGGACGGTCGTGACCGCTGGGCGGTCCCGGAAGCTGCGACCGAGGGTGGCGTCGATGCCGCCTCCTTTAGACCCAGCTCGGACCGCTTCGGGGCCGTGGCCGCCACGGTGATCTGTTGCGGTGACTGTGGTCACGGATCCCTTGCTCATCTACCGGATGCGGTATCGATGTCCGGCGCCTATGAGGGCGCCGTAGATCCGGTGTCGCTCAGAGAGGAGCGGGGCCAAGTCGAGACTGCCACGAGAGCCCTTCGGATCATCGAGCGGTTTGTGTCGCCCGCGGCGATGTTGGACGTTGGCTGCTGGACCGGGTCGTTTCTGGTCGCGGCACGCGACCGTGGTTGGTCGGTGTCAGGCATTGAACCCTCGCGGTGGGCTGCGGCGCGAGCCGAAGCGCGCGGCGTAGACGTCGTAGAGAGCGAGCTCGGTGCCGCTGACAGATCTTCCGACCGCTACCAGGCGATCGTCATGTGCGACGTCCTCGAGCATCTCGGCGATCCGGGTACGGCGCTCGAGGTCGTCCGGTCCATGCTTGATCCACACGGAGTTCTGTACTTGACCGTCCCAGACGCCGGCAGCATCGCGGCGCGCGTTATGGGTCGGCGGTGGTGGTCGGTGCTACCAATGCATGTCCAGTATTTCACCCGGGCGTCCATGGGCCGCCTGCTTGTCGAGCGGGGTTTTGCCGTGCGTCACGTGCGATCTCATGCCAAGGTGTTCACTGCTGGCTACTACGCGGAACGGCTCGGGGGTTATGGTCCGCGGCTCGAGAGGCCGGTAGAGGCCGCCCTTCGGGCCCTCCGGGTGGAAGGACGCCTGGTGGCGCCCAACTTCTTCGATCGGATGGAGGTCATCGCTTCCCGATGAGCGAACTGCTCTCCATGCTCCATTCTGGGCCGGTGCGATCCCACCGGAGGGTGGCCGGCTGCTCGGCGCGTCTGTCGAGGACCTGGCGGTGACCCTGGCCCGGCGTCGGATCGAACGTGAGCTTCCCGACGCCCAGATCTATGACCGCGACTACCTCCTCTCCAATGTTCTCGATGGCATCGCGGACTATGAGGCTGGAGGGCTCTCGGTGGTGCGGCGCCGTGAGGTCGACCTTCTCGATCTACGGCCCGGAGATCGTGCGCTTGACCTGGGATGCGGAAGAGGCGAGACGGCCGCGGAGATGCTTCGGCGAGGTGGAACCGTCACCGCGGTCGACTACTCGTGGGACGCGGCCGAGCTCACTCGCTCGTTGGTCAACGATCAGGCGCTGGTGCTCCAGGCGAGCGGCATCGAGCTGCCTTTTGCGGCCGGTTCCTTCGATCGGGTCCTGCTGTCGGATGTCATCGAGCACGTGCCGTGGCGGCTGGCCGAACACCTTCTCGCCGAGGTGTACCGAGTGCTTGCCCCCAACGGCCGGGTGCTCATACACACCGCCCCCAACACCTGGTTCATCGCCGTCGTCAAGCGCCCGCTGGTGGCGCTGCTCCGGCTCACCCGACGCGACGCGGCCGTGAACCGGTTCGCCGAGTACGACCGGCTCCGATACGCGATGCATCCCAATGAGCTCAGTCCGGTGAGCTTGCGAAGGCTGATGCGGCGCTCGAGCCTCCACGGTGTCACCTGGGTGGACCGGGACGTTCTGCGCTCCGGTGCCAGCGAGTGGACCGCCAAGTGGCCTCATTTCCTCGTTTGGGGTCTCGGGCACCTGGCCGGAGCCTGGCCAATGCGCCTGCTCTTGGGCAACGACATGTATGCGCTAGCTGTGAGCGATCGTGATGATCTGGCAGTGGCACGCCGGCATCGCCATCGGGTGGGACGTCGCGTCCCGAGCGGTGCGGTCGACGGGCCCCAGGACCAGTAGGAGGTCACCCATGCTGGGGTGCGGAGGAAGTCTGTCTCCCCTTCGCCAGGCGCGCTAGCGCTCGCTTGTACGGAGACCTAACGACTCCCTCCTCGGTGATGATTGCCGATACGAGCCGGGCCGGGGTCACGTCGAACGCTGGGTTAGAAACGGGGATTCCATCTGGCACCACCCGACGGTCACCAGACAAGGAGACCTCGTCCGCTGGCCTCTGCTCTACCGGTATTGAGCTGCCAGCAGGACAGTCCAAGTCCACGGTCGACATCGGGGCCGCCACGTAAAACGGTATCCGATGGTGGCGGCATAGAACTGCTAGCGAGTAGGTACCGACCTTGTTGGCGACGTCGCCGTTCGCGGCGATGTGGTCTGCCCCGACGATGACGGCGTCCACTTCGCCTCTGGCCATGAGCGACCCAGCCGCACTATCGGCCACGACTGTAGCGGGTATGCCGAGCCGACCGAGCTCCCATGCTGTGAGCCGGCTTCCTTGGAGCACCGGTCGGGTCTCGTCGACCCAGACCGATGGCCGGCGGCCCGCCTCGTGGGCGGCCCGGATCACCCCGATGGCAGTGCCATAGCCGGCGCAGGCCAGAGATCCAGCATTGCAATGGGTGAGGATCCGTCCGTCTTCGGGTAGCAGTCCGGCTCCCAGCGCACCCAGGCGCCGGTTGCATGAGATGTCCTCGGCGACCATCGCCTGGGCTTCGGCGATCGGGTCAGGAGATGCGAGGGCCCGCTCGACGCCCCACTTCAAGTTGACGGCCGTTGGCCGGGTGGCGACGATCTGAGCGCCGGCCGCCAGCACTTCCTGTCCGAGCGAGACCGCCAGCGCGACCCCCATGGCCCCCGCTACCCCGAGGGCTGGGGCGCCCCGGACGGCGAGGCCAGAGATCGCCTGGCACAAGTCCTCGACGGTCGCAGCATCGATGAACACAAGCTCGGCCGGGAGGCGGCGCTGGTCGATCAGACGCACGACGCCGTCGCGCCACTCCAATGTAGGCGGGATCCGATCCACACGGCAGTATCTCTCGGCGCGACGACGACAGGAGCCGTACCTGTTGGCGCGGCATCGGCCTCATTCTCGGTGGACTACCGTGGCGGCGAACTGCGCTGGTCACGTGGACACATAGGGGGGATCGTGAAGATCAAGACGGTGTCGCACGAGGATGGGATCACTTCTTGTGGGTTCCGCAAGATCTCGGCCAGTGTTCGTCGTCTCAATCCTGACACCGAGGCGTGCTAACGTCACGACCAACCGGTACCGGAGTATCCGGAACGCGATTTTCGGCGGTCTGGGATCGGGTGGCAGCCTGACCGATGAGGATGTGGACGAGGCCGCTCACGGCCTCATGGGTGCCGACCTGGTCGGCTTTTCGTCCATGACCGGATATGCCGACCTCACCAAGCGGCTGGCTCACCGGTTGCGAGAGCTCGATCCGGGGGTATTCATGGTCTGGGGGGGGTATCCATCCGATCATCCATCCCGAGGACGCCATCCTGTCCGATGTTGACGCCATCTGTACCGGTGAAGGTGAGTTCGCGTTCGAGCAGTTCTTCGACCTGTTCGGCCACGAAAAGGACTACACCGGCGTTCCAAACTTTTGGTTTAAGAACGACGAGGCCGTAGTCCGCAACGGTTTCCTGCCATTGATGACCGAACAACAAATGGAGGGGCTCCCGTTCCCTCAGTTCGGGGAAGGGGAGCAGATATACCGTCCCGGGAAAGGCTTCGGGCCGATGGGGTTGGGGGACTACATCGACAATGACGGGGTGGGGTACACCACGCTGTGGTCCATCGGCTGTCCCTTCCATTGCAGTTACTGCGGTAACACGAAGTTCATCGCGAACGATCCAAAATACAAAAAGATTCGCCACCCGAGCGCCCGGTACATCATCGATGAGGTCAAGAGCGTACGGAAGCGGTTCCCGCATATCAGCGTGGTCAGCTTTCACGACGACAGCTTCATGGCGATCCCGTATCGCCAATTGGAGGAGTTCGCCGAGTTGTGGAAGTCAGAGGTTGGGATTCCCTTCGCCGTATACGGCGTGATCCCCAACTACGTCAAGCAGGACAAGTTCGATCTCCTCACCTGGGCCGGCATGAACCGGGTCCGGATGGGGATCCAGAGCGGTAGCCAACAAATCCTCGACTTCTACAAGCGACCAACTCCACCCGCCCGCATTCTGGAGGCCGGCGAAGTCATCGCCTCGTTTGCCCCGAAATTCCACGTTCCCCCAGCCTACGACATCATCGTCGACAACCCGATCGAGACTCGTCAGGACGTCATCGACACTCTCGAGCTGCTGTACCGGATGGACCGGCCCTACACCCTTTTCATCTATTCGCTCAAAGTGATCCCGAATACCGATCTCGAGCGCTCGATGAGGGAACG
Organism: Acidimicrobiaceae bacterium; assembly: GCA_003156595.1. Taxonomy (GTDB): domain Bacteria; phylum Actinomycetota; class Acidimicrobiia; order Acidimicrobiales; family Palsa-688; genus PALSA-693. The sequence continues at coordinate 109,082 of PMHH01000135.1, forward strand.
AGGCGTGGACCTCGAAGCGATCGACTCGAGTTATTTCGTCATCCCGCCGCGAGTAGGCAACTTGCTGTTGTATGTCCTCACCTTGTGTCGACCCCCGCGTCGGCTCTTCGATCGGTTACTCCCACACGTGGAGGCCAGTTCGACACCGCAGCGGCTCTATCCCCGACTCGGGGTTGTCCTGCGTACGCTCTATCTGACCAAACGGGCTCTAAGCCACGTCTCCCGGATGGATTACTCCATCCTGCCGGGTTGGACCGGCTACGTGATGTGGCGACTCGGTGTCGTCACGTTCTGGCAGCGGCACGTGCTGCGCCAGCCTCCCCGGCCAGCCCGACTGAACAAACCCGAACGAGTCGATGCCGAACCATCTGACGGCTCGACTCAAATACGCCTCTCCCCTAGACGCAACACGGCTTGATTCGAATCGGGTGCGGGGGAGCAAGGTGCAGATTGTTGTCACCCTGATGTGAGCGGTCGTCGTCCTTCAGCGGTGGGTCTTCGGTGCTATGTGTCTACTTGCGCTTCTGAAGGATCCGGCCGACGACTCCGACTGCGTCGCCCAGCAATCGGCACGGGATTTTCGCCAACCCGACTGCCACGTGCAACGGCGTGGTGGCGACCCTCGTGACGATGGACCCCGCCCCCGGCCCGCCGAGGGCGGCGGCCAAGGCCGCCGTGTCGACGGCGCCCACCACGATGAAGACCGACCGGGCCCGGTCTCCTTCGGTGCCAGCCCGGCAGGCTTCCACGTTGCATCCGTTCGCTTCGAACCAAGCCGAGGACGCGTGCAGCAACCCGACCCCGTCGGGCGCCTCGACGGTCACGACAGTCCGACCCAGCTCCTGGGGCTGAGCCTCCACCACGACCGGGCCGCGTGGCGTGAACGGTGTCGGCGGCAGCTTTCCGTCGGCGAGATTGTCCCGGAGATCGCGGCCCAGGCGGTTCCACTCGAGGTCCGGCATCTCGCCTCTGGCCGTGGAGACGGTGAGGCGCTGCATGGCGAGCCGACTCCGGGGCAGAACCGTGACAGCGGCGTCGGCGATCGACAGACCGGCGCCCGACAAGGTGGCGCTCGTCCCGGCGAGCAGGCCCGGGCGGTCGCGTGTCACCACCGTCACCCGCCACAGCCGGGGGTGCTCGGTCTGGTTGACGACGGCCCGGACCTCGCCTGGGCCGAGAGGAGGATGGCACAACACCAGCTCGCTGGCCACCAGTTCGTCGGCCGCGCCGAGCAGCCAGAGGGTGTTGGTGTCCGACAGAACCTCGTCAACTAGCTCGGCGGGCAGGCTGGTCGGCTCCAGCAGTTCGCGCAGGGCGGTCAGTGATGCCACACCGAATCGTATCCTGCCCGATCCGGACTCCTGGTCCGGCCTGGCTTGCGCCCGGCCGCCAGAACGGGAAAAGTGGACGTTCCCCATGACCCACCCGGACGTCCCGGCTGAGCAGGCCCATGTGGACCTCGCTTACGCGCGACTGGCTGCCATGCGTGCCGCCGCCATGGCCAGGCTGCAGGACGCCTTCGGTGAGCGGGGCGGGACGTTCCAGGCGCTCACGGAGCGCGACATCCGGGTCCGCAACAGCCTGAGCCGGCTCGAACAGCTGGAGATCGGGCGGGAGTCGTTGGTCTTCGGCCGTATCGACCGTCGGGCGGGCGAAGGGCTAGGGACCAACGGCGCTGATGGCGCTGACGAAGCCTTCCACATCGGACGTCTGGCCATCTCGGACCGCGACCAGGAGCCCGTTGTCGTCGACTGGCGGGCCCCGATCGCCGAGCCGTTCTACCGGGCCACGGGCGCCCACCCCATGGGTCTGACCCGCCGCCGGCACTTCCTCACCGAGGGCCACCGGGTGCTGGATCTCGAGGACGAGCTGTTCGATGCCGAGGGCAGCGACTCGGGTGTGGGTCTCGGTCTGTCCGGTCCGCAAGTGCTGCTGGCGACGCTGGAGCGGTCACGCACCGGCCGGATGCGCGACATCGTGGCGACCGTCCAGCGCGAGCAGGACGAGATCATCCGCGGGCCGCTGCCCGGCATCCTGGTCGTGCAAGGCGGACCTGGCACCGGCAAGACGGCGGTGGCGCTTCACCGGGCGGCCTACCTCCTCTACACCCACCGATTCCCGCTCGAAGGCCAAGGCGTGCTGGTGGTCGGACCCAACCCGACCTTCCTCCGCTACATCGAGCACGTGCTGCCGTCGCTCGACGAGAGCGGAGTCGAGCTGTCCACGGTCAACGGGCTGTTCTCGGGCGCCCGCTCGACCGGCCGGGACGACGAAGCCACCACCCGCCTCAAGGGGGATCCCCGGATGGCCCGGGTCATCGCCCACGCCGTTGCCGACCGGGAGCGACCGCTCCGGCGCACGGTCGAGGTGCCGTGGGGACCCAGGGTGCTCCGCATCGCCCCGGGGCTGTCGGGGCAAGTGGTCTCGGCCGCCAAGCGGCGCCCCGGGACGCACAACTCCCGGCGCCGAGCGGTCGAGGCTCTCCTGTGGCGGCATCTGCTCGACCAGGCTGCCCCTCCTGCCGGCGGGTTCGCTGAAAGCGAAGACTCCTCGGAACCGCTTACCGCCGAGGAGCTGGGCCGGGCCCTTCGCCGCCAGCCGGAAGTGGTCGCCGCGCTCGAGCGGATGTGGCCGGTCCTCACCCCGCAGCAGCTCCTCCACGATCTGTTCGGTGCGCCCGCACTGATAGAACTGGCCGCGGCCAACGTCCTCGACGCCAACGAGCGGATGCTGCTGCGAAGAGACCGGACCACCAGTGCCAACGACGTGGCGTGGGCTGACGCCGACATCCCCCTGCTCGACGAGGCTTGGGCCCTGCTCGGCTCGTCCCGGCGGCGACGCGGGCCCGACACCGATGAACACGCTCGCACCTTCGGTCACGTTGTCGTCGACGAGGCCCAGGACCTCTCCCCGATGCAGCTACGCATGGTGGCCAGGCGGTCGCTGTCAGGGTCGATGACGATCGTCGGCGACATCGCCCAAGCGACTGGAACCTGGGTCCCTGCCTCGTGGCCCCAGGTGGTCGAACACCTTCCGGCCCGCAGGGGATGGCGCCTGGTGGAGCTGACGGTCAACTACCGGACGCCGAGCGAGATCATCGAGATGGCGGGACGAATCCTCGAGCAGGTGGCGCCGGGCATGCGTCCGCCCGAAGCGGTCCGTACCGGCGGCCGGGCCCCGCGGATCCTGAGGGCCACGCCCTCCGCAGGCTCGTTCCCCGGTGAGGCTCTCGGCGAGCTCGCGGCGAGCGCCGTTCGCGGCGAGCTCGACGGGATCTCGGACCGCGGCGGCCTCGGCACGGCCGGCGTGATCGTGCCTCCGTCGCTGCTCGACGCGGTCGCCGCGGCCCTGGATGCGTCAGGTCTGGCCTACGGCAGGGTGGGTGACGGAGCCCTCGACGAGCAGATCACCTTGCTGGCAATCGAGGACGCCAAAGGCCTCGAGTTTGATTCGGTCACGGTTGTCGAACCGGCCCGGATCGCCGAGGAGACACCGCAGGGTTTGCGTGCCCTCTACGTGGCGTTCACCCGGGCCACCCAGCGCCTGGCCATCGTGCACTGCGAGGCGCTCCCCGCCCCGGTGGCGGCAGCCGCGTCCAGCTCAGCGTAGCGGCGTCGCCTCAATCTGGAAAAAGAGGTACATTTCTTGCCAATCACCGCGCTGGTTCGCGAGCCCGCGGCGACCGGGGGAGGAATCACATCATGCACCGTCGAACGGTACCCATCATGCGCTGCACGTTGATCCGAGCCGCGGTTCTCGGGGCCAGTCTCACCGCCTTGACCTTCGCCGCCGGGGGCGTCGGCTCGGCCGCCCAGGCCCATACCCGAGCCTCCGCCGCTCCGACGGGCTTGTTGGTGCGGGCCAACAGCCACGCCGCCCTCCCCCGTCACGGTGGCACGGTCGACAGCCTCAACTGGTCGGGGTACGCGGTGACCCCGAGTGGTGGGGACGTCACCGCCGTCTCCTCGACCTTGGTGGTGCCTACCGCCGGCCTCATCCCACCGGGGTTCGCCGCCACCTGGGCTGGCATAGGGGGGTACACCTCGGGCGATTCGACCTTGATCCAGGCCGGCGTAGGCGAGCAGTCGTTGCCGACGCTCCCGATCCTCGGGGACCAGTACTACGCCTGGTACGAGCTGTTGCCGAACACCGAGACCCAGCTGACGGGCTGTACGGGTGACGCCAACTGCACGGTGACACCCGGAGAGAGCATCAGCGTCACCATCAGCCTCGTCTCCGGTACGACCTGGAACATCGCCATGACCGACGCTGGGCACTGGAGCTGGTCGCAGCACGTCACCTACACCTCCTCCAAGGCCTCGGCCGAGTGGATCCTGGAGGCCCCGACGGTGTTGGTGGCCCAGACGGTCATTGCTCCGGTCGGCACCGTGGCGTTCGGGCCCACCTCGACCTACACCGCAGGCGGCCTGACCCAGACCATCGCCCAGGGCAACCCGACCCAGATCGACCTCTCTCCCGGAGTGATCAACGAGGCCACCCCCTCCGCACTGGCCAGCAACGGCCAGTCTTTCGACGACTGCGCCTACGCCCAAACCTGCGCCACTCCGTAAACATTCTGGAGCCGGCCACTCCGTAGACTCGGTCCGCCATGGCCCTGAGTGACGCCAGCCGATCTGCCCTCGCCCAACTGGTCCGCACCTACGGATACGAGTACCGGGATCCCCCATTCGAGTTGAGCTCGGGCGGGCTCAGCCACGACTACGTTGACGGCAAGCATGCCATCGCCACCGGGACCGGGTTGCGGCAGGCCAGCCAGGCTGTCATCGACGTCGTGGGAGGATCCTTCGACGCCGTGGGCGGGCCGACCATGGGAGCCGACGCCATCGCCCACGGCGTGGCGCTGCTGTCAGGGTCATCGTGGTTCTCGGTTCGCAAGGAGCCCAAAGGCCATGGCCGGGGGGCGTGGGTGGAGGGGGTTCGCTTGGTCGAGGGCAACCGGGTGGTCGTGGTAGAAGACGTGGTGTCCACGGGGGCGTCGCTCTTGCGGGCGGTCGACCACATCCGGGAGCTGGGTGCTGAGGTGGTGGCGGCCACTGCCCTCCTCGATCGCAGCCCCGCCGTGGCCGAGCGGTTCGAGGCAGCCGGGATCGCCTGGGTCCCCCTTTTGACCTGGGCTGACCTCGAAATCGAACCGCTGTAACTGTGGTCCGGCTCGACCAGCCGCTTGATGAGGGGGACCTCGATCCCGACCCGATCCGCCAGTGGCGCCGCTGGTTCGACGAGGCCACCGCCGCCGGCCAGCCCGAGCCGGAGGCGATGGCCCTGGCCACGGCGACCCGGGCCGGAGAGCCGTCGGTGCGCTTCGTGCTGCTGCGGGGCGCCGACGAGCGGGGATTCGTCTTCTACACCAACGGGCACAGCCGCAAGGGCCGGGATCTGGCCGCCAACCCGACCGCGGCGCTGGCATTCCGGTGGTGGACGGTTGAGCGCCAGGTCCGGGTGAGCGGACCGGTGTCACCGGTCGAGTCCAACGAGTCAGACGCCTACTTCAAGACCCGACCCCGCGGCGCCCAGCTGGGTGCGTGGGCTTCCGCCCAGAGCGAGCAGATCCCCAGCCGGGCCACGCTCGACCAACAGCTCCAGTCCGTTACCGCGCGTTTCGCCGGCCGGGACGTCCCCCGTCCCCCGTGGTGGGGTGGGTTCCGGGTGCGCCCTATCGAGATGGAGTTCTGGCAGGGACGCCAGGACCGCCTCCACGACCGGCTGCGCTACCGACTCGATGTCGGGCACTGGCGCATCCAGCGGCTCAACCCCTGAAGGGGTAAGTCTGGCGCCGCCGATCTGACCTACGCCGCCGGCAGGGGCCACAATGGACAGCGTGTCCAATACCCCCGCTTCTCTCGAAGTCGACCTGGATACCTTCGCGGCGGCCCAGGAGTCCGGAGCGCAGGTCCTCGACGTCCGCAATCCCGACGAGTACGAGTCGGCGCACGTGCCCGGCGCCGTGCTCATCCCGCTCGACCAACTGCTTGCCCGCTGGGAAGAGATCCCCGCAGGCGACCCTCTCTACGTGATCTGCGCGGCTGGTGGTCGTAGCCTGACCGCGACCAAGGCCCTGGTGGACGCCGGCTATCAGGCCGTGTCGGTAGCGGGCGGCACCAACGGCTGGATCGAGAGGGGCGGCGAAGTGGTGACAGGCGACCAACCTGGCTGAGGCTGACGTCGCCGGCCGCGTACTAGCCATCACCGAGCGCCCGCTCGATGCGGGCCAGGCCCCGGGCCAGGCCGGCGAGCCCGGCCGGACCGTCCGGCTCGTCGGGCTGACTCAACGGCCCGAGCAGGTAGCGCCGGATCCCGGCGACGTGGCGGGGGGCGGCCCGCTCGAGCAGCTCCCAGCCGGCCGGGGTGAGTTCGGCCAGCGCCCCCCGGCCGTCGTCATCGCACGGCCGGCGAGCCACCACCCCCGCCTTGACCAGGCCGTCGACACGGCGGGTCAGGCCGCTCCTCGACAGTAGCAGCCGTCCGGCCAGGTCCGACATCCGCAGGGTCCGCCCGGGCGCCTCGGAGAGGTGTACCAGCACGTCATATTCGCCCAGCGTGAGGCCGCTGTCGGCCTGCAACTCGTGGTCGAGCCGCTCGCGGAGCCGGCAGTCGACGGACAGCAACCTGCGCCACACTCTCTGCTCAACGTCACTCAACCAATCGGTCGGCTCGACCGCCACCATTCGAGCTTACAGTGGCGGGTTCCCAACCGGTTGCGACCGCAATCAGCTGTCACTTATCCCCCTTCACGAATCGCCCCTGATCAGGTACGATATACGTCTGACGTGAAACCGTTTGGCGGTCCCTAGCACCCGGACCGACGGCACGGCCAGAAGGATCTGTCCGGGTACATCGAGAGAACGAGGACGAGTGCCCAACAATCACGCCGCTCAGCCTGAGGAAGATCTGGTTCGCCTCTACCTGAACGACATCGGTAAGCATGCGCTGCTCACCAAGGACGACGAGGCCCGCCTGGCTCAGGCCATCGAGGCCGGTCGCGAGGCCCGGGGCGAGTTGGTCGCGGCGAAGGGTGTCACCCCGACCCGCAAGCGAGAGCTGCGCCGCCTCGTCCGCGACGGTGACGAGGCTGCCGAGACGTTCGTCAAGGCCAACCTGCGTCTGGTGGTCTCCATCGCCAAGAAGTACCAGGCCGCCGAGCTGCCTCTCCTCGACCTGGTCCAGGAAGGCAACCTGGGCCTGATGCACGCCGTCGAGAAGTTCGACTGGCGCAAGGGGTTCAAATTCTCCACTTACGCCACCTGGTGGATCCGCCNNATCCGCCAGGCCATCACCCGGGGGATCGCCAACACCGGGCGCACGGTGCGCCTCCCGGTCCACGCCGGCGACCTGCTCACCCGGGTGACCAAGGCTCGCGGCCGCCTTGAAGGGCAGTTGGGCCGGCGCCCGACGGTTGCTGAGCTAGCCGCGGACCTGGAGCTCGAGGAGGAGAAGGTCACCGAGATCCTCCGCCACGCGGCCGAGCCTCTGTCACTTTCCGAACCCCTCCGTGAGGACGGCGACGCCGAGCTCGGTGACGTCGTCGAGGACCGCTCGGCCGTCTCCCCGTTCGACGCCGCGGCCGCGGCCTTGCTGTCTGGCGAGGTCAACAAGATGCTTATCGCCCTCGATGAGCGGGAACGGGAGATCCTTCGGCTGCGTTTCGGTCTGGACCGGGGCGAGCCCCGCACCCTCGATGAAGTCGGCGAGCATTTCAGCCTGACTCGGGAGCGGATCCGCCAGATCGAGGCCCGGGCTATGTCCAAGCTGCGCCATCCCTCCACCGACCGCGGGGCGCGGGAACTCCTCACCGGCTGAAGGCTGCCGGGCCCCGTGGCATCGGGCCCGACGGCTCTGGACCGCTCAGAGCGTCCGCTTGCCCAGGAAATGGGGCAGGTGGGTGAGCACCGAGCTCGCCAGCACGTCCAAGTGACTGGTGGTGACCAGCACCACTGCGTATTTGCCCTGCTCGGCCGGCGGGGCCAGCTCTACTTGGCCCGGCGTGAACGTGCCCTTGAAGGCGAAGGCGCACACGCTGGTGTCGTTGTCACCACTTCCGAGTTCGGCCTGGCCGGCGGCGGGCAGGTGCAGCTTGACCCGGTCGGCCGCGACCCGGTGCACGCCGATGAGGGTGGCGTGACTGTCGTGCACTGCATCCCGGGCTGTCGGGATGGCCCGGTAGCAGCCGCTGACCGATCCGTTGGAGATCCCCGGGTGTGGCGTGCCGCAGGCCGCCAGCGTGGCTGTCAAGGCCAGCGCCGACACGAAAGCGGTCAGGCGCGGGCGTGGCCCGTTCATGCTGCGCTCGATTGCAGCACGGGCTGGCGGTTGCGCCGCCCCACCAGCGTGAGCGTGCCCCAGGCTCCCCAACCGACGGGAAGCGCCAGCCAGAAGGAGATGAGGCGGTAGACGAGCACTGCTGCCACGGTAGAAGCCTCCGCCCCACCGAAGGTGACCAAGGCGATAGTCAGGCTGCCTTCGACCACGCCCAGACCGCCAGGAGTGATCGGGAGAATGCTGGCCAACTGGCCGGCGCCGTAGGCGAGCAGGAGGCCGCGCCACGGCACCCCGGCCCCGACGGCTAGGAAGGCCAGGGCCAGGCAGGCGCAGTCGGCCGCCCAGTTGCCCATGGCCAGAGTGAACGCCGCGACCCAGTCCTTCTTGGTGGGGCTGACCGCTCCGATTCGTGCCAGCCAGCCGTCGATGAGCTCCTCGGCCGGGACGTCGGGGGAAGGGCGGTGGGTGAAGCGTTGTGTCAGGCGGAGGGCTTTGGCGAAGTGGGGGACGAGCCGGGCCCGTGCGATCCAGGCCAGCACGATGAGGGCCGCCACGACGACGATGCCCAGGATCACCTCCACCAGGTCGAGGGCGTTGCCGGTGCCGAGCGCCATACCCAAGCCGACGGTGGCCAGGACGGACAGAGAGATGAAGGACACCATGCTCACGGCCACGAACGTCCAGGCCGAGAGCACCTCGTCCGCACCGAAGCGGCGGTACTGCCGGAACATGTAGGCGGTGTAGAAGACGACCCCACCCGGAAGCGAGCTCTGGATGGCGTTCGCGGCCAGGCTGATCCCGGTCATGGGAGTCATCCCCACCCGGATCCGGCCCGCCAGCAGGACGCGGCGCTGGAAGGCGGCGTAGGACAGGTAGGACACCGCCTCGGCGGCCAGGGCGATCGCAACCCACTCCCACCGGATGTTTGCCAGGTAGGAAGTCGCCCCGCTGAGCTCATCCGACTTGCCCGAAACGGCCCAAATGGCTGCGCCTACGGCGGCCAACCCGAACACGTAGCGGGCCACTCTCCAGATCCGATACCAACGGCCGGCAGAGGGTGGGACGATAGACGGGTCTGGCGGGGTGCTCACTTGGGGCACGATCATCGCGCCGCGCGGCCCACCTCATCCGTCAGGGTGGCGACCCCGTTGCCCGCCGGCACCTGTGGCAGCCTGGGGGCAGTGGCCGACGTCCCCGCCCCTGTCGCACCGGCCGGCCCGCGCCCGTGGTGGGCGCCGGCGCCGGAACCTCAGCTGCCGCCCATCTCGGCCCGGCGGGCGTACACCGAGGTGCTTCTGGTGTACGGGGCGTTTTTCCTGGCCGGGATTCTCGCGGCCGCCCTGCTCCTGGCCGGGCGCTACAACAATCCCTTCAGCAACGGAAGCTGGTCCGACTACAGCCCCGAGACCATCGACCTCGTCGCCCAGACCGGTCTCGCCGTGACCGTCGTCCTGCTGCTGGCAACCCGCCGCGGGGTGTCAACTCAGGCGCTGGGGCTCACCCTGCCCCGCCAGGCCGACGGCCGGCTGGCTGCGGCCCAGGCCCTCCGGATCGTCGCCTGGGGCATGTTCGCCCTGGTATTCGGCGGCTTCATCAACGCATTGCTGCAGACCGGCCACCTGCCTACTTCCAAGCCGGACGCGCCTGAGCTGATCTTCGCGGCTGCCGACTCGCTCAATGCTGGGATCGTCGAGGAGCTGGTCGTCCTGGCGTTCGTGGTGGTCACCCTGCGCCAGGCGCGTCGGCCGTGGTGGGAGGTGACCTTGGTCGCCCTGGTCCTGCGGGGTGCGTACCACATCTATTACGGGCCCGGGGTGTTCGGGATCCTGGTGTGGGCGGTACTCTTCTACTGGCTCTATCTCCGGACCCGAAGCCTGATCATCTTGATGGTGTGCCATGCCGCGTGGGACACGGTCGGTTTTCTGTCGCAACGATGGGCCGCGGTCGCCTATGTCGGCGTGATCGCAGTCGTCGCCATCTGGATCGCGGCTCCAATCACCTGGCTGGCGGAGCGCAGCAACCGGCCGCTCTCGTGGTCGGCTGGACAGACATATCCGGGTGGACCTCAGCTGTGGGCAGGTTGGCAGGGCGGACCGCCGGGATCGCACGGACCGCCGGGCTGGGTGGGTTCGCAGGAGCCGGCGGGGCCGGCGAGTTCGCAGGGGCCGGCGGGGTGGGTGGGCTCGCAGGAGCCCGCTACGGCGGGCTCGCAGGGGCCGGCTGCCGCGCCGGGGTGGGTGGGGTCGCAGGAGCCGGCCGGTTCGCAGGGGTGGGCTCCGCCAGGATGGCAACCCGACCCGGCTGGAGTGCATCACTGGCGCTGGTGGGACGGCCAGCGCTGGACCGAGCACGTTTCCGGACCCTGAAGGGGATCGCTAACCAAGGCCGATTCCTGGGCCTCGGTCCCGCTCCGGCCATCGGGGGGCCACCGCCGGCGCCGGCCGGTCGCGTTGCCGGCCCACCTCCCGAACCGGGGCGACCACGGCGGCCATGGCTACCCGCCCGCGGTGAGGCCCCACGGCGTCGGGTGGGCCGAGCACCATGAAGCGGCCGGGTGTCCGGGCGGCCCAGGCCGGCGTCACCGCATAGGCGTACCCGAGGTGGGCCGAGTCGCCGCGGTCCAGCACTGCGTTCCGGCGGCCCCACCGCACCGTCACCCGTGCTCGGTCCGGATCGACTTCGGCCACATCCACGGCGGTTCCACCGGGCAGGTCGGGTGCCGCCCGCCGGAGGGTGAGCATACGATCGCCGGCCTGGATAACCCGGCCTCGGCAGGACAGGCCCGGGCCGGCGATCTCGCCCCGGCGGGCCAACACAGCCCGGGCGGCCTGGTTGAGTCCGTCCACCTCGGCGTAGCCCAGACCCACCAGTACGGCCCGGGCATCCGGGGACCAGCCGTCGGCCCAGCCGGCGAGCAGATGATGGACAGCGTCGGCCGCGGTGGGGTAGGCGTGGACGCCGCGGACAGGGGCATCGAGACCGCCTGCGGACGCCACCACCTCGGCCCAAAGCGGCGTCGGACCGGGGTCCAGCCGCCCCAGCCGACCGGGCCGGTCGCCAAGCCAGGTCAACGCATCGCTGTGCATCCAGCCCAGGCGGGGAGATGTACCTCCTTCGAGCAGAACCGCTTCGGCACCTGACCGGTCGATCTGGGCGAGGACGGCGAGCAACTCGGGACTGGACCGGCGGTCAGCGTGGTCCACGATGATGATGTCAGGACGCGCTCCTGGTTGGAAGGGCTCGATGCCGGTAAGCGCCCGCCAGCGAGCCTCGCCCTGCTCCGCCGACGTGGCGACGGCGACTCCTAGCCCGGCTGCCTGCCACGCCGTGCTGGCCGCCTCCAGTACCGCCGCCTGGGCCAGCAGGTTGGCCCGACCCGGAGGAGCGTGGAGGATGCGGATCCCGCCGGCCCGTTGCAGCAGTTCTCGGGCCGCGGCATTCCCCTCCGGTGACAGGCTCGGATGGCGGGCGAGGGCGGTCGCCACCAGACCCGACTCGGGGGCGCGGCACGAGGGCTCGGGGCCGCCGGCGGGTCTACCGTTCGAGGCCCGGTCGATGAGGAGCAGATCCGCGGCTCGCGCCACCTCCGTCGTCCAACGAGGCGCGGCAGCGGTCGCCACCGCCACCGGTATGGCGGCCTCGCAGAATCGCTCGGCCCACTCCACGGCGGCGGCCCTCGGCATCCCACCGGGCGCGCACCCGGCCAGGGCGACCAGCACGTCCGACTGACGAAAAGAGGAGCGCTGCGAGGCCAGCCACCCGGTCACGGCCTTCACCAGATCGGGCTCGGGGAAGTGGCTCGCGGACGGGGCGCGGCGATCCGTGTCCCGGGCGCGCGCCGAGCGGATCACCTGGGCCGCCTGGTCCGGACCGAAACCGGCGGCGAACGTCGCAGCCTCCCCGACCTGGGGCGAGGCTGACCGGCGGGTCCCGATGGTGGCACCGGCCCGTATCCCCCACCTCCGGCCGCCTCCGGGGTCGAGAAACGCCGCCCGCTCGGCGGCCGCGGTGCGGCTCCGGCCGCTGGCGGCGCGGACGGCGGCCCGGGGCACGTCGACTAGATCAGCCAAACCGTCTTCCCGGATCCGCCAGGCCAGGTCGCCGCCGGCGGCACCCAGGTGGTGGCGCAGCCCCAACTGGTAGATGGCGCTGATCCCACGCCGGACCGTCCACCACCCGCTATCGACCGCCGACCACATCCCATCCCGGTCCCGCCCCAGGTTGACGAGTAGCAGGTGGGTGTGGAGGTGCGGTTCACCTGACGCGTTGGCCCGGTGCTCGAACGCGGCTGCCACCATCCCGTCGCTGGGGGCCAATCCGCCCGGCACTCCCGATCGCCGCAACCGCAACAGCCTGCTTTCGAAGTCGGCGACCACCCCGTCGACGGCGGCCCGGTGGGAAGCGGCGACGAGATCGGCGGCCTCGCCCGCCCCCGCGCCGAGCAGCGACACGGATTTCGGCGCGGCCAGGGTCAGGTCCCATCCGGCCCTACGGCGAGTCGGCTTGCGGGCCGGGAGGAAGTGCCCGTCGCCGGGATCGCACCCCTGCAGGACGGCGACGAGCGCCCGACGTTCCACGGCGCCGGACAATCCGAGCGCTTCGGTTCCCCCGCCCACCCACCGGCCGGACCCCTGGTCGCGGAAGTAGTACGCCGCCGCCGCCGGGCTAACCGGAGTCACTATGAGCACATAAAAAATATTAGCCTAGCATCAAAAGATATGGAAGAGTGACCCTATCGGCTGCCCGATCAGCTCGGAGGGCAGGGAGCTCAGTCGAGCGTGACCTCACGAAGGCCGCCGGTCTCGACTTCGTAGATGAAGCCCCTGATGTTCTTGTTGGGGATGAACGGGCTGGCCTTGATGCGTGCTGCGGTCTGCTTCACATCCTCTTCTGCCTTCGGGAAAGCCTCGAGCGCGAAGCTTGGTCGCAAGCCGGTGTCGGAGAGGATCTGATCCTTCACGGAGTCGTCGCTGAAGGTCTCCATCCCGCAGTCGGTGTGGTGGATCAGGATGATCTCGTCGGTGCCCAGGAGCCGCTGCGAGATGACCAGGCTGCGGATGGCGTCTTCGGTGGCCACGCCGCCGGCGTTACGGATGACGTGGGCATCGCCCTCCTGGAGTCCCAGGGCCTTGGCGGGGTCGAGGCGGGCGTCCATGCAGGCCAGGACGGCGACTTGCTTCGCAGGGGGCAGGGGTAGGTTCCCCTTGTCGAAAGTGGCCCTGTAGTCGGCGTTGTTCTGGATGAGTTCTGCGCTGGCTCCCACGGAATGTTCCTCCCGGGTCGTAAATGCTAACAAAAATGATCCTATTTCTAGAATTGCGGCGCGGCAAGCGGTCGCTCAGATTCCGGTCTTCGCTGGGTCGTACCTATGACTTCCGGCATGGGTGAGCGGCGGATCTCAGGCGCATAATAAATAGTGGAACTTCATTAAAAGATATGAAAGAGTAGCCGCATAGTCGGCTGCGAGCGCAGCCCATCAGCCCGGCCCTGTCGCGCCCGCCCCGGAGGTCTGCATGCCGTTTCCGCTCGTACCGTTCTTCGTCGCCGCCGGCGTGCCCCCGCTCGACCCGGACCCTACCGGTCTGCCCGGTTCGTCAGTGTTGGAAACGTTGGCCAACGGCGTCGACTTTTGGGCGTTGATCGCCGCCATGGTCGGGGTGGTCGTGGGGGCGATCCTTTGGGCCTTCGGCCACTACTCGCAGAACTACCAGCAGGCCTACAACGGTCGACGCGGTGTGATGGTCTCGGCCCTCGCCGCCGTCCTGATCGGCGGAGCCCAGCCCATCATCTCCTTCTTCCTCAACTTGGGCGGGCGTTTCTGATGAGGGCCCCCCTGGTCGGCGACCCATTGCCGTGCGCCATCCTGGAACTTTGCGATGCCATCCCGTCGGTAGGCGGATCGGTGGGCGGATCGCTTGCCCACGACGCGGCTTCGGCTGTCCTCGTCGCGCTGAGCTCGGCGTTGGAGTCGGCCGCGGCGTGGTTGGTCGGCCACATCGTCGCCCTGATCGCGAAGCCCCCCACGGTGCAGCTGAACGCGCCCTGGTTCCTCAACCGGGCCGATGTCATGGTCCAGCTGGCCGGGTTCGTGGTCGTCCCGCTCTTGTTGGCCGCGACGATCGGACCGGTCCTTCGCCAGGACCTGCGCCGCCTCGCCCGAGTGTGGGGGGTGGGTCTGCCGGTCGGGGTGCTCGCCGGCTTGTTGGGTGTGCAACTCACCCAGCTGGCGCTGTCGGCGACCGATGCCCTCTGCGACGCCATCCTGGGGCGGACCACGGACAGCCTGGGCGGCGGCCTGCGCGCCTTGACGTCGGCGACGGTCATACCGGGAGTCCCCGAGCTGGTGGCGGACGTGATCAGCCTGTTGCTGATCGTGGGAGCGGTGATGTTGTGGCTGGAGCTGGTGGTCAGGGCGACGGCTATCTACGTGGCCGTCTTTTTCATGCCATTGGCGTTGGCTTGCTGCGTCTGGCCGGCCACCATGTCGATCGCCAAGCGAACGGTGGAGTTGCTGGCCGCCCTGATCCTTTCGAAGTTCGTCATCGTGGCGACGCTGACCCTCGGCGTGGCCGCCATTCGAGGCGCGCCCGCACCGGACAACGCCGTCATCGGTGCGGCCATCCTCCTCCTCGCCGGGTTTGCGCCCTTCTGCCTCCTGCGCCTGGCGCCGATCGTCGAAGCGGGAGCGATCGCCCATCTCGAGGGGATGTCCCGGCGCCCGTTGCGTTTCGCCGGCCGGGCGGCCACCACCGTCGCCGCCGGGCCGAGCCATCCGGTGGCGGGTCTGCTCCTCTCCGCCAAGTCCGGGGCGGCCCAGCCGCCGCAGGCCGAGCCCGTCGTCCCGCAGCGGATAGGAGAACGGTCGACCGACTACGCGCCGGAGCCCACGCCGGAGGCTGGCCGTGTCTGAGGTCAGCCGCCGGTACACGTTCCAGCCGTTGGAGCGGCGCGGCCTGCTGCTCGGGCTGCAGGCCGGCCAAATCGGGACCCTGATCGGTGGGGTGGCGGGCGCCCTCGTCGCCGGCCACGTCGTCGCGGCTCCAGTCGGTCCCGGAGTCGCCGTATTGGTTCTGGTCGCCGCGGCCGTCGGGGCGCTCTGGCCGCACGAGGGACGCCCACTGACCGGATGGATCCCCGTGGTGGCCCGGTGGGCGGGCCGCCGGTCACGCGGGCCGGTAGTTGGCACCGAGCCGCTGGCGGGCTGGCGGGGTCGTGGGTTGCCGATCCGCGTGGGCGCCACCAGCCCCGGCCCGGACAGAGGGAGGACCGGCCCGGCTCCAGCTGGGATCGATCTCGTCGAGGTGCCGGGCCTGCCCGGCCAGGACGCCCTGGGGGTGGTCCGGGACCGCCGGTCGGCGTCCTGGGCGGCGGTGGTGCCCGTCCAGGGCCGGTCCTTCGTCCTGCTCGATGTCGACGAACAACTCCGGCGGCTGGAATCCTGGCGAGCGGTCCTCGGCACCCTGGCCCGCCCGAGCACGCCGCTGCGGCGTATCCAATGGGTTCACCGCAGTGCCCCCGTCTGCGGGGGCGGCGTGGTGGCGCTGCCGCCCGGCGACGCCTCGACCGAGGCCGCTCGAGACAGCTACCGCCAGCTGGTGGCCGGGTCCGGAGCGGTCACCCAGTCTCACCAGGCCTGGATGGTCCTGGCGGTCGGCGGATCGCACCGTCCCGGCGGTCAGGAGGATCGGGTGCTGGACGGGCTGCGCCGGGAGGTCCGGCTCCTCGACGGCCATCTGCGCAACAGCGATCTCCGGGCGGGTGCGCCGCTCGGCCTAGAGGCCATGCGGGGCCTGCTGGGTTCGGCCCAACGGCCGGACCTCGTCGATGTCGCCGGCGATGCGCCGCGGGCCCATCCCTGGCCGATGGCCACCGACGAGGCCTGGTCCGCGCTGCGGGCCGATGGCACCTGGCATGCGACGTATTGGATCTCGGAATGGCCCCGAGTCGAGGTCAGCCCCGACTTCATGACCCCCTTGCTGCTGTGCGACGGGCGGCGGACGGTGTCGGTCGTGATGGCGCCTGTTCCCGCCGACCGGGCTGCTCGCGAGGTGCGGGCCGCCCGGGCCGCCGACGTGGCGGACGAGGAGCTGCGCAGTCGAGCCGGTTTCCTGCCAAGCGCCCGCCGGCGCCGGGAGGCCGACGGGGTGGTGCGTCGTGAGGCCGAGCTAGCCGACGGGCACGCCGAGTTCCGCTTCTCGGGTTACGTGACGGTCACGGCCCCCGACCGGGCCGCTCTCGAGACCGCCTGCGTGGAGACCGAGCAGGCGGCCCAGACCGCCCACCTGGAGCTCCGGCGGCTGTATGGACGCCAGGCCGAGGCCTACACGTGGACGCTCCCGCTCGCCCGCGGGCTGGCGTGACGGCGGCGATGGTTCGGGTTCCCGTCCGGTGAAGCCGCCTCGCCCCCACCGGGCCACGACCGCCCACCTGCAGGCCGTCTACCCGTTTGTCTCCGAGGGCGGTCTCGGCGGTCAGGGGCCGCTGATTGGCCGGGATCTCTTCGGGGGGTCCTTTTGCTTCGACCCGTGGGCGTTGTACCGGCGCGGTGTGTTGACCAACCCAAACCTGCTGGTCATCGGGCAGGTCGGTCGGGGCAAGTCCACGTTCGTCAAGACGTTGGTGTGGCGCCAGGTCGCGTTCGGCCGACAAGCCTGGATCGTGGACCCCAAAGGGGAGTACGGGGCCCTGGCCGAGGCGTGCGGGAGCCAGCCGCTGCGGCTCGCCCCGGGCGGCGGCATTCGCCTCAACCCGCTGGACCTGGCCCCGGCCGGTGGCCGCCCGCCGGCCGGCGTGGACCGCGAACCCTCAGCTGACGGGGGGCCGTCGGCCGGCGGGGGATTGGCGGCCGGATTGGCGGCTGGTGTGGATCCGCAGGCTGGTGTGCGCCGGCGGGCCGAGCTGGTCTGCTCGCTGGCGGCGTCGTCCCTCGGGCGGTCCCTCTCCCCGCCGGAGCGGACCGCGGTCGAGCTGGCCGCTCGGGGGGTCGCCGGTCGCACCGATCACCCCACCCTGCCGGACGTGGTCGCCGCCATGCTCGACCCGGATCCCGCCCTGGCGGCCACGGTTCGCACCGACGCGGCCGGGCTCGCCGGCGACGGCCGGCTGGTGGCGCTGGAGCTACGCCGGCTGGTCGAGGGCGATCTGGCCGGGATGTTCGACGGACCCACGTCCGCACACGTGCACCTCGACGCCCCTATCGTGGCCCTCGACTTGTCGGCGGTGTTCGCCTCGCCCGCCCTCGCCGTGCTCATGACCTGCGCCACCGCCTGGCTGCAGGCGATCTTGGCGCAGCGAGGCGGGCCCAAGCGGTTGGTTGTGGTGGACGAAGCGTGGGCGGTACTCCACGATCTGGCGACGGCGCGCTGGTTGCAGGCCACCTTCAAGCTGGCGCGGGCCATGGGCGTCGCCAACGTCGCGGTCGTGCACCGGCTGTCCGACCTGCGGGCGGCCGGCGCCGAGGGATCAGCGCAGCAGCGTCTCGCCGAAGGCCTCCTGGCCGACACCGAGACCCGAGTCGTGTTCGGGCAGTCCCCGTCGGAGGCGGAGTACAGCGGACCGTTGCTCCGCCTCAGCGACACCGAACGGGACCTGGTCAGCCGGCTGCCCCGTGGCGTGGCGCTCTGGAAAGTCGGGGACCGGTCCTGGCTCGTGGAGCACCGTGTCGGTCGGACCGAAGCCGGCCTGGTGGACACGGACGCGGCGATGACCGAGAACCCCCGCCAGTTCCCGGGATCTGGGGCCGAATTCTCTGGAACCGAAGGGTAGATGCTGGTACGGAGCCTACCTGGTGCCGTGGGTTCGGGGAACCGTCGGTCAGCCGGCTTTGCGGCCGGGCGAGGTTTCGGGTGTGAGGAGCTGGTGGACGCGCTGGTGGGAGATGCCGAGGATGGCGGCGGCGTCGCGCATGCTGATCCCGCGGCTGGTAAGAGCGACGGCTGCTTTGCGGGTCTGCTCTATGGCCTGGCGGTCGGCGTTGCGTGCTTGCTCTCGGGCTTTTCGGGCCTGCTCGACGGTCCGACCTGTGGTCTTTGGAAGTACTGGTCGGGGGACGAGCTCGATCGACGCTTCGTCGGTCTGGAACCACAAGGCGGCCGCCTCGCGCATCCGGGTGAGCGCTTGGTCGATGGTCTTGCCCCAGGTGTGAACGCGTGGTTCTTCCTCGAGCTCGACCGACCAGCGCCCGTCGTCTTCTTTCTCCAAGCGGGCGGTGTAGGTCTGCACGGTGTCCTCCGTCATGTTCGGGTCGGTGTCGTTTCTCATTTGGTCAGCCATTTCGGGCCCAGGCAGGGCTCCAGGTCGCGTTCGATGGATCGAAGGGTGCCGGGGGTGAGGTCGCCGGCGTGGATGGGGATCACTGTCTGGCAGGTGCCGCAGCGCCAGATCTGGTGCGATCCCCGTTGGCGCACGGAGTCGCAACCACGTTCTCGCAGCTTGCGGATCAGGACCCTGGCGGTCACCAATCTAGTCTATCGTCATAGACGGCAAGCCGTCCAAGTTGGTAGACGCTCCGTCGTCGGGTGGCCGACGTTCGAGGTCTGGGTGGGCCAGGGTGAGCGCGTAGCGCATGGCGCCTTCGATGCTGAGGCCGAAGAGGTCGCAGACCCGTCTGACGTCGCCGCCGGTGGCGTGGATTTCTTGGAGTATGCGGTCTTCTCGCAGAGCTTGGGGTCGGACGTCTGTTCCTTTCCATGGGAACTGTTTGCCGACCGGGGTGAGGCGGGGGGCGCTTACACGGCCGACGAAGAGATGCGGGTTGATGGTGCCCGGCCAGGTCCGGTTTCGGTGGTCGAGCCAGGCGGTGAGGCGCACTCGAACCGGGCCGGCGAGCGGGATGTCGCGTCCGTCGAGGCGGAGGCGTCTGTCGACGATGTCGGTGAGCGCGAGCCGGGAGAGCTGGTGGGCGGTGAGGGCGTGGAAGGCGACCAGGGCGACCGCCAAGGCGATGGCGGGGTCGGGCGAGTCCAGCGCCCGGCGGATGGCGTCGGTGTCGAGGGGCAGGGGCACGTTGGCGTTGACCGGGGTGAGTGGCATGCCGCGGGTGGGGTTGGCGAATATGAGCTTGCGGGCTTTGAGCACCTTGAACAGGGACCGCAGCCCGTATTCGGCGAAGTTGCGTCGGGCTCCGCTCGCTGGGAGCGCGGCGCGGACATGTTCGGGGGTGATCTCGGCCAGGGACAGATGCCCGGCGTCAACCCAGGTGTGCAGGATTGGAGTGATTCCCATGATGTGGATGCGGGCGGTCTGGGGGTCTCGGGAGCGCTGGCGGGGGGCCTGTCCGCTCCCGTTGAGCATGACCTCGAGCCAAACCTCGAGTTGTTGGCGCATCGGTTCGGGCAGGCGGGCGGTCTTGGCGGCGAAGTATCGCTCGACATGGGAGGGCCGGTCGTCGATGAGCATGTCGGCGGCGGCGAGGACGTCCAGGGTGGAGGTGATGTTGCCGTCATAGCGGGGCAGTTCCAGCACGTCGGTGGCGCGGATCTTCGCCCCTGGCGTGTCTTGGAGGGCCTGCAGGAGCCGCAGGGATCGGATGACATCGTTGGTCTGTCGTTTGGACCATCCGTGTTGGGCGGCGTGGTTACGTACCACCGCGGAGCAGTGTCGGATCAAGTCGCTGTCGGCGTCGAATGCCCGTTCGCGCACCACGGCCGGGTCGGGGTCCATGTAGAACAGGGACTCCTGGCGCCAAGCGAGAGGCCGGAACCCGGTTGGTGTCGGTCGGGATCGTCGCCCCTGCGGTCTGAGCCTGGGAACGCGGGGGCGTTGGAAGCGCATGTTGGCCAGGAACAGCTGCTGGCCATACTGGTTCCCGCCGGGAAGGTCGATCGCTCGGCCGGGTTCTTGGACGATACGGGCCTGTTCGATGCACAGCCGGCACGCCTGCTGGTCGCCGACTCGAGTGTTTCGCCCGCAGTATTCGCAGTCGCCGAGCGGGTAGTGGGTGGTCCACCATCGGCAGCTCCAGCAATGCCAGCTGTGGGCTCGATACACGCCCCAGGCCAGACAGTCCCGGCACGATCCCAGATGCAGCGGCGCACCGGGATGGCACCGATCGCAGAGTCCCTCGCTGAAATACCGGTCCGAGCCGCATTTGCGGCAAGCGGGCGGGGCGAACGGCCCGCCAGGCAGGCACGCATAACAGAAGTCGACTCGCGGTCTAACCCAGGAGACCCGGTTGACCTGGCAGCCGTTACATCGCGCCGGCGGGCGTGTCAAAGAGGCGGTTCGGACTTGGGTTTGCCAAACCGCGGGGCCACCCTCGGCGAGGTCTCCTCTGAGCTCGCGGTCTTCTCGTGGAGGGGCCGTCGGGCCGCGACCTTCTCCGGTTCGCGGATCAACAGCGCAGCCGGGTCGCATTCCAGCACGACGCAGATAACGTCGAGGTCATCGAGGCGGATCGTGGTCGGCGTCCCCGCCCACAAGGCCGACATCTTCCCGGCACTGAGCTCCAGGCCCGCGTCGGCGAGGTGCCTTCGCATCTCGGCGGACTTCCAGATCCCGCGCTCGGCGGCCTTCAACCGCAGGTTCCATCGCATGCGCTCATCCTCCCTCTGCGAAACGGGATTCCAGACGGCGGTTGGCGGCCGTCCACGCCTTTTCGATGTGGTCGCTGCGGACGTGGATGTATCCCGACGTCGTGGCCAGCCACTGATGGCCCAGCAGCTCCTGGAGGGCCTTGAGGTCCATCCCGCTCCCATAAAGGGAAGAGGCGCAGAAATGGCGCAGCACATGAGGGGTCAGCCGACCCGACCATCCCGGCAGCCATGCCGCGGTGGCCACACACAGACCCTGGCGCAACGCGTCGTCGCCCACCCTCCGGCAGCGTTCAAGATCGGGATCGTGCCGTTCGCTGGGCAGCATCGGCGCGTCGGGATCGGACCAGTCACTGCCGAAGCGGTGGCGGACCTCGGCCAGCCACCAGTCGATCAGCCGGTCCGCTCCGTTGATCGCCGGAACCAGCCGGCCTTTGGGGCCACGGCCTCGGCTTCCTTTGCCGTGACGGACGTGCAGCTTGCCGAACCCGCCCAGATCCGGCCGCCAGTCGCGGATGTCCAACATCACCGTCTCGTTCATCCGCAACCCCAACCGTCGCCACAGCGACGCTGCGAAATAGTCGCGAGCGGCCGGCAGGTACTTGCGGGCCTCGAGGACCGACAGACGCCACTCGCTGAACAGCTCGTCGACCTCCACCTCAGATGGCGGCACCCGCACCTTGCCCAGCGAAGCCCCGGACTGCCGGTTGAACTCGTCGATGGGCTGCTCCACCACGATCCCGGTCAAGGCGTGAATATCGCCCTGGTAACGGCTGATCACGAACTCGAAGAACAACGCCACCGTGCCGGCCTTGCCCGCCCGGGTGGACACGCTGCGTCCCGCCCGGCGCTGATCGGCCAAGAACCGGTCCGCGTCATCGCACGTCGCCGACCACAAAGGACCGTCCAGCGAACGGGCGAACTCGATCACCGCCGAGCGGGTGTTGCTCACATGCCCGTCGCTCAGCCCCGCGGCCGCCATGGCCAACGCGTACTGGTCGACTATCTCCTGCTCGAAGTCCTCGACATCCTCCCCGCTCCGCAACGCCCGAGGCGAGCCGATGTTGCGGACGGCGGCCAGACTCAACGATCAGCCGGTTCATTCACACAGCGCATTCACCCACTATACCGACCAACCGTCAGGAATCCCGACCATTCGTCATTCAATCCCCACCCGGCCCCGAACCCGGCCCCGTCTGCACTAACCGCTCAAAACGTCCCTGCTCTCAAAGAAGAACCCAAGTGCATAGAGATTGCGCCGGCCGGGTTGCCCGGTCCGGCCACAGCCGAGGCCCCGGCTGGGCGGCCGGGTCCGGCGCCAGGCCAGGCGCCCCGTTGACGGCTCGAGCCGCGAGCGCGCTTGACGGCCCGGCCGACGCCCTGCTCGGTGGCGCAGCCGTCGTCGCCGCCGCGATCGGGGGGTGGGTGTGGTTGTCCGGCCAGATCGCGGCCTGGCTGATAGGAGGGCGATGGCCACCTGTGCCGGTCCTGTCCGCGGCCGCCATCGTGATGCGGCTTCCCTCCCATCTCAGTGACCCCCGGGCCGCCTGGCCGCGGCCGGCTCGGGTCGCGCTGCCGGGTCCGTTGCCCCTCTACGGCTGCGGGCTGCTGCTCCTGCTGGCCGTGGCGGCGGGGGGACTGGTGGTAGGCCGTCTCCACCGATCACGCCGGGTGCGCGACCCCGCGGCTCGCTGGGGCCGAAGCCCGGCTGCGGCGGGCCACCGGCCTGGCGGGGCCCGGTGGGCGGGTGGCGCCCGGTGGGCGGCGGGGAAGGATCTCCAGCCTCTTCGGGTGCGCCGTCCGGGTCACTCGTCCCGGCTCGTCCTCGGCCGGGTGCCCGGCCCGCCTGGCCACCGGCATCTACTCGCCACGGAGGCCCGCCACTCGGTGCTGGTCGTCGGCCCGACCCAGTCGGGCAAGACCAGCGGGCTGGCCGTACCGGCCCTGCTCGAGTGGAACGGTCCGGTCATCGCTACCTCGGTCAAGGACGATCTCGCCGCGACCACACTCGCCTGGCGGTCACGGCGCGGGCCGTGTTGGGTCTTCGACCCGACGCGGACCTCCGGTCTACGCCCGCTCGCAGCCTGGTCGCCGCTGGCGGCAACCACGGACTGGTCAGGCGCCCAACGGGTGGCCAGCTGGCTGGTGGAAGCCACACCGGCGCGGACCGGGATGGCTGACGCCGCCTTTTGGTACGCGGCCGCGGCCAAACAGCTCGCACCGTTGCTCCTAGCGGCCGCCCGGGGCGGTTTGGGCATGGCCGAAGTGGTCCGCTGGACCAACACCGGAGGGTTCGACGAACCCGGCCGGCTGCTCGAGCTGGCCGGCGAAGGGGGTGCCGCCGTCGCGCTGGCCGCCTGCGAGGCTCGAGACCCTCGCATCCTGAGCTCGGTTGCAACCACCCTCGAGACGGTGCTGGCGCCCTTCGAGGACCCCGTCGTGGCCGCCTCGACCGCGAGCGCCGAGATCGATCTGGACGTCCTCTTGAGCAAATGCGGGAGCTTGTACCTGTGCGGGCCGAGCCATGAGCAGCACCGGGTGCAGGGGCTGTTCGCCGCCCTGGTGTCCTCGGCCGTAGCCGCCGCGATCCAGCGGGTCAACGACAACGCCCGCCCGCTCGATCCGCCCCTCCTGCTCGTCCTCGACGAGGCCGCCAACGTGGCGCCCATCCGCGACCTCGACACCCTGGCATCGACCGGCGCCGGAATGGGCCTGCAATTGGTGACCGTCTGCCAGGACCTGGCCCAGCTCAGCGCCCGCTACGGAGCGGATCGGGCGCGCACGATTGCCAACAACCACCGGGCCAAGGTCCTGCTCTCGGGGGTGTCCGACCTCGCCACTCTCGACATGTTGTCGGGTCTGGCCGGCGAGACATCAGTTCGGGAAGAGACGATGACCCACGACCTCCGCGACGGCCGCCGGACTCGTTCCAGTGCCATCTCCTTGCGCCGGCTGGTTCCGACCGACGAGCTGCGCCGGATCCCGCCCGGCGAGGGCGTGTTGGTGTACGGGCACCTGCCGCCGGTCCGCCTGCACTTGCGCCCGTGGTTCGCCGACCGCCGGTTGCGGGCCCGGGCGCAGGTTGCGCCGGCCCAGCCGGCCCGGGCGCAGGATCCGCCGGCGCCGGCCCAGCCGGCCTGATCTCTCGCGGAGCAGTCAGTCTGCAAGAATGTCGTGACGTGGAGCTCGCTTCGGCCAACCCCACCCCCGTGCCGTGACGACGCCGGAGGTCTTGCGCGCCGGGAGCGCGCCTTACTCGGAGTCGTCCCGTTCTGCCGACGTAGTCGACGAGCGCGGCGCCGAGGGGAGTCTGGTCGTCCCCACCCTGAGCGGATTCGCGGCCGTGGTGGTCCTCAGCATCGGGGCCACCCTGGCCGGGTCGCCCTATGTCCTGCATCTCCCCGGGGCGTGGCTGTTCGGCACGGGCAAACACACGGTGGAGGCCCGCACCGTCGGGATCATCGGCGTCTTCGCCGGAATGGCGGTCCTGATAGTCGCCTGGTGTCAGCTGGTCGGCTATCTCCGGCGCCATCCGGTCACGCCGGTTCGGACCGTCGCCGTCATCTTCGCCCTCTGGGCCCTGCCCGCCATTATCGCCCCCCCGATGTTCAGCCGGGATGTCTACAGCTACGCCGCCGACGGACAGATGGTCACCTCGGGGATCAACCCCTACGTCAACGGCCCGGACTCGCTTGCCTTCGTCGCTCCCCAGTACGCCAGTCTCGTCGATCCGATCTGGCGCCAGACCCCGACGCCCTACGGCCCGCTGTCCCTCGGCGTGGACGCCGGGATCGTCGATGTGACCGGGCACCACGAGGTGGCCGCGATCGAAGGACTGCGGCTGCTGGCCCTCGCCGGGGTGATCCTCGCCGCTGCCCTCCTGCCGGGGCTGGCCCGCCAGTGGGGTACGGCACCCTCGCTCGTCGTGGCCCTGGCCGTTCTCAACCCCTTGACCCTTCTCGGCCTCATATCCCCGGGCCACAACGACGCCTTGATGATCGGGCTGATGATCGCCGCCCTGGCTCTGTCTCGACGGGGCCGCCCGTTCCTGGCCGTGGCCGTCTGTGCCCTGGCCGCGTCGGTCAAATCCCCGGCGCTGTTGGCCACCGCGTTCATCGCCTGGGAGTGGGCCAGCCGCGAGCTAACTTGGCGCGGCCGGGGCCGGATGCTGACCGCCATGGCCGTGGTCACGTTCGGCGTGCTGGAGGCGGTGACGCTACTCACTGGCTTGGGTTGGGGATGGGTCCACACCGCCGGGATTGCGGGCATGGTCCAGTCCGTGACCACCCCTACCACCGACCTGGCCCTGCTCGCCGAGAAGGTCGTCCATGTGGTGCGGTTCGGGCCGAGCGTGGCTACCCTCATCAAGCTGACCCGAGGCCTGGGCTACATGGTGATCGCGGCGACGTGCGGCTGGCTCCTATGGCGCCGGGAACGGGTCGGGGCTCTCCTGGCCCTGGCGCTCAGCCTGCTCCTCCTGGTGGCTATGGGCCCGGTCTACCAACCGTGGTACCTGGCGTGGGGACTGTTCTGCCTGGCTCCGGTCGCCGTGGGGCGCTGGCAGCTGCTGTTTATGGGGGTGTCGATCTACGGCACGATTTCTGTCCTGCCCCGGTTCGAGCCCCTGGTGGCATCCACCGGCCTCGTCGGTGACACCTTCGGTCTGGTCGTGGCCGTGGCGCTGGTTGCCCTGTGCAGCACGAGGGTCGAAGCCCGTATTCGCCGCATCGACTGGCTGCCCCTGAAGACGCCCTAAAGGCCCCGGCAGGCTCAGAGGGTTTTGCGGGCCCGGCTGGGTGCTACTCGGGGTGGCTCACCCGGCATCTTCGGGTAGACCGGCGGCCACGGCGCGTCGGCCAGGCCGGCGGCGAAATCGCGGCGGGACAGCTCGAGAAGCGGCTCTAGCGACTGAGGGGTCGAGCCCGCCCAAGGGTCACCGTACGCCCGCAACCGATCAACCACGGTGTCCATCGTCAACCCGTCCGGTACTACCCGCCCGAGCTCGTCCCACTCGAACGGGGTCGAGACCTGCGCGCCCGGCCGGGCCCGCACCGACCAGGCGCCGAATATCGTCTTGTGCGGAGCATTTTGGTTGAAGTCCACGAACACCCGCCGGCCCCGCTCCTCCTTCCACCAGGCCGCGGTGATCAGATCGGGCCGGCGCCGCTCCAGCTCCCGGGCCACCGCCACCGCCGCCGCCCGGACCTCGAGTGACGACCACTCCGGCCGCAGGCGCACGTACACGTGGATGCCCCGGTTGCCGGTGGTCTTGGGCCACCCGGTCAGGCCTCCGCCGCGCAGCAGTCCGTCCACCTCGTGGGCTGCCTCCCTGACCATCTCGAAATCGACGCCTGGCGACGGGTCGAGGTCGATGCGCAGCTCGTCCGCGTGCTCGGGGTCGTCGGCCCGGTTCGGCCACACGTGGAATCCGAGGCAGGCCAGGTTGACCGCCCACAGCACGTGGGCCAGGTCGGCGGCGACCAGCGCCTGCGAGGTCGTGCCGTTGGGCGTGGACACGATCGTCGTCTCCAACCAGTCGGGTCGCTTGTCCGGGACTCGCTTCTGGAAAAAAGACGGTCCCTCCGCGCCATGCGGAAACCGCTGTAACAGGACAGGGCGGCCGCCCATGGCCGCCATGATCGCCGGCTCGACCGCTTGGTAATAGCGGGCCAAGTCCAGCTTGGTGTGCCCGGCTTCGCCAAAGAGGACCTTCCCCGGGTGGCTGATCTCCACCACCCGACCGGCCGCCTCGACGGCTACCGGATCGCCCTCGGGATCGTCGGACATGGTGCTTGCCGTCTAGCCCGCCGTTGTTTCGGCAGCGGGCGCCTCGACCGCCGGCGCCGCCGGGCGGTAGCTCGTCGCCAGGAGCGCCGTCGAGCTGGCCACCCCGAAGACCATGGCCGCCAGGGCCCACCACAGGCCGCGGCGCTGCCGGCGGCGAAGCCCGTCGATCGAGTACCGACCCGGCCCGAGGCCGGCGACCACCGACGCCACCCCGCCGATCACCGCGGTGTACTCCCACCCGCCCTTGAACACGAACGGCCCCTTGCCCTTGTGGTCGGTGCGGGCCGCGGTGGTCATCAACCCGATGGCGGCGGCGGCGGGCAACGGGCTGCCTGCTCCCAGCGTCAAGAGCGAGCCGGCCCCGATCTCGGTGGCGGCCGCCAGCCGGGCGTGCACAGCGGCCGGCTGCAGGCCCAGGGAGTCGAACCACCTGGTCGTGCCCTGCAGACCTCCCGGGCCGAACACCTTGTTGTACCCATGGGCCACCAGCATGGGACCGATGGTGAGGCGCAGCAGCAACGCGATCCCGTCGGTGCGGGGGTTGGAGTTGGCAGATCGGGGCGTCTTCATCGGCCGCCAAGCTAGCCTCGGGGCGACCGTGTCACGCCAAACTGTCTTTTCCCCGGTCCGGGCCTCGCTGCCGCCCCGCACCCGCCTGGCAGCCGGAGTGGGTGGGGCTGTCTCGGGTCTGTCCCGGCGCCTGGGGCGGGGCGGTGGGTCAGTCATCGGCGGGCGGGCCATCCTGGTAGTCGACCCCGATGCCTTGCGGCGCCTGGCCGCCGGCCGCGCCGTCGCCCTGGTGTCGGGGACCAATGGCAAGACCACCACGACCAGTCTCCTGGCCGCCGCCCTGGCCACTACCGGCCCGGTCGCCACCAATGTCCTCGGGGCCAACCTGCCGCCCGGGCTGGCCGCGGCCCTGGCGGTCGGTCCGGCGGGGGTGCCGGCCGCCCTCGAGGTGGACGAGGCCTGGTTGGGCCGGGTCGTCGACGCCACCGCGCCGAAGGCCGTGGCGCTGCTCAACCTGAGCCGCGATCAGCTCGACCGCAACAACGAAGTCCGCCAGCTGGCCGCCACCTGGCGCCGCACGTTCGGGGGCCGCGCCGGGACGACCGTGGTCGCCAACGCCGACGATCCGCTAGTGGTGTGGGGTGCCGGCTCGGCACCCGATGTGCGCTGGGTAGGAGCCGGGCAGCCGTGGACGATGGATGCATCCGGGTGCCCCAGGTGCGGTGGCCGGATTCGCTTCACGGCCGGTGGAGACTGGGCTTGTGGCAGCTGTGATCTTCGCCGGCCGGACCTCGATGTGCGCCTGCAGGACGGGGCCGTCGTCGGCTCCGACGGCCGGCGGACCGAATTGCGCTTGTCGTTGCCGGGTCGGGCCAACCTGGCCAACGCGACCATGGCGCTTACAGTTGCCACCCTCCTCGGCATCGACTCGGAGCGGGCCGTGGCGGCCATGGCGGACGTCGCCGAGGTGGTGGGTCGGTACGCGACGGTCCGGGTGGGGGGGTGCGCCGCCCGCTTGCTCCTGGCCAAGAACCCGGCCGGATGGCTCGAGGTCTTCGACGTGCTGCGCCCGCCGCCACTTCCGGTGGTAGTGGCCATCAACGCCCACATCGCGGACGGGAAGGACCCGTCGTGGCTGTGGGATGTCCCGTTCGAGCGGCTCGCCGGCCGGCTGGTCGTGGCCACGGGCGAGCGCAGCCGCGATCTGGCGGTCCGCCTCCACTACGCCGGGGTCGAGCATCGCCACCAGCCGGACCCGGTCGCGGCCATCGCCGCCGCCGGCGCTGAGTCCGTTGACGTCGTCGCCAACTACACGTCCTTCCAGGCCCTCCGGGCCCGGCTGGCTTGATGTCCGGGCCGGACTCGACGGTCACCGTGGCCCTTCTTTTTCCCGATCTCCTCGGGACCTACGGCGACTCGGGTAATGCCGTCGTCCTGGCTCAACGGCTGCGCTGGCGGGGTCTTGCCTCCGAGGTGGTCACCGTGCACTCCGGGGAGCCGGTGCCCGCCGGGTGCCAGATCTATGTGGTCGGCGGCGGTGAGGACCTCCCGCAGGTGCTGGCGGCCCGGCAACTCGGTCCGCCCGCCGGCGGGGTGCTCCAGCAGGCCGTCGATGGGGGGGCCGCTGTGCTCGCGGTGTGTGCCGGCCTGCAGATCCTGGGCGCCAGCTTCGTCTACGGTCCCGACGGGACGGAAGCCGACGGGCTGGGGCTGGTCGACTGCGTCACCCGGCGGGGGATCGGGCCGCGGGCCGTGGGCGAGATCGTGGTCGATCCCGTTGGGGAGTTGGGCCTCCCGCTGCTCACCGGGTACGAGAATCACGCCGGCGCCACGACCGTCGGGTCGGGCGCGTCTGCCGCGGGCCGGGTTCGCCACGGCGTTGGCAACGGCGACGGGTCCGGGACCGACGGGGTATGGGCTGGGCGGGTGTTCGGAACCTACCTGCATGGCCCCGTCCTGGCCCGCAACCCGGCGCTCGCGGACCTCCTCCTCGGTTGGGTGGTCGGGGCTCTGGACCCGTTGGACGACCGCGAGCAGCTGGCCTTGCGAGAGGAGCGGCTCGCGGCCGCGGCCGGCGGGGAGGGCCGCCGGCCCCGGCGGATCGGCCGGGCGGGTGGAGCTGAGCGAGGGGCCTGGCGGCGAGGCGCTAAGTCGTCCGCTCCCATAGCTTGATCCCGCCGAGGATCCCGGCGCTGTTGTCGACCAGGCTCACGTCGGGAGGCAGATCGATGGTGACGCGCGCCGAGTTGCCGCCGCCGATGTAGCAGTGGTCGAAGAAGGTGAGGGCCCGGAAGGTGTCGATGGCCTCGACCACCCGCCGCTGCCATTTCTTGGAGCCGATCGAGGTGCGGGCGGCCTCACCGAGCTCGTCATTGTAGGTGCCGCCCTTTCGGAAGGGGGTGTGGGCGAACTCGAAATGGGGCAGCAGGTGGCCGTCGAGGAAGAAGGCGCTGCCGACACCAGTCCCGAGGGTCAGCACTGCTTCGAAACCCTTGCCGGTCACTACCGCGGCACCTTGCAGCTCGGCGTCGTTGGCCACCTTGGTGGGCTTGCCCGTGACCCGGGCCAGCTCTGACTCGAGGTCGAAGCGGCCCCACGCCTTGACCAGCTTGGGAACGGGCGTGCCGCCCGGCCCGTCGGGGGAGACGAAGTGCGGGGCGGACAGAATCTGGCCGCCGCGGACCATCCCCGGAAAACCGACCGACACCCGGTCGAAGGGTGGTAGCGGCTTGATGAGGTCTTCGAGGACAGTGACGAGCTTCTGAGGCGACAGCGGGTAGGGAGTGGGGATACGCACCCGGTCGCTTTCCATCCGGCCGGTCTGGTCGAGGACCGACGCCTTGAGCCCGGTGCCACCGATGTCGATGGCCAGGGTGGCCAGCGGTTTGGGCGGGGGCGGACCCCGGCGCGCCGCTGCCGGGCCCGGGGGTGGGCCGGCGGCGGCGGCCGGGGTGCTGGTGGTCGCCGCTCGCTTCGACCTGGTGGTCCGGGTCGCCGAGGAAGCTCGCGCCGCGGCGCTGGGGCGAGGGGTCTGGGTGGCCATGTCCGCTACGTTAGGCCGCGGCAGCGCCTGTCGTTCGTTGGGTATTTTGTACTTTCATTCTGGCCTAACAGTCGCCGAAGGTAGAGAATGGACGGTGCCACCCGCGAGGTGGTTAGTGAGCGCAGAGGGGAAGCGAGATGAGCACTCGAGACGATGCGAGCCTCACCGCCAGAGAACGCGCCGCCCTGGCCACTCTGGAGGCAGTGGCGGCCGCCGAGGATCCTCAGCTGG
The DNA here is from genome assembly GCA_003156595.1 of Acidimicrobiaceae bacterium. GTDB lineage: Bacteria > Actinomycetota > Acidimicrobiia > Acidimicrobiales > Palsa-688 > PALSA-693. Next base: position 139,460 of record PMHH01000135.1, read on the forward strand.
CCAGGCGGCTCAGAGGAGCCGGCCGTTTTCGCCCGATCATCCATGTGCCCCGGATTCCGGTCCGCGCGCCCAGCAGCTGGTGGGCTGCGCCGCTCGTGTTGGTGGGGTTGGCCCTGGTGGTAGCGAGCCTGAGCACCACGGTGGTGCTGGGCGTAGTTGGGGCGGTCATCACGGCCTCCGGGCTACGGCTGGCGGCTGGAGCGATCGAACGCCGCTGGATGGGCGACCGCTCCCCGGATTGACGCAGTAATCCTCGGTGCACTGCGCCGGCTGCGGCCGGGCCGAGTCGCTGCAGGGCTCCGCTAGCTAGCTTCAGCCGCTAGCCTCCGCCGCCGAAGCCGCCCGCGCCAGCGAAGCCGCCGGCGCCCGCTCCCGCTCCGGTGGTGGCGCCCGGGGCGGAGGCGCGTATTGCGGTGGCGGTCACGCTGCCGTTGGCGGCGGTGCTGCCTGTGACGATCACGGTGTCGCCGACTTGTAAGCCGGTGAGGCTGGCTTTGGCGGTGCGGGTAATGGTCGTGGACGGTCCGACCTGGATCTTGACGATGCTGCCGGCGCTGTTAGAGATGTCCAGGGTTTGTCCGACGACTCCGATGACGGTGCCGGTGGTGGCACCGGCCCCGCCGAACCCGCTGGCGCCAGTGGCCCCCGTCCCGGTGCCGCCCCGGGCTGCCGCGAACTCCCGGGCCAGGGCGGCCGCGGCGCTGCTGGAAGACGACGTACCCGTGCCGTGGTGCTTCTCGGCCACCGCCCCGCCCCAGAAGCCGCCGGCGACCATGATAAGGGTCAGGAGGATGGCGGTGGGGGTGCGTAGGCGCAGCCCGGTGCGTACGCGGGCGGTCGACCAGTCGTCGTCGGGGTCTTCGGGATGAATGTCGACGCGGGTTGTGACCGGATCGTCGGTGAGCTCGGACACGCCGGTAACCTCCTGGCTACTCATGCCGTAGGGCGTCGATGGGGCGCAGCGAGGCGGCCCGGTTGGCGGGGTAGAACCCGAAGAACACTCCGATGGCCACGGCCACGAAGAACGCCTCGATGATCGAGGTGGGGGCCACGACCGGCTTGACTCCGACGATCCGGAAACGTGATCCGATCAAGCCGATGGTGACGCCGGCGATACCGCCGAGGAGCGAGAGCATGACCGCCTCGGTCAGGAACTGGCCCAGGATGGCGCCCCGGGGCGCGCCGATGGCCTTCCGGATGCCGATCTCGCGGGTGCGTTCGGTCACGGTGACCAGCATGATGTTCATGATCCCGATGCCGCCCACGAGGAGGCTGATGGCGGCCACCGCGCCCAGCAGCACGGTGAAGGTTTCGTTGGTGGAGGCGCTGGTGGAGAGCAGGGAGCTCTCGTTGATCAAGGTGAAGGGGAGATCAGCGACGCTGGTGTGATTGTCGGAGGCCAGGATGTCCGACGCCTCGTTCTCGGCCGCGTTGACGGTCTTCGACGAGGTGGCTTGCACGATCAGCTCGGTGAAGCTGGTGGCGTAGCCGGTGAGTTGGTCCTCGGCGGCGGTGTAGGGGACCAGAGCCACGTCGTTGAGGTCCTCCCCGCTGCTGGAACCCTTGTTGGCGAGCACCCCGACGACCTGGAACTGGGTGGCGCCGAAGCTGATGTCGGTCCCGATCGGGTTGGTCCCCGGCTCATATAGATTGGTCACCAGGTCCTGGCCGATGACGACCACCAGGGCGTGATTGGTCACGTCCGCGCTGGTGATCTGCTGGCCGGCCTCGAGCTGGTAGTCCTCGGCGCCCATGTAGGTCGGGGTGGTGCCCGTCACCGTGACCGAGGTCGAGGCCGCTTGGTAGTCCGCAGTTTCACTCGCGGTGATCACCGGCGAGACCGTCAAGATGTCCGGGGCCTGGGTGGGGTCCTCCAGCTGGGCCACGTCCGCGGCGGTGATCGTCGACGCCTGGGTCTGCGTGCCAGTAGTCGACGGGCCCCGACCAAAACGACCCCGGTTGACGATGGTGATGGTGTTGGTGCCCAACAGTTTGATCTTGTTTTGCACCGCTTGGGACGACCCGTTACCCACGGCCACCAGCAGGATCACCGCGGCGACGCCGATCAAGATGCCCAACACGGTCAACGACGAGCGCAGCTTGTTGGCATTGAGCCCTCGCAACGCAGCACCGATGTTGTCGGCCCACGTCACGGCGCCGACCCCAAGGACGGCCGGGCCAAGGTGGCGTCGACCATCCGTTCGTCAGAAAGGATCAGACCGTCCCGGACCCGCACCACCCGCTCGGCGTACTGGGCGATATCGGCCTCGTGGGTGATGAGCACCACCGTGCGTCCCGCCGCGTAGAGATCCGCGAAGACTGCCATCACATCCTCGCTGGAACGCGAGTCCAGGTTACCGGTCGGCTCGTCAGCCAGAATCAGCGACGGGTTGGTCACGATCGCCCGAGCCACCGCCACCCGCTGCTGCTGGCCGCCCGACATCTCATTGGGCAGGTGATGCATGCGATCGGTCATGCCCACCTGCTCCAAGGCTGCCTCGGAGCGCTGGCGACGCTCCTTCGATTTCACCCCGGCATAGATGAGGGGGAGCTCCACATTGGCCAGCGCGGTGGTGCGAGGTATCAAGTTGAAGCTCTGGAATACGAACCCGATCTTGCGGTTGCGGACCCGAGAGAGGGCCAGCTCGTCAAGATTGCGGACATCGACATCGTCCAGCCAGTACCGACCATGAGAGGGGATATCGAGCAGGCCGATGATGTTCATCAGGGTCGACTTACCCGATCCCGACGCACCCATGATCGCCACGAACTCGCCCCGCTCGATAACCAGCGACACCCCCCGTAAGGCCTGAACTTCGACCTCTCCGAGCCGGTAGGTCTTGGTGATCTGGCGCAAGGCGATTACCGGCGCGGTCCTCTGCTCGGCCGGTGCCGACCCGTCCGGCGCCGACAGCTCGGAGGGGAGCAGGGGTGCCTGCCCGTTACCCAAGTACGTCATCCGCCCCTCGTGAACGCGCCGCCGCCTCCGCCGGCGAACCCGCCGCCTCCAGCGAACCCACCGCCACCTCCCAGCGTTCCCGTGCCGGTCCCGGTGGTCGCCCCGGTGCTCGAGCTGCTGACCGTCACCGAGGGTTCGACGAGGGTCTCACCAGCCGAAAGCCCGGCAGTGATCTGGGTGTCGGTATTGCCGACCAGGCCGGTCGTGACCGTCACCGTGGACTGCTTGCCGTCGCGGTCCAGGGTGACCGTCGAGGCCCGGCCAGTGGTGGTGATGACGGAGCTGGGCACCTCCAGCACGTCGTTGGCGGACGCCACCGTCACCGCCACGTCCGCGGTCATACCCGACTTGACGTCAGAAGGAGGGTTGGTGAGGGTGACGGTGTCATCGTAGGTGACCACATCGCTGACCACTGTCGACACCGGGCTCACGGCGGTCACCGTGCCCGCCACCGCGGTGCTGTTGGTGAGGGCGCTCAACGTCACACTGGCGGTCTGGCCGACAGCCACCTTGGTGGCGTCGGCCTCGGCGAAGCCGGCGACCACCTCCAACTTCGACGTGTTGGACAACGTCAGGAACGTACTCGACGAACTCGACGAACCCGACGAACCCGTTGACGAACTCGTGGCAGCAGTGGCGCCCGTCGAAGACCCCGTCGTCGAGGACCCCGTCGAACTCGACGCCGCGGCGGCGCTGTTGCCGCTCCCGGTGACCGACTGTCCCACGGCACCACTCAAGACCGTGACAGTCCCGGCAATCGGAGCCGTCAAGGAGGTCTCGGAAAGGGTTTTTTGATCCTCGGTGACCGTCTCCTGCGCCTGAGCTATCGAACCCTGGTCCTGCAGGATGGTGGCCGGGCTGAGATAACGCTTGGCCTCGATCGAGAGCTGATCCTGCGTCAAAGTGTTCTGGGCCTGGGTTACCGCGCTCTGATCCTGGGTCACGGCGGCCTGGGCCTCGGTCAACGCGCCCTGATCCTGGGTCACGGCTTGCTCGTCAGCGGCCTCCGCCGAGCAGGCCGTACCGGTCGAACTGGGGGTGCCGGTGGACGCCGCGGTCGTCGGCGTCGTCGACGTCGATCCAGAAGGAGGTGTGTACGCCGCCGAGGCCCCGGACGCGGCGCAGTTCGTCTGAGCCGAGGCCAGCTGACCTTGGGCGGCGGTCAGGGTGTTCTGGGCGGTGGTCACGGCGGTCTGGGCAGTGGTCAGGGCGTTCTCGGCCGTGGTGATCTGAGCGCCCGCGCTGGAGATCGTGAGCGCGTCTTCGGCCTGCTGGGGTGGGGTCTCACCGCCGGACTCGGCCAGCGCCAGGTTGTCCTGGGCGGCCGTCAGGTTGTCCTGGGCGGCCGTCAACGCAGCCTGGGCCGGTCCTGGGGCGATCGTGGCCAGCACCTGACCAGCCGCGACCTGCTGGCCGAGAGCGACATCCACCGCGGTGACGGTCCCGCTGGTGGCGAAGTTGACGTTCTCGGTGTCCGCCGGCGAGACGTTCCCGCTGGCGGACACTGTGGAACTCACGTCACCGAGCGATGCAGTCACGGTGCGTACGGCGGCATGGGCAGATGCCTTGTGGAAGACGGCGCTGACTCCGAGCAGGGCCAGCACGCAAGCCACTACCGCCAAGGCCCCATTCATTATCCAGAAGCGACGGCGATGCTTCATGGCCTTACCCCGCAACCGTCGTGGTGGTGGTCGAACCCGTCGCGGCTGGCCGCAGGTTGGCGCAAGCCGTGGCGGCGGCCTTACCGGCCGTAGTGTTCAACACCGAACCGAATCCACCCCCGAAGCCACCCGTCGGGGGAGCCGCACCGGGAGTGGTGGTAGGCGTGGTGGGAAGCGTCACGCCATGGATCTCCAGGCAGTTGCGGTAGGCCGTGAACGCGGTGCTGTTGATACCGCCACCCCGGCCAAATCCGGCCCCGCCGAACGTCGGCCGGTCGCTGGCGCAGGCGGTAAACGCGGCCTGGTACTGGGCGGGGATCGTCGGACGGGTAAAGCCACCGGCCGGCACCGAGCCGCTCGGGGTCGTGGTAGCCGATCCGCCAGGGGTCGTGGTAGACGAACCGGTTCCGGAGCGACCCCGGCGCCCGAACAGCGAGCCCGCCTCGCTGGCGGGGACCCCGTTGCTTTCGAGGCACGAGGTGTACTTCGCGAGGCTGGCCGCGACCGAACCGGAAGGGGCCGTCGTGGTTGGTGACGCTGTCGTCGTCTTGGAGCTGCCGCCGCAAGCGGCGAGCAGGGTGGAGAGGGCGAGAACCGGCAGGGCGATCAGTGCCCAACGGATGGGCGAAGGGCTGGTCAGGGCAGACGAATGGTTCACCATCAGAGTGAACCTCACCGACATGAAGGTCGTCTCGGAAAAAGATAAGAGTTCGATCAGAACCGAGTCTGGCGCTCCCGCCGGCCCGGCCCGGCCCTCGGTTCTCAGCCAACTCTCAGAATCCGGCGCTAGACACGCCTCGCCCTTCGCCCAACTCGACCGTCCGACTCGACTGGAGACGAGCGTGCGCATCTTGGTGCCTGGTGCCGCCCGCCACCCGCTGGTGCGACGGATCACCGGCTACAGCGCCGGTTCGGTGGTGGCCGCGACCGTGGCTGAGCTGACCTTCGTGGTGACCTTCGGTTGGGTCCATGCTGGCACCACGTGGGCCACCGCGGCGGGCTTCGTGGGCGGCGCCGTACCCAATTACATCCTCAACCGTCGATGGGCGTGGCCCGACCGCCGGGGCCGGCGCCGGCGGACCGAGCTCCTCCTGTACACCACCGTGATCCTGATCAGTTTCGTGGCCTCCGCGCTGGCCACCCACTGGGTGCAGGTCGGGGCCGGGGATGTGTCGTCCGACGGGGGCTGGCAGACGGTTCTGGTCGCAGCCGCCTTCTTGGCTGTGTCCGGACTGTTTTTCGTGATCAAGTTCGCTCTGTACGAACTGGTGGTGTTTACGCCCGGGGGGACCACCAGTCCGGCCGATTAGGCTCAGCGGACCCATGAGTGACGCGGCTCCGTGATCGACACCCGGTTGTTGCTCGAGAACTTCGACGCCACGGCCGCCCGCTTGGCGCGCAAGGGCGTGGAGCCGGACCTGATCGAGTCTGCCCGGGATCTGGCCCAGCAGCGCCGTGAGCAGCGCCGTCAGGTTGACGCGGCTCGGGCGGAGATGAACTCCGGCGCCGCCCAGGTCGGGACGCTTATGCGCCAGGGACAGGGCGACGACGCCGAGAAGCTTCGGGCTCGCCTAGCTGAGTCGAAGGTCCAGCTGGAGGAGCTCGAGGGGGAACTTCGCGTCACCGAGCGCGAGCTCGACGACGTCATCATGCGCATCCCCAACCTGCCGGCCGACGACACGCCCGACGGGAGGTCCGAGGCCGACAACGTGGTGCTGCGCACCGAGGGTTACGACCCCGCCGATTACGAAGGTCGGGAGTGGGCGCCGCACTGGGAGATCGCCACCCGCCTCGGGATCTTCGACGGGGAGCGGGCCGCCAAGCTGAGCGGGGCGATGTTCTCGGTGCTCCGCGGCGACGGCGCTCGCCTGTTGCGCGCTCTGGTGGACCTGGCGCTCCGCCTCCATGGCGACACCTACGAGGAAATCGCGCCGCCCCACCTGGTCCGCACTGACGTCATCAGCCGCACCGGCCACCTGACCAAGTTCGATACCCAGGCCTACCGCGTCCGCGACGACGATCTCTGGCTGGTACCGACCGCGGAAGTGCCCCTCATGGGACTGCACCAGGACGAGATCCTGCTGGAGGCCGAACTGCCACTCCGGTACATGGCGTACACGGTGTGCTGGCGGCGGGAAGCCGGCGCCGCTGGCAAGGACACCCGCGGCATGCAACGGCTGCACGAGTTCCACAAGGTGGAGTTGGTGAAATTGTGCCGCCCCGAGGACGGGGAGGCGGAGTTCGCCTCGTTGCTGGCTGACGCCGAGCGGCCGTTACAGGTGCTCGGGCTTCCGTACCGCGTCGTCGAATTGTGCGCCGGAGACCTGACCTTCTCCGCAGCCAAGGTGTTTGATCTCGAGGTGTACTCACCGGGGGTCGACCGGTGGCTGGAAGTGTCCTCGGTGAGCCTGGTGACCGATTTCCAGGCCCGGCGAGGGCTGATCCGTTTCCGCCGAGAAAGTGGCGGCGTCGAGTTGGTCCATTCCCTCAACGGCTCTGGCTTGGCGACCCCCCGGGTATGGGCTGCGGTGATCGAGCACGGTCAGCAACCCGACGGCACCATTCGCGTCCCCGACGCTCTGGTGCCGTACCTGGGGCGCGAGGTAATCGGCTCGTAGGCGTCGTAGGCGTCGTAAAGCGACGTGAGCGTCGTGAGCGTCGTGAGCGGCTAGCCGAGTCCGTCCGCCCGGGCTCGGGCCGCGGCCGCGTTGCCGCCATCGGCGACGACGGCGCGCAGGGCAGGTTGCGGGTTGAGCCAGAGCGCCGAATCGGTAGTGCCGATCGTGGGCTGCCCCAGCAAGACCGTGAAGAAAGCTTTGGCGAATTCTGGGTACTCCCCCAGCTTCGTCCACAGCACGGTTTGCACCTTCCAGCCCAGCATGTCGGCCGCACAGTTCGCCAGAACTTTCGAGCTCAGGGCCAACCCTCCCAGCTCTTCGAGATCGAAGTAGCCATTGAGGATCGACTGGCAGGTCGAGGCCGGGGCGAAGCTGCCCAGGTTCTCATCCTTGGTCTTTGGCTGGATCAAAGAGCCGCCGACGATGCGGAAGCGCATCTTGTCCTCGGCCTGGAAAACCATCAAATAGGTGTTCGCAGTCGGGAACGGGTACCCGAGCAAGACCTGGCCGGTCGGCAACGATCGCAATTGCGACCCCACGGCGAGACCTGGCAGAGGTACGGGCGCCTCGTAATACGGCCATTTCGGTACGAGCGGGAACAACCCGACCACGGCGACCACAACCACCGCCAAGCCCGCCGCCAGCGACCTCGAGGGACTGAGCCGGTTGTGCCGCCAGCCGGGGCGCTGGACACGGCCGTACAGTTCGGACAGGGCGATCCCCAGCATGAGCGCGAGAAAGAACCATTCGATGATCGCGAAGCGAGACGCGATGGCACCGCTCAGGACGCCGTCCAGAAGGGGCACCCGAGCCATGATGTCGAACGGGAGCGGGATAGAAGTGGAGTGGCGGTCAATGTGCAGCCTGGGACCCATCGAAAAGATGAGGGCCACGATGGCGAGACCCGCGGCCCATCGCACGAGCGGGCGCCGCCATAGCCACACCGCGGCCAGGATCAGGATGACCAGCAGTGGGATGCCCACGTAGGCGCCGTTCTCGCTCAGGTTCGGCAAGAACTGGCTGCCTGCGAAGGTGCCGACGAGCCGGGCGCCGCGTGCGCCGATTCCGAGCCGATAGCGTTGGTCGAAGGTCGGCAGCACCGGGCTGAGCAGGTCAGCGGACAGCGTAGGTAACCCACCCCGGTGGGCAGCGCCGTTGATGTGGGCAGGTCCGTCGATGTAGATATAGAGCCCGTAGCTGGCGAGAAGTTGGAAGGTCACCACGGCTGCGAGCGCACCTTCGAGGAGGGGCACCAGCCGCTGTGCGAGCTGACGGCGGTATATGACGGCCGCGACAGGCAGACCCAGGGCCGCCACCACCACACAATCGACGAGCGGCTCGGTGAACACGTACAGCTGGACCGCCATGCTCACACCGAGAGCGATGCCGTTCCAAAGGGGCCGGCCCCGGCCGGTACACAGCCGCCACAGCAGCAGGAACATCACCGGCGGCAGTAGGTCGAACAGTACGTGTTCGTGGTTCGTGGCGGCGCCCGTCGCCATCGGCGAGAACCCGAACAGCAGCCCGGCGATGAAGGCCGCCAGCCGGTTGCGCGTGAGATGTTGGACGACGAGGTAGCAGACGAAGCAGTTCGCCCATACGGTCAAGGTGAACAAGAGGTTGAGCGAGAAGATCGGGCTGATGGCGAGCGTGATCGGCGCCATGAGCAAGGCGAGCAGCGGTTCCGCCGTGTTGTCCATGTAGTTGGCGCCGTAGGGCCAGTTGGCCCACGAGTTGGCCAAGGGGTTGACGCCGTGGATGATCGCCCCCGGGGCTTGCGCCATGAAGAACACCGCTTGGCCGACGTCGTTCTGTCCGCCGTACTGCAGCCAGTGGCTGGGGCCGTGGGTCCAGGCCGCCCAGAACGGTAGGAACGACAAGCCCAGGTAGACCGCGGCGACGAGGATCAGGACGGCTGGCCGGCTTCGCGGCTTCGCCGGGCTCACGCGGTCACGCGGTCAGCGAGACAATCAAGACAAGAATCATGCGCCTTTCGTTCCCGCCCGTCCTGCCCGGCCTGGCCGTCCTGATTGCCGCCACCAGGTCCCGACCATCACCCGGCCGTAGCGCCAGCCAAAGGCCAGATCACGGCCCTTCTTCGAGGTTCCCGACAGACGCGGCCGCATCACCGTGGGCACCTCGGCGATCCGATAGCCAGCGAGGGCGGCACCGATGACGAGCTCGGACGTCTGGTACTGCGGCTGGGTCTGGGGCACATTGCGGAGCAATTCGGGTGTCATAACCCGCAGACCCGAGGAGGTGTCGGTCACCGTGACACCAGTGAGGACACGCGCCAGCACCGCAAAGACCCGCACCCCCAGGGTGCGGAGGGGATCGGTGTCCCTGGTCTCTCCCAGGGCTCGGGAGCCGATCACCAGGTCGGCCTCGCCGGCGACCACCAGTCGGACCATCTCGGGTAGATCGGCCGGGTCCCATTGGCCATCGGCGTCGAGGGTGGCGATGTACCGCGCTCCGTGGTCCCACGCGACGCGGTACCCGGCTCGCAACGCCACACCGTGGCCGCAATTCCGTTCCAGGCGCATTACCGCGGCCCCGTGTTGGCGAGAAACCGCGGCGGTGGCGTCCTCGGAGCCATCGTCGACGACCAGGACGTCGAGCAGGATCCCGGCCGCGCTGTCAGGGATCTCAGCGAGGACGGCGGGCAGGTTGGCTGCTTCGTTGAGTGCCGCGATGACCACGACGAGGTCTGAGAAGGGCGCGGTCCCGCGCTCGGTGTCGAACACCCGGCGAGCATCAGCGACCGTTGGCGCGGCGTGCTCGGGTTCAATGAACCCGCGCGGGATACGCACGCCGCCGACCTGTCGATCCTGTAGTTGGGCTCGCCGTGGGCCGACCGTCTTGCCACTCCGGACCGAGCCGCCGTTTGTGGAACGGATCCGTAGTATCAACGAGTTTTCACGGGATTCAGGTCGACCCAAGAGGTGCGACTAGAAGTGGAGAATGGTTGGGGTCGCTTCATGAGGCGGAAAGGGTAACCGCGACAGCAGCTCCGGACCCGGGAGACCCCTGAGGCCCGGTACCTTGGCTGTCGTGCCGCTATGTCCTGAGTGTGGCGCCGCGAGCCCCGAGGGGTACCGATTCTGTGGCGACTGCGGCGCCCGGCTGGATGTCCTGGGGTGCGCGGCGTGTGGGGCACCCCATGACGAGAGCCAGCGGTTCTGTGGGCAATGTGGGTTCGCGTTCGTCGAAGCGCCGGCGGTCATTGACCTCGAACCGGTGCAGGAGCGCAAGCTGGCGACGGTCTTGTTCGCTGACGTCGTCGGCTTCACGTCCCTCGCGGAGCGAACTGATCCGGAGATCGTGGCTCGGATGGTCGACGCCGCCTTCCGGCAACTCGGCGCGGTGGTGACCGACCACGGCGGGACCATCGACAAGTACATGGGCGACTCCCTGATGGCGGTGTTCGGGGTTCCGGTCGCCCACGACGACGACGCCGAGCGCGCCGTGGCCGCGGGCCTGGCCATGCGCAAGCTCGGTGGCGACCTGGTGTTCTCGATCGGGATCAACTCGGGCGAGGTCATGGCGACGTCTGTCGGACGCTCCGGTGACAGCACGGTGATCGGTGACACGGTCAACGTCGCCGCCCGATTGGAAAAGGCCGCCGGTCCCGGTGAGGTCCTCTGCGGACCGCTCACGGCCGAACTGGTCGGGACCCGGGCGGTCTTACGCCCCCGACAGGCAGTCATTCTCAAGGGAAAAAGGGAACCCGTCGAGGTCTGGGAGGCCGTCGCCATACGACGGTCCGATGCGACCGAGGCCGGCGAAGAGCTGCCGTTGCTGGGTCGGGACGAGGAAATGTCCTATCTGGAAGCGCTCTGGCACCGGGTGTGCCGGGACGAGCAGGCTCACGTCGCCCTTCTCTGTGGCGACGCCGGGTCCGGCAAGACTCGCCTGGCCAGTGAGCTGGCCCGGCTGGTGGCCACGGATGGCACTGTCGTGCGAGCGACCTATCCAGCGTACGGAGCCATGGGAGGCGTCCGGGTGGCCGCGGAAGTGCTCCGGCAGCTCGGCCCAGTCGACGACAGCGAGGTCACGGCCCGGGTCCGCTCGCTGGCTGGCAGCACGGACGAGTCTCTCAAGGCGATCGACCCGGCCGGGCTGCAAAAGGAGCAGATGTGGGGCTTCCTGCGCCTCATTGAGGAGAAGAGCGCCGAGCGGCCCGTCGCCATCATCCTTGACGACATGCATCGCAGCCCCGAGACCACCCTCAGCCTGTTGAGCGAGCTCAGCCCGCGTTTGTCACGCGCGCCGGTGTTGGTCGTGCTGGTCGGCCGGAGCGAACCGAGCGAGTGGCTGACCCGGTTCCCCTCGGCGACCACCCTCCGACTGGCGCCGCTCGGGGCCGCGGACGCCGCCAACCTCGCCGGCGCGTTCGTCTGCGACAAGCCACTCGCACCCGAAGCCGCCGCCTTCCTCGTCGAGCGCGCCGGTGGCAACCCGCTGTACTTGCGGGAGCTGGTGCGGACGGCCCGGTCCCGCGGCTCGCTGATCGATGATGGCGACTGCTACCGACTCGGCTCCGCGGCGGCGGTGCCGGCCACCTTGCAGGCGCTACTGGCGGCCCGTCTCGACGCAGCCGGCCCGTCCCAGAAGCTGGTGTTCCAGCACGCTGCGCTGCTGGGTGAGGGATCTACGGCCGACCAGATCGCCGGGCTCGGGTCGGCGGGGTCGGCGGACGCGATCCGTTCTCTCGTCGAGGCTGGGCTGTTACGACGAACTCAGTCGGGCGGCTATGTCGTGGCTGATCCCTTGTTAGGTGAGGTGGCCTACGAGACCCTGCCCCGGAATGTCAGGGGCGAGCTGCACCGAAGGGCCGCGGGCTTGGTCAGCCGGCCGGACGACCGGGCCCGCCACCTCGATCGGGCGGCCCACTTCCTCTCGGACGATGCGTCCTTGACCAGCGAGGCGGCCGACGAGCTGGCGAGGCTGGGCGAGGAATTCATCGGCTTGTCCCGCCTGGCGGACGCCACCCGCGTGCTCGAGCGGGCGGTCAGCCTTGGGGCCCGTCGCCCTTCGGCGCTGCTGGGGCTGGCCCGGCTTCAGGAGCTGGCCGGTAACGACGAGGCCGCGATGCAGACCCTAGGCCTCGTCGAAGACGATCCGGATGATCCGTCGCGAGCGGTCGAGCGCGACCATGCTGTAGCCCGGACGAAGATGTGGGGCGACCCGGCGTGGTCCCGAGCGCGCCTCGATGAGGTCATCGTCAGGTGGCGAGACGTCGGCGACGAGGTCCAGGAGGCTTGGGCGTTGGCCAATGCCGGCGTGGCCACCTTCAACCTGAGCCGCATGGAGGAATCGGCCGCCTACCTCGATCGGGCGCTCGGCATCTTCGAACGGGTCGGGGACCGGGCTGGCGCGGTATCCACGTCGTCTTTCCTGTGCCTGGCGAGGCCGACGGACAAAAGAGTGCCGGTCTGGCTCGCCGACGCCCTCGAGTTCGCCGACGAGGCGGGGGACCGAATGAAGCAGGTGACCACTCTCAGCCCATTGGCCTGGCACCACTTCCTGCGCTCGATGTGGGGTGGACCCGCGAACACCGTCGACGCGGAAGGGTTCGCCCTCCGTCTGGCGGAGGTCGCCGAGGAGATCGGTGCCTTCGACAGCGCCATGCACGGTCGCAGCCTGTTGGCGATAACCGCCCGGTTCAGCGGCCGGATCCGCCTGGCCTCGACCCACGCCGGCGTGCTGGCCCGGCTCCTGCGCCCGGAGCACCACGATCCGTGGTTGGGTTGGGCGGCCAGCTTCGCGGTGGCGGTCGCCGAGGGCGCATCCACCGCCGCCCCACCGTTCCCGCCGCCCACCTCGCTGGACCCGGTCGCGGGGCTGGCCGGCCAGGTGATCCAGGCCGAGCTCCTCCTCGCGGGCCGAATCGAAGAGGCCCTGACGCATCTCGACGCGGTGGAGCCGCACGAGGGGAGCGTGGTGGCCGATTCCGTGGGGGTTCTCTCCGCCTTCGCCCTGCTGCTGGCCGGTCGCACCGCCGAAGCCGGCACGTGGGCTGAGCGAGCGGTAGGCGCGGCCCGGGTGCTGGAAGCCCGGCCCACGGAGATCGCGGCCTTGGCGTTACTGGCCGAGATCAACGGGGACCCGACAGACCTGCCGGCCCCGCCGATCGTGGCCTCCTCGGTGGCCGAGAGCCTGCTGCTCCGGGCCCACGTGGCCCTCGGCAACGCCGAGGCGCGGGAACCCTTGCAGCGAGCAGTCCGGTCGCTGGTCGCTCCCGGTCTGCTCATCGGCCTCTGAGCGGGAAGGTCAGGGCTCCGAGGGGCTCAGCTTTCTGCGTAGACGAAGCGAGCGGCGGCCGCGGCTCCGACGAGCGCGGTGAAGCCGACCAGCAGCCCGAGCCCCGCCCACGGGCCGAGCGCATGCGCCTGAGGTGCGACATTGAGCATCTGCCCGCCAGCCTGAGTGGGCCAGAACTCCAGCATCGGGTCCCGCCACGATTCCGGCAGCACCTGGCCGAGACCCGGCAGCACGAACATCAACGCCACCATGACCGCCACACCGCCCGTCGTGGACCGCACCAGCGCTCCCACCGCCACCCCTAGCATCCCGATCACCGCCAGGAACAGCCCCGTCCCGGCCACCGCGCGCAACACGCCCGGCTGGCCCAGCGATGCGGTCGGCGCGGAGCCGGAGATGACCACTTGGCCTACCGCGAACGCGGCGAAGCTCAGCAACTCCCCGACCACCAGGCCCACGAGAGCGAACACCGCCGTCTTGGCCGCCAATAGCCGGCCCCGGAGTGGCACCGCAGACAACGTGACCCAGATCAGCCCGGTCGGGTACTCGGCACTGATCATCACCACCCCCAACACCGCCAAGGCCAACTCCACCACTCCGATCCCCATGAGGCTCACCGAAGTCGGATCCCAGGCGGCCTGTCCGGCCACCAGCCCAGGGTGGAAGTGGCTGGACGTCGCCATCGCCAGAAGCGCCCCGATGGCCACCGTCAGCACCGCAGCACCGGTCAAAGCAGCCCGGTTCGAATGCAACGACCGGAATTTGATCCACTCGCTGTGGCAGGCGGCGGAAAAGCCGGCCCAACGGGTCGGCCGAACCAGTACGGCGGCATCAAGTCCGGTCACGACGCTCACCTGAGGGCCGTGGCGGCGGCGTACTCGACACAGTCACGGGTCAGCTCCATGAACGCCTCCTCCAAAGACGCCCGCACCGGAGTCAGCTCGTGGATGGCCGCCCCCGCCGCCAGAGCCGCGTCGCCGATCACCGAGGCCTCCACGCCGACAACCTCCAGCATCCCGTCTCCGGTGGTCGTGTAGGCCCCCAGTCCGGCCAAGACCGCAGCCAGGCGGTTCGGCTCGGGCGTTCGGACCAGGACCGTCTCAGTCGAGGTGCGGGCTACGAACGCCTCCAGCGGCTCATCGGCGATCAGCCGACCCCGGCCGATGACCACCAGATGGTCGGCGGTCAGAGCCATTTCGCTCATCAGATGCGAAGACACCAGCACCGCCCTCCCTTCCGCCGCCAAGTCCCGCATCAGATTCCGGATCCAGAGGATCCCTTCGGGGTCCAGGCCGTTCGTGGGCTCGTCGAACAGCAGCACCGCGGGGTCGCCCAGCAGGGCGGCGGCGATCCCGAGCCGCTGCCCCATGCCTAGGGAGAATGTTCCGGCCCGGCGGTGCGCAACCGTCTCGAGTCCGACCAGGCCGAGCACCTCGTCGACCCGGCTCTTCGCCAGCCGGTTCGAAGCGGCCAGAGCGGCCAGATGGGAGCGGGCGTCGCGGCCTGGATGGGCCGCTCTGGCGTCGAGGAGGGCGCCGACCGCCTTGAGCGGCACGGGCAGGTCCCGGTAGGCGAAACCGCCGATGGTGGCCCGCCCTGACGTCGGGGCTTCCAAACCCATGATCACCCGCATGGTTGTCGTCTTGCCGGCGCCGTTCGGGCCGAGGAACCCGGTGACGACCCCGGGTCGGACCACGAAGCTGAGATCGGAGACTGCCTTGGCCCCAGCGAAGCGTTTCGACATGTTCTCTACGACGATCACGGCGACTGGTTCTCCAAGTGTGAACGGGGCGCCCAACCCAACTCTGCGGACCTGCAATCCTTATCGGCCCAGTGGTCCCTCGCCCTTGACCATCCACCGATGATTCTTCGCCAACTGACATGGAATCGTCTGCTTCTGCCGGTAGGGATCGACGCGCTGTTACCGACCGCCCGGGCTCTCGTCGCGGCCGGCTCCGTCATCGAGGGCGGCCAGGCAGCATTTGAGGGCCGACTCGGGCAGCTCGGTTCGCTCGCAGTGGGCCAGGCTGAGTGGGGCGGCGTCGGGGCGAGCGGTGACGACCACGGGCTGCCGTGGTCCGAACGTCCGCTGGTCCAGGGCATAGCCCTAGAAGTCGGTCCCGTTTGGTCCTGGGCGGGCTGAGCCGGCTGGTTATGGCGGCTGGGCGGCTGGTGATGGGGTTGTGGGGGTGTGGCTGGGGTGGCGGGGGTCGTGGGGTGGGACGAAGGCCCGTTTGCCTTTGCCTTCGATGAGGGCCCAGCCGTGGTGGGTTTTCTGGCGGTGGTGGTGACCGCATAGCCGGTCGAGAAGGTCGAAGCCGGTGAAGTGGGTTTTGGCGTAGTCGTGGCGGTGGTCGTATTGGAGCCCGTTGCGTGAGGAGCAGCCCTGGGCGGCGCAGGTCGGATAGAGGAAGTCCAGGGCGGACCGCTGGTAGGCGTTGGGGTGGCGTCCGTGGTGGTAGACGCCGACCAGCGCTTGGGCTTTGGTGAGGATCCCGATGATGAAGGGGTTCTCGGTGGCGAGGAGTTCTTCGACGACGGAGACCGGGACGGGGCCGTAGCCGGCGATCTCGCA